>JBOGYZ010000221.1:0-3678 GCA_050697015.1 Solirubrobacterales bacterium
CCTCTCGCCCGCCCAGCGCCGCCGCTGCGTCGAGGTGGCGGTCGAGGAACTCTCGCCGCGGCTCGGGCCGCTGCGCCGCTCGGCCGGACGCCCTGGCTTCGCCGCCGCCTTCGCGCGGCTCCTCGACGAGCTGCAGGCGGCCGGGGTCGGCCCGCACGACGTCGAGGCGAGCGCCGGGACCCTGGAGGGCTCCGCCTACCTCGCCGATGTTGCCACCCTCTTCGCCGGCTACGAGGCGGCGCGCGAGCGAAGCGGCCGTCTCGACCCGGCCGGGATCGCCCGCGAGGCGACCGCGCTCCTGCGCGCGGACCCCGGGCCGTGGGCCGGCCGACCGGTCTTCTTATATGGACTCGACGACCTCACCCCGGCGCAGTTCGACCTGGTCGGCGCGCTCACCGCCCACACCGAGGTCACCGTCGCGGTGCCCTTCGAGCCCGGCAACGAGGCGCTCGCCGCGCGTGCCGACCTGCTGGGTGCGTTGAGCGCGCTGGAGCCGGTCGACGAAACGATCCTCGCGGCGAATCCGGCGAACACGGAGAGCGCCCAGCTCTACGCGCTCGCCCGCGGCTTCGGCCTGCCGGAGGCGACGCCCGAGCCCCTCCCCGAACCGTCGGACCTGACCCTGCTGCGCTCCGCCGGGACCCGGGCCGAGGCCGAAGCGATCGCCGCCGAGGTCTCGCGGCTGATCCATGCGGGCGCGGTCCCCGACGAGATCGCAGTCGCCCTGCGGGATCCGGGAAGGCGTGGCCCCGAGGTCGAAGCGGCGCTCGAGGCCAACGGGATCGCCGCCGCACTCGAGGCCGAGGTGCCGGTCGCCACGACCTCGGTCGGCGGCGCCGTCGTCGCCCTGCTCGAGACGGCCTTCGGCACCGGCCGCGCGGCCGACCTGCTGCGCTACCTGCGCGGGCCGTCCGGCTTCTCCCCCGGGCGGGTCGACTGGCTGGAGCGGGCGATCCGCCGCGAACGCATCGCCGACTCCGAGACCGCCCTGGCCCGCTGGCGCGGCGAGGACCGGGGCGGCGAGGACGGCGCGACGCGAGCGGAAGGCGAGGACGGCTCGGACGCGGGCGAGGACGGCCGCTACGGAGACCCGCGCGACCTGCGCCGGCTCCGCGAGGCCGCCGCCGAATCCCCCGCCGCGCTCTGTGCCGCGGTCGGCGGGCTGGCCGCGACGATGGCCTCGCGCCCGTTCCGCACCGGCGAGGACGGGCCGCGGCTCGGTCCCGGCGACGGGCTCGAGCTGCGAGCCGCCGGGGCGATCGCCGCCGCGCTGGGGGACCTCGCCGCGCTCGGACCACTGGCGCCGGCGCCGGAGCGCCTCGCCGAGACCGTCGCGGCGCTCGACTTCCGGGTCTGGAGCGGCCCGGTCGAGGGCCGGGTGCGGATCGCCAGCCCCTATCGCCTGCGCGCCGCCCGCTTCGACCACGTCCTCGTCGGCTCGCTGCAGGACGGCGAGTTCCCGCGGCGCGACCGCGGCGGCGACCCGTTCCTCTCGGAGGCCCAGCGCGAGCGCCTCGGCCTCGACGCCCGTCAGGACACCGAAGCCGAGGAGCGCTACCTCTTCGGCGTCTGCCTGGCGCTGCCGCGGCGCCGCCTCTTCCTCTCCTACCGCGACAGCGACGAGAACGGGGCCGCCGAGTCGCGCTCGCCGCTGCTGGAGGAGGTGCGCGCGCTGATCGCGGCGCCGGCCGACGAGGCGTCGGCCCCCGCCGAGGACCCCACGGTCGACGGCGGCGATCCCGTCGAGGGCGGGATCACCCGGGTTCGCGGCCTCGCCGACGTGGTCGCGCCGCTGGCCGAAGCGGCGTCGGTCGACGAGCTGGCGAGGGCGCTCGCCGCGCACGGGCCGAAAGCGGAGCCGCGCGCGTTGCTCACCGCCGTGGGGATCGAGGACGGGGCCGTCGCCGGGCCGCCGCTCGGGTCCGGTGACGACGCCGAGCCCGCCCTGCTCGCCGGCCGACCCCCCGCGGACCTCGTCGCCTCGCTCACCGACCGCCTCCGCCGTGCCCGTCGCGCCGAGGCCGCTTCGCGGGCGCCCGGTCCGCTCACGAACCCGGCGGTGCTTGCCTCGCTCGCCGCAGTCGAGGCCTACGGCGGCACCACGCTTGAGGGCTTCGACGAATGCTCCTACCGCTGGTTCGCCGGCCACGAGCTGGCCCCTGAGCCGCTCGATCCCGTGCCCGACCCGCTCGTCCAGGGCGGCCTCATCCACGCCGTGCTGGAGCGCCTCTACCGCGAGCGCCCCGGCGGCGACCCCCTCCCCCGCCCGTCGTCCCTGCCCCTCTGGGTCGAGCGCGGCCGGGCGCTGCTGGCCGAGGAGCTCGCCGAGCGGGAAGTCGGCGGGCACCCGGCCGAGCGGGCGATCGCGCGGCGGGTCGAGCGGCTGCTCGAGCGTTATCTCGGCGAAGAGGCGACACGCGACACCGGCGGCTTCGAGCCGTGGCTGCTGGAGGCGCGCTTCGGGCTCGGCGAGGAAGCCGAGCGGCCGAGCCTCGACCTCGGCGGCTGGGGCCTCCACGGGGCGATCGATCGGGTCGACCGGGCGCCCGACGGCCGCGCCGTCGTCCACGACTACAAGCTGGCGGCAAGCGTCACGCCGCGCGACAAGTTCGAGGAGCGGGCGAAGCTGCAGCTGCCGCTCTACCTCCTGGCCGCGCAGACCCACTGGGGCGCCGAGCCGGTCGGCGGCATCTACCACCCGCTGCGCGGGACCTCGAACCGGCGCCCGCGCGGGCTCATCGCCAAAAGCTCCGCCGGGGACCTCGCCGGCTATGACCTCTACCGCCCCGACGTGGTCGACGACGAGGCGCTGGAGGAGATCCTGGAGACGACGCGCGAGCGCGGCGCATCCATCGTCGCCCGCATCCGCGCCGGGGAGATCCGCCGCGATCCCGGCCCGCGCGAGGGCCTCCGCGGCCACGACGTCTGCCCGACCTGGTGCTCGTTCGCGCCGATCTGCCGCCGCGACCGCGCGCCCTCATATGTGGAGCAGGAAGAGAACGAAGCTGGGTGGGAACGGTGAGCGACGTGACGCCCGAGACGGACGCGGCGCCCACGAGCGAGGCGCCGCCGGTCGAGCCCGCGGTCGAGCGCACCCCGACGCCGGAGCAGGCGGCGGCGATCGAGGCGCGCGCCCACAACGTCCTGCTCGAAGCGGGCGCGGGCTCCGGCAAGACCGGCGTCATGGTCGAGCGCTACGTCCGCCTGGTCGTCGACGAGAACGTCTCCCCCGACGCCGTCCTCGCCTTCACCTTCACCGACAAGGCCGCCGCCGAGCTGCGTGCCCGGGTGCGCGCCGAGCTCTCCCGCCGCGCCGCCGGGAACGGCGCCAAGGCGGTGCGGGCCGCGGCGCTGCTCTCGACCATCGGCGGCGCCTGGATCACCACCATCCACGGCTTCTGCAACCGCGTCCTCGCCGCCCACCCGGTCGCCGCCGGCGTCGACCCCGGCTTCCGCGTCCTCGACCAGCCCGAGGCCGAGCGCGCCGCCCGCGACGCCTTCGACACCGCCCTCGCCGAGTTCCTCGCGAGCCGCGACCCGGCGCGCGAGGAGACCGTCGCCGCCTACGACCTCGAAGGGCTGCGCGGCGTCGTCGTCGCCATCCACGACGAGCTGCGCAGCCGCGGGGTCGCCGACCCGACGCTCCCCGACCCACCCATCTCCGACCCCACCGAGTTG
>JBOGYZ010000222.1:0-30367 GCA_050697015.1 Solirubrobacterales bacterium
TCCCGGGCGCTGGGCCCCGCGGGATCAGCCGGCTAGGTCTGTGCGGTGCGTGGCGCCGGGGACCGCAGGCGGGTGAAGGGGGTGTTGCCGGGGTTGTCCATCAGGTCGGGATGGAGGAGGTGGGCGACCAGCTCGACGCCGTCGACGAGGCGCGGGCCGGGGTCGACGAAGCCCGCCTGGGCGGCGACGGCGTAGACGAGGCCGGCGCCGAGGGACTCGATGTGCTCCCAGACCTCCATCGCCTGGGCCTGGACGTCCTCGAGGTACCCCTCGACCATGACGATCACGATTTCGGGACGGAGGCCGGCGAGCTCGCCCCAGGAGACCTCGGCGGGCGCCAGGCCGGGGTCGCCGGCGACGTCCTCGCCGCCCGCGATCGCGATCATCTCCGGCACCCAGAGGCCCGCCACGCGGACCGGCTCGTAGAGTCGCTCCAGCGTGATCACGCGTGGGACGGTGGCCCCGGCGACGGCGGCGCGGACGGTCGCCAGGCGGCCCTCGAGTTCCCCTCGGAGTTCGTGTGCCTGCTCGCCGGTGCCGGTCGTCTCGCCCAGGCGGACCACCTCTTCGAGCATCTCACTGAGCGTCGCGACCTTCATCTTGCTGAGCGCATTATGCGGGCTCCGCGAGGATCCGCGGGCCGGCCGGCTATATTGAGTAAGCCGAATGGCCGACGACGTCCCAGCCCGAAGTACCGGGGTACATCGCCGATGAGCATCCTGCTGCTTGTCCTTCTTTTGCTGTTGATCGCGATCAACGGCTTCTTCGTGGCCGCGGAGTTCGCTGTCGTACGTTCCCGTCGCCCCCGCCTGGAGCAGATGCGCGACGACGGCGTGCGCGGTGCCGGAAGGGCACTCGAACAGCTCGACCGGGTCGACGAGTTCGTCGCCACCAGCCAGGTCGGCATCACGCTCGCCTCGCTCGGCATCGGCTTCCTCGGCGAGCCGGCGCTGGCCGAGCTGCTGGAGCCGCTCTTCGGCTTCGCCAGCCACGCGGTCGCGCTCGCCCTGGCGATCGCCCTGGCCTTCATCATCGTCACCTTCCTGCACGTGATCCTCGGCGAGCAGTCGCCGAAGATGGTCGCGATCGCCAGTGCCGAGAAAGTCCTGATCCGGGTCTCCGGGCCGCTGATCTTCCTCGGTCGCGTGCTGCACCCGCTGATCGTTGCCACCAACGCGCCGGCCAACTTCCTCGTCCACCGGGTGTTCCGGGTCGACGTCGAGGACGTCGAGGAGACCTCGCCCGAGGAGCTCCGCCTGATCATCGCCCGCGGCGCCAAACATGGCGGCCTCGACCCCGACGAGGCGGGCCACCTTGCCGGCGTCTTCCACCTGCACGAACAGGAGGCGCGCGAGGTGATGACGCCGATCCCGGCGGTCGTCACGGTCGACGCCGACGAGACCGTCGAGGCGGCGCTGCGGCGCTGCGTCACCTCCGGCCACACCCGTCTGGTCGTGATCGAGGACGACAACGCCGACCGCGTCCGCGGCGTCATCCACAACAACAGCCTCGCCCGCCTCTACATGAGCGAGGGGCCGGAGGCGAAGATCGAGTCGGTGATCCGTGAGGCCCTGATCGTCCCCGAGACGCGGCCGATCGACGACCTCCTGCACGACCTGCAGGTGCAGCGCACGTCGCTCTCGGTGGTCGTCGACGAGTACGGCCGGACGGTCGGCATCGTCACCGTCGAGGACATCCTCGAGGAGGTCGTGGGGGAGATCGAGGACGAGACCGACCCGCGCGCGACCGAGGTCCGTCGGCTCACCAACGGCGACTGGTTCGTGCGCGGTCACGTCAGCCTCGGTGACCTCGAGGACGCCGGCATCGACCTGCCCGGTGCCGACTCCGACACCTACAACTCGGTCGGCGGCTACGTCTTCGGCGAGCTCGGGCGGCTGCCCAAACGCGGCGACTCGATCACCGTCGACGGCTACACGCTGCGGGTCGAGGCGGTGCGGGAGAACCGGATCGAGGCGGTGCGGATCAGCAACACCTCCAGCAGTTCTTCCGTCCGTCCCGACGCCTAATTTCTTCGAGCAACCCGCGTTCCGCTAGAAGCTGGAGGTGTCCCCGTGTGGGTTGTTCGCCTGACCGACAAGCAGCTTGAGGTGTTGAGGGCGCTGTTGCGCTCCGAGGAGCACCTCGGTCCCGCGCTCAGAGGCTCGATCGAGGCCCTCGACCTCGCCCGTTGGGACGACCTACCCGACGCCGAACTGCCTTGGGACGAGATCGAGACCATCGCCCGCCGTCAGAACATCTCGGCGGCGGACGTGATCTGGGACTTGTCCGGAAGAGGGAGGACGGCGCCCGCCGAATAGCCGGCGCGCGCCGGGCGTCCCTTCTCGGATCGGCTCAGTCGTAGCTGTAGAAGCCCGCGCCGCTCTTGCGGCCCAGCTTCTCCTTGCCGATCATCTCGACGATCAGCCCCGGCGGTTTGTGGGCCGGATCGGCGGAGTCGGCGAAGAGGGCGTCGCCGATCGCCTCGGCGACGTCGAGCCCGACGAAGTCGAGCAGGGCCAGCGGGCCCATCGGGTGTCCCGCGCCGAGCTTCATGCAGGTGTCGACCTCGCCTGCTTCCATGCCGGTGCGCTCCATCAGCCGCACCCCGTCGAAGAGGTAGGGGAAGAGCAGGCGGTTGACGACGAAGCCCGCCTGGTCCGGGACCTCGACCGCGGTCTTGCCGAGCGCCGCGCACCAGGCCATTGCCCGCTCGCGTGCCGCCGCGGCGCCGTCGGGGATGCAGACCTCGATCAGCGCCATCCGCGGCACCGGGTTGAAGACGTGGAGCCCGTAAAGGCGTTGCACCCCTGACTTCGCGGCGATGTCGCCGATGCCCAGGGAGGACGTCGTCGTCGCCAGATCGGCATCCGGGCACGCCTCATCGAGCGTCTTCATCAGCTCGGCCTTGGCGTCCAGCTCCTCGACGATCGCCTCGACGACGACATCGCAGTGGGACAGGTCCTTGGAGTTGGTGGTGACCCGCAGCCGCGAGGGCTCGGCCCCCTCGATCTTCGCGCAGGCGGCGACGATTTTCTCCTCGGCCCGCCATGCCGAGGCCTCCGACCGCGCCAGGAGGATGGTGTCGGCAGTAGTGGTCGAGACCGCAGCGAGGCCGGTGGCGATGGCGCCGCTCCCCGCGATCCCCGGACTTTCGTACCCCTTCGAGTCGCTCATCGGTCGGTTTCCTATCAAGGTTTTTCGCGCGACGCGGCGCGGTTGACCGACCGGTCAATCAGGAGGACTATCGTTGTTCGGAACCCCTCATATATTTTGAGGCGAGCAAAACTTCGAGCACGGAGGACGACTGATGGCAGACGGCAAAGGCAAGCTCGGTGGGCGCGAGGTCGTGATCGTCGAGGCGGTCCGCACGCCGGTCGGTCGCGGTCATCCGGAGAAGGGCTACTACAAGGACCTTCACCCCTCGAACCTCCTCGCCAGGGCCTACTCGGAGCTGATCGACCGCTCCGGGATCGACCCGGCCGAGGTCGGCGACGTGATCGCGGGGTGCGTCCAGCAGTGGGGCGAGCAGTCGATCAACATCGGCCGCAACGCCTGGCTCGAGGCCGGCCTCCCGCAGGAGGTCCCGGCGACCACGATCGACCGCCAGTGCGGCTCCGCCCAGCAGGCGGTGAACTTCGCGGCGACCCTGATCGCCTCTGGGGTCCACGACGTTGCGATCGGCGGCGGGGTCGAGCACATGGGCAAAAACTCCTTCGCCAAGGCCGGCCAGATGATGGGTGAGTACGGGATGGCGTTCTCGCCGGAGCTGATGGAGCGCTACGACCTGATCCCGCAGGGGCTCTCCGCGGAGATGATCGCCGACAAATGGGAGATCCCGCGCTCCGAGATGGACGAGCTCGGCCTGCGCTCCCAGCAGCTCGCCAGACGGGCGACCGACGAGGGCCGCTTCGAGCGGGAGATGATCCCGTTCCAGGTCAACGGCGACACCTACGTCACCGATCAGGGCCTGCGCGAGACGACCCTCGAGGGCCTCGCGGCGCTCAAACCGGCGTTCAAGGAGGACGGCAAGGTCACCGCCGGCAACTCCTCGCAGGTCTCCGACGGCGCCGCCGCGGTGCTGCTGATGTCCCGCGAGAAGGCCGACGAGCTGGGCCTGAAGCCGCGCGCCCGGATCTACGACATCACCACGGTCGGGGTCGACCCGGTGATCATGCTGACCGGCCCGATCCCGGCGACCCGCAAGCTCCTGGAGCGCAACGGGATGACGATCGACGACATCGACCTGGTCGAGATCAACGAGGCCTTCGCCTCGGTCGTGGCCGCTTGGCAGCGCGAGCTCGAACCGGACATGGACCGGGTCAACGTCAACGGCGGCGCGATCGCGATCGGCCACCCGCTCGGCTCGACCGGCGCCCGGCTGATCACCACCCTGCTCCACGAGATGGAGCGCTCCGACAAGGAGATGGGCCTGGTGACGATGTGCTGCGGCGGCGGGCTCGGCACCGGGACGCTGATCCAGCGGGTCTGATCCAGTCGTCCAGATCTACTCGTAGGGACCGGCGAGGCCGGTAGGTTGCCGGCCTCGTCTCGTTCCCTATTCGAGGAGATTTCCTTTGTATAAGCGCAAGATCGCCGCGGCCCTGTTCTGTGTGCTGGCGATGGCAGTGGTGGTCGCCGGATGCGGCGGCGGGAGCAGCAGCTCCACCGACGGTGGTTCGACCAGTGGCGGCTCGACCGAAGCCGACTCCGGCGGCGCCGCTCCGACCAAGGCCGCCTTCATCAGAGAAGGCGACGAAATCTGCACCGATGACGAAAACGAACTGAACAAAGAAGTCGAAGCCTTCGCCAAAGAAAACAACCTCGATCTCTCCAAAGAAGAACTCAGCTCCGACCAGGAAACCGAACTCTTCCAGGAAGTGGTGCTGCCGAACATCTCCGAGCAGGCCGAAGAGCTGGCGGAACTGACGCCGCCTGAAGGCGACGAGGAAACGATCGAAGAACTCACCGACACGCTCTCCAGCGAAGTCGAAGAAGCCGAGGACGCCGGGGGGAAACCAGCGACTGACACCCTCGCCGGGGCGACCAAGATGGCCAAGGCGTACGGGTTCAAATCCTGCGGTAGCTGAGTCCCTCAGAGTGGCCCCTGGCCGTCTGGCCAGGGGCCGTGTAGGGTGAGCGCCGGGTGGACCTGACGCTGTCGCCATCGGAGGAGGGGTTTCGCGACGAGGTCGCGACGTGGCTGCGCGCGAATAACCCCGGCCCCGAGCCGGAGGGCTCGCTCGACGAGGTCATGTCGTTCCGTCGCGAGTGGCAGCTGAAGCTGCACGCGGCAGGGTGGGCCGGGATCTCCTGGCCGAAGGAGTACGGCGGCCGCGGCGCAACGATGATCGAGCAGGCCATCTTCGTCGGCGAGGCCGCTGCCCAGGAAGCGCCGAGCCCGGCCAACGTGCTCGGCTTGGCGATGGGTGGCCCGGTCGTCATCGCCCACGGCACCGAGGCGCAGAAGGAGCGCTACCTGGAGCCGATCCTGACCGGCGAGGAGATCTGGTGCCAGGGCTTCTCGGAGCCCGAGTCCGGCTCCGACCTCGCCTCGCTGAAGACGCGCGCGGTGAAGGATGGGGACGAATGGGTCGTCACCGGGCAGAAGGTCTGGACGACGTTTGCCCAGTACGCGAAGTGGTGCATGCTGGTCGCCCGCACCGACCCCGACGCGCCCAAACACCAGGGGCTCACCTACTTCCTTATGGACATGGAGCAGGAGGGGGTCGAAGCCAAACCGCTGGTGCAGATCACCGGGGAGGGCGAGTTCAACGAGGTCTTCATCAACGAGGCGCGGATCCCCGACGCGAACGTCGTCGGCGGCGTCGGCAACGGCTGGGGCGTCGCGATCACGACGCTGATGAACGAGCGCGCCGGGCTCGCCTTCGGGGCGATCGCCGGGATCCACAACAGCCTCGGGCGGCTGGCAGCGCTCGCCGCCGAGGTGCGCGAGGAGGGCGGCTCCTCCGCCGCCGAGGACTCTTACTTCCGCCAGCGCATCGCCCAGCTCTTCATCGAGGCGGAGACGATGCGGCTGAACGCCTACCGCGGGCTGACCAAGACCATGGAGTCCGGCATCCCCGGCCCCGAGGGCTCGCTCGGCAAGTGGCAGTGGGCCGACATCAACCAGGACCTGACCGAGCTGGCACTGGAGATCGAGGGAACCTGGGCGGCGCTCGGGCGCGGCTCCGACGGGGCGATCGCGAACGGCGCCTGGCAGTACAACTTCCTCCGCTCGCGGGCGAACTCGATCGAGGGCGGCACCACCGACATCCTCAAGAACATCATCGCCGAGCGGGTGCTCGGCCTGCCGCGGATGCGCTGAGAGGAACTGATGGCAGCGGGAGCGTATTGACGTGTACTTCGACCTCACCGACGAGCAGGAAGCGATCCGCTCGACCGCCCACGACTTCCTCGCCTCGCGCTTCAAATCGGAGCGGATGCGGGAGATCGCCGGGTCCGACGACGGCACCGACGAGGCGGGCTGGAAAGAGATGGCGGAGCTCGGCTGGGCCGGGCTGGCGCTGCCCGAGGAGTGGGGCGGCCAGGGCCTCGGCACCGTCGACCTCGCGGTGCTCTTCGAGGAGATGGGCTACGCGCTCGCGCCCTCGCCGCTCTTCTCCAACACGGTGGCCGGCCTTGCGCTCGCGCAGAGCGGCTCCGACGAGCAGAAGGAGCGCTGGCTGCGCCCGCTCGCCGAGGGCACCGCGCGCGGGACCCAGGCGATGGTCGACGCCGGCTCGACCGGCACGCCGGGCGCCTACCCGATGAAGGACGAGGCCGACGGCGACGGGCTCGTGCTGAACGGCAAGAAGCAGCTTGTCGCCGACGCGGCGGGCGCCGCCTTCTTCCTCGTCGCCACCGCCGATGGCCGCCGCCACGTCGTCCCCGCCGACTCAGACGGGGTGAGCGTCACGCCGGAGATCTCGATCGACACCACCCGTCGCCTTTCCACCGTCACCTTCGAGGGCGTCCGCGTCCCCGCCGACCAGACCCTGCCCGGGCATGGCGCCGAGTTCCAGCGGGTCTACCTGCTCGGCGCGGTCGCGCTCGCCGCCGAGTCGACCGGGGTCGCCCAGCGCACCCTCGAGATGGCCGTCGCCTACGCCAAAGACCGCGAACAGTTCGGTCGGCCGATCGGTGCCTACCAGGCGGTCTCCCACCGCTGCGCGCAGATGCTGCTGGAGACCGAGAACTCGCGCTCCGCCGTCTACGGCGCCGCCTGGGCCGCCGACGCCGACCCCAACGCGCTGCCGCTCGCCGCCTCGATGGCGAAGGCCTACGCCTCCGACGCCGGCTGGCGCGTCCCCGATGCCTCGATCCAGGTGCACGGCGGCATCGGCTTCACCTGGGAGCACGACCTGCACTTCTTCCTCAAGCGCGGTCGCGCCAACGCCTCGATGTACGGCGACGCGCGCTGGCACCGCGAGCAGGTCGCCAAGCGAGTCCTCGCCCCCGCGGCATGACCTCCGCGCAGCTGTTCCTTAACCCCGGTATTCCGGCATAAGGAACAGCTGGACGACGGTGAGCGCGCTCGACCGGATCTCGGTCGCCGCGATCGGCAACTCGGTCGCCGACCTCGAGGCGGAGACGCTGCGCGCCGAGGCGGCGGGGATCGAGTGCGTCTGGGCACCGGAGCTCTTCCGCGCCGCCGACACCCAGGCCGCCTACCTGGCGGCGAAGACCGAGCGGATCGCGGTCGGCACCGGCATCACCTGGGCCTTCACCCGCAGCCCCTTCATCCACGCGATCACCGCGCTGGATATCGACGAGATGTCGGGCGGGCGCTTCCGCCTCGGCCTGGGCTCCGGCGTCAAGCGTCTGAACGAGACCTGGCACAACGCCGACTATGGCCGGCCGGCGCCGCACCTGCGGGAGGCGATCGAGGCGACTCGCCTGATCATGCGCCAGGCCGGCAAGGGCGAACCGATCCGCTACGAGGGCGACTACTACGACATCGACATCAAGGGCTGGGTCCGTCCCCACCCGCCCGCCCGCGCGACGCCCCCGCCGATCTACGTCGCCGCCCTCCAGGCGGGCATGTCGCGGATGGCGGGCGATGTCGGCGACGGCCTGATCGGCCACCCGATCCAGAGCCTGATGTGGATCGATGAGGTGGTCCGGCCGGGCTTCGAAGGCGGCCTCTGGCGTTCAGGTCGCAAGCGCGAGGACTTCGACTACATCCCCACCGTCTGCTGCGCGATCGACGACGACGAGGGCCGCGCACTCGACATGGCGCGCCGCACGATCGCCTTCTACGCGACGGTAAAGACCTACACGCCGCTGTGGGAGATGCACGGCTTCGAGTCCGCCGCCGCCGAGGCCGGCGAGGCCTTCCGTCGTGGCGACCTCGCCGCGGTCCCGGCGGCGATCCCCGACGCGATGGTCGAGGCCTATTGCGCCGCCGGCCCGATCGACAAGGTCCGCGAGCGCGTCGAGGCGACCGCGACGCGCGCCGATGGCCTCTTCCTCACGCCACCGACCTACTTCATCTCGCCCGAGGAGCTGAGCGAGTTCCAGGAGCGGATCATCGATTCGTTCGGGCCGGAGGTGGCGTAGGTCCGGTGGTTTGTGACTCCGGGGCCGGGGAAGCCGGCGCCCGGGGAAGGGACGAGGGCGTCTCGTCCACAGCCCGGGCAGGCTGTGGCCGTGGCCGAGACCGCCGGGATCGCGGGGAGCGAGGAGGGTTCGTGGCGGGGGAGCGACGCGGGCGTCACGAGGGGACACAGATCGGTGACGGAGGTCGATCCTGGTCACAGAGATGCCGGGAACGTCACCCTTCCGCGCGCCTTCCTCATCGTTACCCCCGGTGAGTTCGCACTTATCCGCGCATAGCGCGGAGAACTGCGAACTCGACTTCTGCGGAGGCCATAGCCTGCCAGGGCCGCCACTAGACGCACGGGACGCAACTCGGACGGCCGCAGCCGCCCGAGCGACGGGTCCTTCAGGCGCTGCGGCCCATCTCCCGCTGCACGTCTTCCTCGGTGATGCGGTTGCTGGGGCCGTAGGCCTTCCAACCCTGGCCGACGATCCCGATCGCGGCGCCGAGCATCACCCATGCCGGCCAGAAGTAGCCGCCCCCGCCGATTGCCCAGATGATGACGACGACCACGACGGCTAAGAGGCCTCCGGCGAGGATGCCTTTGAAGTCCTGCTTCATCTTCAGTCGCTGGATTGCGAGTTCGCGCGCGTTGTCCGGGACGTCGACGCCTTGCTCTGGAGCGAGAGGAGTGTCCATGCCGCGATCGTAGCGGCGGCGTCGCGCTCAGTCCACGGGCAACGTGGCGACGAAGCGGGTGAATTCGTCCATGTCGCTGATCGCCGGGCCGTGGCCGGGGAGGATCAGGGAGGGCTCGAGGGCCGCGAGCTTGCGGATCGAGCGACGGTTCTCCGCCGGGTCGTAGGTCATCTCGTCGGGCGGCTCGCGGACGCCGGGCATCAGGGTCAGGTAGCTCATATTGCGGACCACGTCGCCGCAGATCGCCACGCGGTCGGAGTCGCGGAAGAAGATCACCTCGCCCCGCGCGTGACCGGGGGCGTGGATGACGCGGAAGCCCGCCACTCCATCGCCCTCTTTGAGGACGCGATCGACCTTGTGCGGCGGGCCGGTCCAGATCTTGTCGTAGATGCGCGGGATCAGGGCCGTGCCGGAGCCGACCGGGGCGCGGCCCTCCATCGCGTCGACGTCGCCGGCGTGGCAGGCGAGCGGCACCTTGCGCGACTCGCAGACCCACTTCGCGCAGCCCTGATGGTCGGGGTGGACGTGGGTGAGGGCGACTTCGGCGATCTCGACGCCGACCAGGTCGCTGAAGATCCGCCGCCGGTCCCAGCGCCGCCCGGCGTCGATCAGGACGTTCTCCGCCAGGTAGACGTTGATCGTCGGCGCGGGGAGCTCCTTGACGCGCCAGACACCAGGGGCCAGGCGCTTCATGGCACCTAGTGCTCGATCCCGAGGGTGCGGCGGGGCTCGCCGCTGTGGTCGGCGAGCTCCTGCAGGCGGGCGATCTGCCGTTCGCCTTCGAGGCGGACCGGGTGGCCGGCCGGGAAGGGCTCGATCAGCCGCGCGATCCGATTGCGGATCTGCAGCGAGAAGTGGGGGGTGGCCGGGCCCGCGAGGGCGCGGATGTCCTCGACCGTGATGCCCTGCTCGCCGCCGAGCAGCTCTGGGTTCTCCGCCTCGCTCATTCTTCGCTCCCGATCTTCGCCAATTCGGCGACTTCGTTGACTTCAGCTTGTTGTCCGACGCTGATCTGCCCCGCATCGCCGACGATCCAGACGTGGTTGTAGAAGGCCCGCGTCGGGTCGGTGGTGTAGCCGGGCTTGACGTCGAGGAAGTAGCCGCGCAATTCGGAGGGCAGCGTATCGGCGGAATCGGTGAGCAGCAACGGGCCCCAGGTGCCCGAGGCCGAAAGCGGCGCGGCGGCGGCGGCTTCCTGCGGCGAGTCGGAGCGGACGAGGACGAAGCCATGGCCGGGGTCGGTGACGTGCCAGCCGAACTTGCCGTCGTCGAAGCGGGCGAAGGCGATCGCGGCCGCGACCGGGTTGTCGCCGCTGATCCGCTGGACTTTGGCGCCGCCCACGCCCTCGACTTCCTTCAGGACCTTGCCGCTGATCGCCGAGCCCGGGCCGAGTGCGTAGACCGGGACGCCTTCGTCGCGGCGCAGCGAATGTCTCGTTTGTTGCGGCAGTTCCTCGGCGTCGGTGAAGAGGACGGGGTCGCCGGATCGCGCGGCGTAGGCGGCGGCGGGCGCGGCGAATGCCGGTTCGGAGCTGGAGGCGAGGATGATCGCGCCGGGCTTCGTGCCGGCGATCCGGTCCCGCAGGCGGGCGATCGCGGCGGCCTCCGTGGCGGCGTCGCCGGCAGCGACCTTGGCGGCGCTCATCCCCTGTGGCACCTGGACGTCGCCGATGGCCAGGACCGCGTCGCCGCCGGAGGCCGCGCCGCCGTGCGGCTGGAGCGTGTCGAGCGCTTCGGCGGTCGGCTCCGGGACGCCTTCGGGTTCGCCGAAGAGGAGCGGCGCACGGATCGGTTCGGCCATCAGCGCCGCGGCGGCGATCGCGCCGGCCCAGTCTTCGGTGTCGACCAGGGCGACGGCGATCGGCCGCTGCTTTTCGCTGGTGCCGGGGAAGACGGCGAGCGCGGCGGCGGCGGCGTTCGAAACCGGGTCGGGTCCGCCGATCCGGGTCGTGTTGGAGGTCGCGAAGGAGGGATAGCCGAGTTCTTCGGCATTCCCTTCCTCGCTCCCCGATTCGTCTTCGGAAGAGGTCTGTTCTGGTTCGCTTGAAGTGACAGTCGTAGTGGTGACCGACGGAGCCGCACTCTGGTCTGACTTCTTTGAACCACCCCCGGCGACGACCGCCAAGACGATGAATCCCACCGCGATCAGGACGAGTGCGGTGACCAACTTGATCGCCCCGGGGATCCCACGGCGGCGGCGCCGTGGCTCGACCGGTTTCGGGGTCGGCTCCTCGCGGGGAGCCTCTTTCGGCTGCTCCTCGGCGTCTTTCGGCTTGTCGACTGGCTCTGGAGGGTCCTGCTTGCCCTCCACGTCGGCATTGATCGGTCGGTCGGCGCTCACCCGTCCCAAAGCTACAGGCGTCGCGTCCGGCCGGCTGGTCAGCTAGTCTTCCGACACTGGCTGACTGACCAGTCAATCAATCGCAGGGAGGATCTAAGTGGACTTCGGACTCAATGACGAGCAGCTGACCTACCAGGCCGAATGCCGCAGGTTCGCCCGTGAGGTGATCCGCCCGGCCGCGCCCAAACATGACCGCGAGGAGAGCACTCCCTGGGAGGTCATCAAAGAGGCGCGCAAGCAGGGCTTCGGCGGGCTCGAGGGGATCCAGCGCGCCGCCGGGGACGACACCGGCCAGATGCAGCCGATCATGGCCGAAGAGTTCCACTGGGGCTGCGCCGGGATCGCCCTGGCGATCAGCGGGTCCGGCCTCGCCGCCGCCGGCATCGCCGCGTCCGGCACCCCCGAGCAGACCATGCGCTGGGTGCCCGAGTGCTTCGGCGATTCCGAGACCGTGAAACTCGGCGCCTACGCGGTGACCGAGCCGCAGGCCGGCTCCGACGTCAAGAGCCTGAAGACGACCGCCGTCCGCGACGGCGACGAGTGGGTCCTCAACGGCACCAAGGTCTTCATCACCAACGGCGGCATCGCCGACGTCCACGTGGTCGTCGCCACCGTCGACCCGACGCTCGGCACCCGTGGCCAGGCCTCCTTCGTGATCGACAAGGGCACGCCGGGGCTGTCCCAGGGCAAGAAGGAGACGAAGCTCGGGATCCGCGCCTCCCACACCGCCGAGATCGTGCTCGAGGACTGCCGCATCCCGGCGGATCAGCTGCTCGGCGGCGAGGAGAAGCTGCAGAAGAAGCTGGAGCGCGGGCGCAGCGGCCAGAAATCGCGGGCGGGCGCCGACGCGCTGGCGACGTTCGAGATCACCCGGCCGATGGTCGGCGCCTCGGCGCTCGGGATCGCGCAGGCGGCGTACGAGTGGACCCTCGAATACCTCTACGGCCGTGAAGAAGGTGGCGTGCAGCTGCTGACCGCGCAGCGCGTCCAGCAGACGCTGGCGGACGTCGCCACCGAGATCGAGGCGGCGCGCCTGCTGGTCCAGCGAGCGGCGTGGATGGGGCGCAACGGCAGGCCGATGACCGGCGGCCAGGGCTCGATGTCGAAGCTGAAGGCGGGCGACGTGACGATGTGGGCGACGACGACGCTGATGGACCTCGTCGGCCCGGCCGCCTGGGACACCGAGCACCCGCTGGAGAAGTTCTTCCGCGACGCGAAGATCTACCAGCTGTTCGAGGGCACGGCCGAGATCCAGCGGATGGTCATCTCGCGGATGCAGGCGCGCGAGTACGCCGAGCGCCTCGGCTTCGCGGCGGAGGTCGCCGCCGAGGCGGCCCCGAAGGAGCCCGTCCCCGCCTGAGCGTCCTAAGCTGCGGGCGTGCACGACCACGACCACGCAGGCGGAGGGCATGGACATAGCCACGGCTTCGGCGCGCACGCGCTGGAGGCGCGGCGGGAGGATTCGCGCAAGCGGCTGATCGTCGCGCTGGCGATCAACCTGGTGATGCTGGTCGCCGAGGCGGTGGGCGGCGTCATCACCGGGTCGCTGGCCGTCCTCGCCGACGCCGGGCATCTGCTCTCCGATGTCGGCTCGATCATCCTGGCCCTGATCGCGGCGCGGCTCGCCGCGCGCCCGGCGACCGGGCGGCGCACCTTCGGCTACCAACGCTCCGAGGTCCTGGCGGCGCTCGCCAATGGGCTCACCTTGGTCGCGGTCAGCGTCTTCATCGGCGTCGAGGCGATCGGCCGCTTCTCCGATCCGCCGACCATCGAGGGCGGGGGAGTCCTCGCGCTCGGCATCTTCGGCCTGCTGGGCAACGCCGCCGCCACCGTCTACCTGGCCCGCGGCGAGCGCGAGGACATCAACCTCGAGGGCGTCATCCGCCACTCCTTCGCCGACGCTCTCGGCTCGCTCGGCGTCGTCGCCGCGGGCGCCATCGTGCTCGCGGGCGGCTCCGACATCGTCGACCCGATCGTCGGCCTACTGATCTCACTGCTTGTCCTCGCCTCTTCCTGGCGCCTGCTGAAGGAACCGTTCGACGTGCTGATGGAGGCTGCGCCCGAGGGCATCGACGTCGACACGATGGGCGCGCACATCTGCGAGGTCCCCGGCGTCCGCTCCGTCCACGACCTCCACGTCTGGACCGTCACCGCCGGCTTTCCGGCCCTCGCCGCCCACGTCGTCGTCGCCCGCGGCGCCGACCGCGACCGCATCCGCCAGCAGCTGGAGATGGAACTCGGCGAGAGCTTCGGCATCGAGCACACGACGCTGCAGATGGAGGAAGAGGCCGAGGGCGGGTTGCTGAGCGTGGAGAACGCCACCCCCCACGGTTGAGTTCGCACTTCGGTCCGGATAGCGGACCTTTCTGCGAACGCACCCGGGGGGCGCGGGCGCAAGGCGGCTTGCTTCTGGCAAGGCCGATTGCAGTGCGCATTTGGCGGCGGGAGCGGGATGGAGGGCTAGCTAGCCTCGGGGCCGGTGAGCCGTTCCTTTGCAATCGTCCTCGCCGCCTTGGCGGCGGCAATTTCGCTGCTCGCGGTGGCCGCGCCCGCGGCGCCGGCGGAAGACCTGACGAACCAGCTGAAAAGCAAGGAATCGCGGCTGGAAGAAACGAAGGAACGCAAGGGCGTCCTGACGACGACGATCACCGCCTACCAGGCGCGGATCCAGCGGCTGACCGGCGCGGTGGCAGCGATCCGGAATCGGGAAGCGGTGACGCAGGCGCGCCTCGACGCCGAAGGGGAACGGCTGGCGACCGCGAACGACCTGCTCGAACGGAGCCGCGATCACCTCGAGCGGCTGCGGGACCACCTGCGCTCGGCGCTGCAGTCGCTGCGCGAACGGCTGGTCGCGATGTATGAGACGGGGCGGCCGGAATTGCTCGACGTGATCATCGGTGAAGGCGACCTCGAAGACGTCGAAGCGCAGGCCGAATATCTGGACGCGATCCACGCGGCCGACGAAGCGGCGGCGGGGCGGGTGCGCCAGCTGCGCGACGGGGTGGCGCTGACGGTCGAGCGGCGCGCCGCGGCGAAAGGCGAAATCGAACACGCCCGCAACGTGATCGCCGAAGAAGCGGAAGAACTTGTCGTCACCCGCGGCACCCTGCAGGGGCGCCAGAGCGAGCTGGTCTCGGCGCGCGGTGACCGCGAAGCGGCGCTCGCCCAGGTGCGCCACCACGAAACCGAGCTCGACGGGGACGTCGAAGCGATCCAGGGCAAAATCGCCGAAGAGCTGGCGGCGACCGGCTCGATGCCGCTGCCGTTGGGCGCGATCAAAGCCGGCAGCGGGTCGATGATCTGGCCGGTCGACGGGCCGATCGCCTCGCCCTTCGGGCCGCGCACGATCGAAGGCTCCTACGAGTACCACCCGGGGATCGACATCGCGGTGCCCGAAGGCACGCCGATCCGCGCCGCCCTCACCGGGACCGTCGCCTTCACCGAGCCGGAGGCCTCCAGCGGTGGCTACGGCAACTACACCTGCATCGATCACGGCGGCGGTCTGTCGACCTGTTACGCCCACCAATCCGCCTTCGCGGTGAGCGCCGGCGATCAGGTACAACAGGGCGAGGTGATCGGGTATTCAGGCTGTACCGGGTACTGCCTTGGCCCTCATGTCCACTTCGAGGTTCGTATAAATGGCGAAGTTGTGGACCCGTTGGGTTATCTTTAGTTACCTAGCTGTCGATAGAGACGTGGACGCAAACCCAGTCCACAAGCCAAATTACACGGTAATTGGTAAGGCACCAAACGATTTTTAGGTAACCAAATGATTCGTCAGGCACACACCTATCTCGTCGGCGCGCTCTCGGGCGTGGTCGTCATCGGCATCGCGATCGCGGCTTTCGTCGTGCTCGTGTCCGCCCAGGTGTTCCACGACCTGCCGATTCCGGCACTTTCGTCCAGTGACCAGAAGGCGGTCTCCCAGGGCAAAGCCCTGACCGGGTTGCCTGATCGCGGGGCCGCCAACACCGGCGGCGTCGCCACCGGCGCGTCGCCGAGCCAGGCGCTCGCCGACGCCACCCCCGCTCCCGCGGGCCAGACCGGCGCGAACAACTCGCAGCCGCAGGCCAACCGTCAGGCGAACAACGCGACGCCGACCCGCGGTGGGACCGGCCCGGCCGAAGTCGTCGAAACCTCGCCGACCACCAGCACCGGTGGCGACGAAGGGTCCTCGGGCCAGGGCGGCGGCAACACCGGCGGCTCGAACAACTCCCAGCCTTCCTCCACCTCGAAGTCCCCGTCCTCCTCGAACCCCGGCTCGGTCGGTGGCAACAACTCGAACTCCTCCTCCGGCACCTCGGGCGGCAACGGCGGCTCTGGCAACGGGACCCCGACCACCACTTCCGGCGGCGGCGCTCCCTCGACCGGCACCAGCGGTGGCGGCACGACCACGTCGCCGCCCGCCACGCCGGTGACCACCGCCAAGCCCTCCGAAACCGTCACCGAAGCCGTCAACGGCACGGTCGGCACGGTCGACGAAGCGCTCGGCGGGACGCTCAGCGAAAGCGGCGTCACCAAAGTGACCGAAGAAGTCGTCGAAGGCGTCGCGGGCCCCGAATCGGTGGTCGGCAAAACTGTCGACGGAGTGGGCGAAGTCGTCGGCGGCCTGGTCGGCGGCAACGGCCAGTAACCCCGCTTCTCGGTCAACCGTCACAATGCCGCCGATGGCGGAGCAGGTTCAGTCTGGCGCAGTCGCGCGCGATCCGGTCGCGGATTCCCTAGTGCTGCCGATCGGCAGTCGCGTAAACGAGCAAGGTCGGCTCGAGGTCGGCGGCTGCGACATCGTCGAGCTGGTCGAAGGGCACGGCACCCCCGCCTACATCTACGCCGAGGACGACCTGCGCGCCCGCGCCCGCGCCTACCGCGAGGCCTTCGAGCGCCGCGGGGTCGACGGCGAGGTCCTCTTCGCCTCCAAGGCCTTCCCCGCCACCGCCGCCTACAAGCTCTTCGCCGAGGAGGGGCTCTCGGTCGACGTCGCCTCGGGCGGCGAGCTGCACATCGCCCTCGCCGCCGGCTTCGACCCGGCCCGTATCCACATGCACGGCAACAACAAGTCCGACGAGGAGATCCTGATGGCGGCGCGGGCCGGCATCGGCCACCTGATCCTCGACTCCTTCGACGAGATCGAGCGGGCCGAGCGGTTGCTCGACGAACCGATGAAGGTGCTGATCCGGGTGACGCCCGGGGTCAAGCCGTCCACCCATGACTTCATCACCACCGGCCAGCTCGACTCGAAGTTCGGCTTCGGCGCCGGTGACGCGAGCGGCGCGGCGCAGGCGATCGAGCGCGTCCTCGCCTCCGACAAGCTGGAGCTGGTCGGACTGCACTCCCACATCGGCTCGCAGATCTTCGAGCTCGAGCCCTACCGCCTGGCGATCGCCGCGCTCGGCGAGCTGGCCGGCGACTGGTGCAAGGTCGTCGACGTCGGCGGTGGGCTCGGCGTCGCCTACACCGAGGAGGACCGCCCACCGGCGATCGACGATTACGTCGGCACCAAGGTGGCGGGCGTGCGCGAGGTCTTCGGCGACGAGGTGCGGATGATGATCGAGCCGGGGCGCTCTCTGGTCGCCAACGCCGGCGTCACCGCCTACCGCGTCGGTACGGTCAAGGAGATCCCCGGCGTGCGGACATACCTCGCCGTCGACGGCGGCATGTCCGACAACCTGCGGCCGATGCTCTACGGCTCCCGTTACGAGGCGTTGATCGCCGACCGCGCCGCCGCCGAGCCCGACACCACGGTCACCGTCGCCGGGATGCACTGCGAGTCGGGCGACGTGCTGGTGCGCGACGCGCGGCTGGCGGCCCCCGTCGTCGGCGACGTCCTCGTCACCCCGGCGACCGGCGCCTACGGGCACGCGATGGCGAGCAACTACAACGGCGTGGCCCGGCCGCCGGTGATCTTCTGCCGCGACGGCGCGGCCCGCGTCGTGGTCCGCCGCGAGACTTTCGACGACCTGACGACGCGCGATGTCTGAGACCGTGACGGCAGGGGAGCTCCAGGAGGCGCCCGACGGGCCGAAACCCGTGCGCATCGGCCTGCTCGGTCGCGGCAACGTCGGTGCCGCCTTCGCCGAGCTCCTGGCCGAGCGCGCCGAGGCGGTCGAGGCGGCCACCGGCCGGCGGCCCGAGCTGTCCGGGGTACTGACGCGCAGCGCCGGCGACTTCGAGGAGATCCTCGAGCGCTCCGACCTCATCGTCGAGCTGATGGGCGGGACCGAGCCGGCACGCGATTACGCGATCGCCGCGATGCGCGCCGGGCGCCCCTTCGTCACCGCGAACAAGCAGCTGCTCGCCCAGCATGGCGACGAGCTCTTCCAGATCGCCCGCGAGAGTGGCGTGCAGCTGCGCTTCGAGGCGGCGGTCGCGGCGGTGATCCCGATCGTCCGCACGATCCAGGAGGGCTTCGCGGCGACCGAGATCGAGAAGGTCTACGGGATCGTCAACGGCACCACCAACTTCATCCTCAGCGAGATGGCGGCGAGCGGGGCGGGCTACGAGGAGACGCTGGCCCGGGCGCAGGAGCTCGGCTACGCCGAGGCCGACCCGACCGACGATGTCTCCGGAGCCGACGCGGCGGCGAAGATGGCGATCCTCGCGCGGCTCGCCTTCCACACCCCGGTGACGCTCTCGGAGGTCACCTACGAGGGCATCGAGGGGATCACGCCCGATGACCTCGCCTTCGCCAAGGAGCTCGGCCTCTCGCTGAAGCTGCTCGGCGTGGCGGAGCGGCGCGGCGGCGCGATCAGCGTCCGCGTGTTCCCCTGCTTCCTCTACTCCGGCCACCCGCTGGCACCGATCGAAGGCGCCTTCAACGCGGTGATGATCCAGGCCGACGCGATCAACGAGGTGACCCTGTCGGGGCCCGGCGCGGGCGGGCTGCAGACGGCCAGCGCGGTGCTCGGCGACGTGGTCTCGATCCTCGCCGGCGATGCCCCGGTGCACGAGACGCGGACCGAGCTGCCGATCGTCGCCGACGTCCCGTCGAGCTTCTACCTGCACCTCGAGGTCGCCGACCAGCCGGGCGTGCTGGCGCGGATCGCGACGGTGCTCGGCGACCATGAGGTCTCGGTCAAGAGCGTCGTCCAGCGCGGGTTCGGGGAGGATGCGCGGCTGGTGATGGTCCTGCACGAATGTGTGGAGTCACGCTTCGCGCGGGCGGTCGAGGCGCTGAACGAGCTCGGTGAGCTGCGCGCCCCCGCCCGGTCGATCCACGTGATCGAGGAAGCGTACAAAGCCGAATGAAGAGGGTGGGGGAGGGAGCGAAGTGCCCGAACGTGGGCTGATCGAACGCTATCGGGACCGTCTGAACCTGGAGCCCGACGACCCGATCGTCAGCCTCCAGGAGGGGACGACGCCGCTGATCCCGTCGCCGCACCTCTCCGACCGGGTCGGGGCGGAGGTCTTCCTCAAGTTCGAGGGGGCGAACCCGACCGGCTCGTTCAAGGATCGCGGCATGACCGTGGCCGTCTCGCGCGCCAAGGGGCGCGGGGTGGAGGCCGTGATCTGCGCCTCGACCGGCAACACGGCGGCGAGCTGCGCCGCGTATGCGGCGCGGGCCGGGCTGCGCGGCGCGGTGATCGTGCCGGAGGGGAAAATAGCGATCGGCAAGCTTGCCCAGGCGCTGATCCACGGCGCCCGCGTGGTGGCACTGAAAGGCAACTTCGACGACGCCCTACGGATCGTCCGCGAGCTCACCCAGAAGCATCCGATCGAGCTCGTCAACTCGGTCAACCCCTACCGGATCGAAGGGCAGAAGACGGGGGCGTTCGAGGTGATCGAGGAGCTCGGCAAGGCCCCCGACGCGCTTGCGATCCCGGTCGGCAACGCGGGCAACATCACCGCCTACTGGAGGGGCTTCCAGGAGATGGGGACGGCGCCGATCCTCTACGGCTTCCAGGCCGCCGGCGCGGCGCCGCTGGTGACCGGCAAACCGGTGGAGAAACCGGAAACGATCGCCTCCGCGATCCGGATCGGCAACCCGGCGCGCTGGGAGGAGGCGATGGGCGCCGTCACCAGCTCGCACGGCCGCATCGCCGCCGTCACCGACGAGCAGATCATCGACGCCTACCACTACCTGGCGAGCTGCGTCGGGGTCTTCTGCGAGCCCGCCTCGGCCGCCTCGGTCGCCGGCCTCCTCGCCCACGGCCTGCCGACGGTGGAGGGCGAGCCGAAGCCGGAGTCCGTCGTCGCCGTCCTCACCGGCCACGGCCTGAAGGACCCCGACACGGCACTCGGCAAAGCCCCCGCCGTGATCAGCTGCGAGAACGACCTCGCCTCCGTCGAGCGCGCGGTGTTCAACGACTAGTTCGGTAATACCATACTGAGAGGTATTGTAGGACCGTACTTATTGGTACGGTACGACCGTCCATGGCGCAGCTGAACCCGTTTGTTTTCAACCGCCCGGTCGCCGCCGAGGATCTTATCGACCGCGACGCGGAGACCGAGCAGATGCTGCGGCTGGCCGAAGGCGGCCACGCCGTCCGCCTCTCGGCTCCTCGGCGATACGGGAAGACCAGCCTTCTGCGCCGGCTCGGCGACGAGGCCGACAAAGCGGGCATGAACTACGTCGAGATTGACTTCTACGGCGTCCTCTCTCGCCTCGACGTGGCGGGACGGCTGGAGGAGGGCTACGCGAAGCTCCGCCCGGCGCCGCAGCGGATCGCCAGAGCTGTGATCCAGACCCTGCGGCCCGCGGTGAGCGTGGGCGCGGCGGGAGTGCGGGTCGAATCCCGCCCTCACATCGAGGAACAGCTGGGGCGCCGACTGACGGGGCTTCTCGACCTGCCAGTGCAGTTGTACGAACGGACGGGTAAGCGGACCCTCGTCGCATTCGACGAGTTTCAGGCGCTGCTCTCCGTCGACGCTGGGATCGACGGTCTGTTTCGCAGTCGCATCCAGCGCCACGGCGACGCGGCGAGCTACGTCTTCGCCGGTTCCCATCCCGGCTTGATGGCGCACCTATTCGGTGCCCACGAGCGGCCGTTCTTCGGCCAGGCCCGGTCGCTGCGACTGGATCCGCTGAACGACGTCGACATCATCGAACACGTCGGCCAACGATTTACGGCCACCGGTCGCGAGATGGGTCGGGCGATCGATCCGCTTCTCGACCTTGCGGGCGGTCATCCGCAGCGGGCCATGCTGCTTGCGCACCATCTCTGGGAGCGGACCCCGGATCGCGGCACCGCCGCGGCCGAGCACTGGCAGGCGGCACTCCGGGCCACCTTCGCCGAACAGGACGACGCCCTGCGCGCGACCTGGGACTCGCTCGAGGTCAAAGAGCGGGCGGTCTTCACTGCCCTGGCGAGCGGGGAGCCGGTCTTCGGGGCGCGGACGCTCGAGCGGTACAACCTCTCCAAGGGCGGCGCGCAGCACGCCCGCTCGGCGCTCGCCCACGCAGGCCACATTCAGCAGCTGGGGGACGAGTGGCGGCCGGTCGATCCACTCTTGGCGAGGTGGGTGGTGGATTTCCAACACAATGGGGAGGAGGTTCTCCTTCCATGACCGCGCGCCACCGACTCGTACGTGTTCCCGCCTCCTCGGCCAATCTCGGGCCGGGGTACGACGCGATGGCGGCGGCGATGGCGCTTCATCTGGAGCTGGAGGTCGAAGAGACGGGGGGGTTCTCGCTCGATCCGGGCGGGCTCGAGGTGTCGACGGGGCGGGACAACCTGATCGTGCGGGCGTTCGAGACGCTGCATCCTGCCGACGGGATCTCGTTTCGGTTGCGCTCCGAGATCCCGCTGGCACGGGGGCTCGGGTCGAGCTCGGCGGCGATCGTCGCCGGGCTGGCGGCCGCCGACCACCTCTTCGAGCTGGCGCTGACGCGGGAGGAGCTGCTGGCGCGGGCGACCGAGATCGAGGGACATCCCGACAACGTCGCGGCGGCGATCTATGGCGGCTTCGTGGTGTGCGCGGCCGGGGGAGAGGCGTTCGCGGCGCGGTTCGACCCGCCCGAGGGCCTCGAGGGGATCGTCGTCATCCCGGGCGAGGAAGTCTCGACCGAGCTGGCCCGCACGGCGATCCCGGCCGAGCTGCCGCTGGCCGACGCAGTCGCCAACGTCTCCGCCGCCGCGCTCCTGGTCCTGGGGCTGCGGAGCGCCGATCTCGACCTCGTCTCCCGCGGCCTCCACGACCGCATCCACCAGGACCGCCGACGCGACCTCTATCCGCGCTCGATGGAGATCGTCGACGCGGCCGCGGGGCTGGGCGCGCTGGGAGCGACGATCTCCGGCGCCGGCCCGACCGTCCTCGTCTGGACGACCTGGGACGAAGCGGGCGGCGTCGCCGCGGCGCTGAAGGAGCGCTGCGAGGGCTGGGCCGAGGTCAAGCGCCTCCCCTTCGAACCCCTCGGCGTCGACGTCCCCGAGCTCTAGCCCCTCGCCAGCTGTTCCTTATCCCGGTATGCCGGCCATAAGGAACAGCTGGACGAATGGGTGGGGATCCCTTTGTGCTTCTGGCGTGGCGGATAGGCTCGCGCGATGCCCAACTTGCCGAAGCTGAAGCTCGTCCCCGCCCTCCTCGCCGTCGTTGCTCTGCTGGCCGTGCCGGCCGCCGCACAGGCGACGCTTGCCTACACCACCCACGTCTTCCACCCGCACGTCGTCGTCGCGCAAGACAACGGCAAGGGGGCGAAGGCGGTCGGCGCCGGGACCAATCCGAAAGTGTCGCCGGACGGGAAGCTCGTCGCCTTCGAACGGGAACCAAGTAACGGCAAGGGCCCGGAAATGAAGCTCTACGACGTCGCGACGGGGAAGACGAAGACGATCTTCTCGCCCTGGCGCGAAAGCTATACCTTCGCCTGGTCCCCGGATTCGACCATGGTGGCGGCGCTGCGGGGCGGTGAACTCGGCACGCGGACACTCTTCGTGGTCGACGTCGAAACCGGCAAGGCGACCCGGATCGCGACCGGATACTTCAACGCCGTCAGCTTTTCGCCGAACTCGAAGGAAGTCGTCTTCGGGCTGGCGAGCGGCGAACGGTACCCGCAGAAGACGAACATCGTCCGCGACCCGGTCACCGGCGGACCGACCTCGACGCTGACCCACGACGGCATCTCCGGCTGGCCGCTGTGGGGGCCGAAGGGGCAGATCGTCTTCGTCAAGCAGCTGAACGCGAAGGGGCGCAAGTACGGCCCGAAGAGCGACCTCTTCCTGATGAACGCGAACGGCAAAGGCGTCACGCGGCTGACCCACACGACGGTCGGGGACCTTGTCTCCGGCCTCTTCCCGACAGCGTGGTCGGCGTCCGGGAACCAGCTGCTCGCCGAGTTCGGCGGCCAGGACACGAGCTACGCGGTCGCGGTGAATCCCAAGACCGGAGCGGAAAGGAACCTCAGTCCCGACAACACCGAGACCGGCTTCGGGGGCGTCGCGCTGACCCCGAACGGGAAGACGGTCCTCGGCTACATCGGTGGCTACGAAGGCGGCAGCAATTCGTTGAAGATCGCCTCGGTCCCCTACAAGGGGGGCAAGCCGAAGGTGATCGTGAACGGTGGCTTCAATCCGTCCTGGGGAGGTTGATCCGATGGTCAAGCGCAAGGCACTCTTCGTCCTGCTCGCGATCGCCGCGCTGCTGGCGCTGCCCGCGGCCGCGAACGCGACGCTCTCCTACACCAAGGGGATCCAGAAACCGCGCGTCTACGTCGCCGAAGACAACGGCACGGGGGCGCGACAGGTCGGCGTTGGGCGCAACTCGCACGTGTCGCCGGACGGCGAATGGGTCGCCTACGAACGCGAATCGAATAGCGGAACCAGCGAACTGCGCCTCTACCAGGTGGACGTCCACAAGAGCCAACGCCTGCTGAATCCCTGGGCCGAAAGCTTCGTCTTCGCCTGGTCGCCCGACTCGACCAAGATCGCGGCGATCACCGGCGGCGTGCGGGGCAAGCGGACCCTGCTGGTGATCGACGCCAAGTCGTTGAAGCGCGAAAAGGTCGCGACCGGCTACTTCAATGGCGCCAGCTTCTCACCGGAAAGCGACGAACTCGTCTACGGCGTGTCCCAGACCGAAAACACGCTGAAGAGCGACATCTTCCGCTACGAACTCGGTGGGGCGGCGCCGAAGGCGCTGACGAAGGGCAAGAAATCGGGCTACCCGCTCTGGGGGCCGAAGGACCAGATCGTCTTCGCCGGCCAGGTCCGCGCCGGCGGGCGCAGCGAATCGCCCGCGAGCCAGCTCTTCGTGATGAACTCGGAAGGGCAGCGCCTCAGCCAGGTGTCTCACACCAAGATCAGTCCGTTGTCCCTGGGCCTGCTTCCGATCGCATGGTCAGAAAACGGCGCCCGCCTGCTGACCGAGTTCGCGGGCGAGGACCAGAGCTACGCGGTCGCGGTGAGCACCGTGACCGGGTCGGAAAAGAAGCTGACGAAGAACGCCGAGACCGGGCTCCAGGGCGCCGGCCTCTCACCCGACGGCTCGACCGTCCTCGGCACCGTCGGCCTCGGTTTCGGCGGCAATCCGAACCCGAAGGTCGTCACCGTACCCTGGGGCGGCGGCCCCGAAAAGGTGCTCGTTCCAGGGGGTTATGAGCCTTCCTGGGGTGGCTGAGCTTGGGGCTTGCATAGGCCCCCTATAATTCTCGGGCCCTGCAAACCCGTCGCGCGCCCGCTCGAAGAAGGCGCGGAACCCGGGAGGTAGATATGCCCAGTCGAGAGTCCGACGCCAAACGCGTCGAGCGTTCCCAGCCGGTCAAGCATTACGCGTGGGATCGTGCCTGGAAGCCGTTGGTGTCGCCGCCGAGCGTCGAAGAGAACGACGCCTGCGCGATCTACGCGTCCGTGCGCAAGGACGCGACCCCCAGCCACGAACCGATCGAGCTGGCGATCCCGGCGCTGCAGAAGATGCTCCACCGGGCCGGCAACGTCGACGGGGAGGGTGACGGCTGCGGCCTGCTGCTCGACCTGCCGCGGAAGATCTGGGCGGAGGAGGTCCGGGTCGGCGGCCACGACCCGGCGCTGACGCTGGACGACGCCTTCGCCGTCGCCCACATCTTCATCGAGCGCTCCCAGGACGTCGAGAAGATCAAGCACGACGGCCGCGAGCTGCTCGCCGAGGGCGGTTTCCGCATCCTCGCCGAGCGCGAGAACAAGGTCGACTCGACCGCGCTCGGCCCGACCGCGCGCGAGGAGGAGCCGATCTTCTGGCAGATCGCCGGGCTGGTCTCCGACGCGGAGCACCGCGACGCCGTCGTCTTCGAGCTGCTGCTGGAGCTGGAGCGCCGCCTCGGCGTCCACGTCCCATCCTTCTCCGGGACCACCTGCGTCTACAAGGTGATGGGCGCGCCGAACGTGCTCGGCGCCTACTACCCGGACCTCTCCGACCCGCGCTTCGAGACGATCGGCGCCTTCGGCCACAACCGCTACTCGACCAACACCTGGCCGTCCTTCAAGCGAGTGCAGCCGTTCTCGGTGCTCGGCCACAACGGCGAGATCAACACGATCGAACAACTGCGCCAGGAGGCGAAGATGCTGGCGGTCGCGGTTACCCCCGGCGCGTCGGACTCCCAGGACCTGAACCTGACGATCGACACGATGGTCAGCCGCGAGGGCCTCTCGCTCGCCGAGGCGATGGAGATGGTGCTGCCGCCGATCGTCGAGGAGATCCGCGGGCTCCCGGAGGAGCTGCAGGGCTTCTACATGTACCTGCACCAGACGATGGGGCCGTTCGCCCAGGGCCCGGTCGCGCTGATCGCCCGCCACGACGACGAATGCGTCTTCTCCGCCGACGCGATGGGCCTGCGCCCGCTGTGGAAGGTGGAGACGGAGACCGACTACGTCTTCAGCTCCGAGCCCGGCGTCGTCTCGGTCCACAAGATGGTGTCCGAGCCGCAGCCGATGGCTCCCGGCGAGAAGGCGATGGTGATGATCGATCGCGTCGCCCGCAACTCCACCCTGCATCCGCACGCGGAGATGCTGCGGACCGTCAAGGCCCGTTGGTTGAAGCGCAACGGGGTCGACTCGGTCGGCCCGTACGACCGCGCCCTGAACTGCGGCGGCCCGCTCGAGGGCGCCGACGTCCCCGGTTACTCGGAAGCCGGCCCGGCCGAGCCGGTGAAGGTCGAAGACCGCATCCTGGCGGGCTTCGGCTGGCAGCGCGACGACGTGAAACTGGTCCAGCAGATGGCCTCCAACGGGGCCGAGCCGATCGGCTCGCTGGGCTACGACGGTCCGCTGGCGGCGCTCTCGCCGGAGCGGCAGAACCTCGCCGACTACTTCAAGGAGACGGTCGCCGTCGTCACCAACCCGGCGCTCGATCGCGAGCGCGAGCTCGAGCACTTCTCCACCCGCACCCTGTATGGGCGGCGGCCCTCTTTCGACTCGGCCGCCGAGGACACGGCGACCGTCGAAACCGCTTTCCCGGTGATCCTCGGCGGGCACCACGGCCTCGCGCCGCTCTCCGACAAGACCTACCGGAAGATCGCCCGCGCCCACGACACCTTCCTGCTCGAGGACCTCTGGGAAGAGTTCCGCGGCCGCGCCGCCGCGGTCGACATCTCCCTGCTCGAGTCGGAGACGACGGCGGGCGCGATCGAGCGGATCAAGCACGAGGCGGTCAAAAAGGTCCGCAATGGGGCGGAGCTGCTGAGTCTCACCGACCGCACCGTCTACGACGGCGAGCGGCGCTACCTCGACCCGCACCTGGCGACCTCGGCGGTCGACCAGGCGCTGAAGCAGTTCAAGGTCGAGCACGGCGAAGTCAACCTGCGCCGGCGCTGCGGGATCGTCCTCCGCTCGGCGGCCCTGCGGAACGTCCACGACGTGATGCTGGCCCTGGGCCTTGGCGCCAACGGCGTCTGCCCCTACGTGATGATCGAAGTGATCTGCGTCGAGGACTACGAGAAGGACGTCTCCAACCTCTGCGCGGCTCTCACCAAAGGCATCGAGAAAGTCATCTCGACGATCGGCATCCACGAGGTCCGCGGGTACGCGCGGCAGTTCTCCTCGATCGGGGTGAAGCCGGAGCTCGCCGAGATCTTCCAGACCAAAGCGTTCGCCGCGACCGAGAAGGGCGGCACCGGCTTCACCGAGCTCGACGCCGACACCAACGAGCGCGCCAAGGCGCTCTCCGGCGACGACGCGGCGGCCAAACCGGCGAAGACGTTCCGCTTCTACCCGAAGGTCTACAAGTTCGCGATCGCCACGGCGAACGGCAGCGGCACCTACGAGGAGTACTCGGAGAAAGTCCGCGACCTGGAGAAGCAGAGCCCGATCTCGATGCGCCACATCATGGCGCTGAAGGGCGACCGCGAGCCGGTCGATCCGAGCGAAGTCGACGCCGGCGTCGGGCACCACGACTATCCGATCGTGATCTCCTCGATGAGCTTCGGCTCGCAGTCGGAACCGGCCTTCCGCGCCTACGCCGACGCGGCCAAGGCGATCAACATCCTCTGCATGAACGGCGAGGGTGGCGAGATCAAAGACATGTACGGCCAGTACCGCAACTGGCGCGGCCAGCAGATCGCCTCGGGGCGCTTCGGCGTCTCGGCCGAGATGGTGAACAGCTCCTACGTCGCCGAGATCAAGATCGGCCAGGGCGCGAAGCCCGGCGAGGGCGGCCACCTGCCCGGCAAGAAGGTCTCGGAGAAGGTCGCCGCCGCCCGTAACGCGGCGCCCGGCACGGACCTGATCTCGCCGTCGAACAACCACGACCTGTACTCGATCGAGGACCTCGCCGAGCTGATCGACGAGCTGAAGACCGTGAACCCGGACGTGCGCGTCTCGGTCAAGGTCCCGGTGGTGCCGAACATCGGCACGATCGGCCTCGGCATTGCCAAGGCGGGGGCGGACATCATCACGCTCTCGGGCTTCGAGGGCGGCACCGGCGCGGCGCGCCAGCACGCGCTCCGGCACGTCGGCCTGCCCTCGGACATCGGGACCCGTGCGGTGCACCAGGCGCTGATGGAGGCGGGTCTCCGCAACCGGGTGGAGATCTGGGCCGACGGCGGCTACCGCACCGGCCACGACATCGTGAAACTGCACTGCCTCGGCGCCAACCGGGTCGGCTTCGGCACCCTGGCGATGGTCAGCCTCGGCTGCACGATCTGCCGCGGCTGCCAGCTCGACACCTGCCACGTCGGCATCGCGACGCAGATCGAGACGACCGAGCAGGCCCAGGAGCACGGGCTGAAGAAGTTCACCCCACAGGAGGTCGAACGGTCGGCCGAGAGCGCGGCGCGCTTCTTCTCCGCGATGGGGGAGGAGGTCAAAGAGGTGGTCGCCTCACTCGGCTACACCCGCGCCCAGGACCTCGTCGGCCGCTACGACCTGTTGGAGCAGGTGGCGATGAAGGACAAGATCGACCTCGCCCCGCTGATCACGCCGCTGGAGGAGTACCTGGACCTCGAGCCGCTCGACCTGCCCGTCGCCGAGGAGTTCGCTGACACCCGCGCCGAGGCGGGCCTCGTCGTCGCCCGACCGATCCGGATGGAGGCCAAGACGGCCTCCGCGGAAATCGCCAGGCTGGCGCCGGAAATCTGCGGCGGAACGACGCTGCGGAGCGAGTTCCCGCGTGCCACCGACGCCAACGACCGCGTGCTCGGCACCGAGCTGTCGGGAGCGATCGCCCGTTCGCGGATCTTCGAAGACGGCCCTCCGCCGAGTGACGAAATTCTCGCCAGCCTCGAGTTCAACGGGGGCTCGGTCGCCGGCCAGGGCCTCGGCGCGTTCAACTCCTACGGGGTGGCGCTGCGCGTCGAGGGCGGTGCGCAGGACGGCGTCGGCAAGACGATGCTGGGCGGCTCGATCTCGATCCTCAAGGGCAAGGGTGCGACCGGCAAGCGCGTCAACGGCTCGGTCGGCAAGTCCTTCGCCTACGGCGCCCAGCGCGGCAAGCTCTACGTCCAGGGCTCGGCCGACTCGCGCTTCTGCATCCGGCTCTCCGGCGCCGACGTGGTGCTGGGCGGCGAGCCCCAGCAGGACATCGACGACCAGCGCGGCTGCATCGTCGACCGCGCCAACGTCAAGGGATTCGCGTTCGAGTACATGACCTCGGGACGGGCGATCGTCCTCGGCGACATCGGCCCCTGGGCCTGCGCCGGGATGACCGGTGGGCGCGTCTACGTCCGCTTCAACGCCTTCGGGATCGACCCCGAGGCGATCGAACGGCGGCTCGGCCGCGGCGCCAAAGTCGAGCTGAAAGACCTCGACTCGGAGGCCCTGTTCGACATCGAGGAGCTGCTCTCCGGCTACGCCAAGGAGTTGCGGGACACCGGCCAGGACGAGGAGGCCGAGCGGATGCTGGCGCTGGCGGAGGACGCCACCAGCAACTTCCTGATGGTCATTCCGGCCAAGGTGCAGGCGGACCCGAGCATCTCCACCGAGTAATCGCCCACGGAGGCAACTCCCCGATGATCTCCATCCTCAAAGGGTTCAGGGACTTCCTCCTCAAAGGGGACCTGATCACGACCGCGGTCGGCCTCGCCATGGGGCTGGTCACGGTCGCCCTGCTCGAGTCCCTGGTCGAAAACCTGATCACCCCGATCGTCGCCGCGATCCTCGGCAAGCCCGATTTCGCCGACCTTCACTTCACGATCAACGGCAGCGTCTTCAAGTACGGCGCCTTCATCAACTCGCTGATCGTCTTCATCGGCACCGCGGTGGCGATCTACTTCTTCGTCATCGTCCCGTACAAGAAATACCAAGAGCTGAAAGGCGCCTCGCCGAAGACGCGGCCGTGTCCGGAATGCACGACGGCAATCTCGATCGCCGCGCGCCGCTGCCCTGCCTGCACCGCGGTGGTGATCCCGGACCCGGCCTGAGCGGCGGCAAGATCGGGTGCAGGCGCGATTTCCCTATCGGAAAGGGCGTTTCCTGCCGATCTTTGTGGGATGAAAGCCGCCCTCCATCGCATCCTCCTGGCCGGCGCAACCGTCGGCGTGCTCCTGATCGCCGTCGCCGGGTGCGGCGGCTCCGGGTCCTCCAGCGACGGCAGCACCACCGGCCCGGCCGCGAAAGCGGCAATCAGCAAGCCCAGGCCGGTCACCACCGGCAGGGTCGTCTCCGTCTGGCAGCGGCCGGTGGGCCAGGCGAACGTGGTCGGCTACGAACTGCTGAAGGCGAGTGAAACGGAGTACCTCGCGAAATCCCTTGCCACCGCCTTCGAACTGCCCACCGCGCTGAAGGTAAAGGGTGTGAACGGGTTCGGCGGCGGCCCGTTCTACAACCCGGAAGACAACTCGATCACGCTGCCCTACCAATTCGCCACGGCGGTCATCGGGGTGATCTCGGAGACGAATCCGAAGGGCAGCGAAACCGAATGGGGCGAAGCGGTCGGTGCCGTCAACAGCTTCATCTTCGCCCACGAGTTCGGGCATGCCTTGATCCACAACTTCAACCTGCCGGTCCTCGGCCGGGAAGAGGACGCGGCCGACGGGATCGCGACCGTCCTTCTCCTCAAAGCCGACGAAGGCGCGACCTACGCCGCCGAGGCGGCCGAATTCTGGGACGCCTTCTCCGGCCGTCAGACCCCGCCGAAGCTGGCCGAATACGCCGACAACCACTCCTTCGACCGCCAGCGCGCCTACAACATCCTCTGCTGGGTCGGCGGCTCCGACGAAGCCATTCTCCAAGCCCTCGCCGAAAACGAAATCGTGCCCGAAGAACGCCTCGTGAGCTGCCCCGCGGAATGGCAGCTGCTGCGCAAGAGCGCCGAACAGGTGCTGGACCCGCACCTGAAGCACGGCGCAAATCTCGCTCCGGCTGCCTGATTAGGGGCGGCGTTGTCCCGGCCTCTGCGGCCGTCCGAGCTGCGTCCTGGGCGTCTCATGGAGGTCCTGGCAGGCTGTGACC
>JBOGYZ010000223.1:0-7733 GCA_050697015.1 Solirubrobacterales bacterium
TGAAGAGGAGCGCCCGCAGCCCGCCGCGCGGCGGTCCTTTCGACGGTGGCGGCTGGAGAGGGGCGGCGGGCAAGATGGCAGGGGTCGACTCGTGCCGACCAGTCTTCCCGGCTCACCGAGGGTGATCCTATTCTTATTGATGTCGCCCGAACGGGGGCCTCGGATGGAGCGAGCCGAACATCGACGGGAGTCTCTCGCCACCGACGACGGGCAGGAGTGCCGGGGCCGCAGAAGTCAACAGCAGCAGAGGACGAACATTGTTGCCAAGGGGTAGCGCCAGGCTCCGCACTGTGGTATTTCCCGGGCGACCGATATGCGACGCGTCATCACCACCCGTCCTCGGCAGCGTTCGCGGTCGTCGTCACCGCGATCCTCCCTTCGGCCCTCGCCGGCACGGCCTTGGCGGCCCTTCAGGGGCTGCCGGCCGATGGCTCGCAGGTGAACAACGACGCGGGGGCGGGGATCAACCCGACGCTGAGCGTGAGCGGTGAGGCCCCGACCAACGCCGATGTCGTCGGCGGCTCGCTTGTGGCCGGCGGCAAGAACGTGCCCTGGGGTGTCTTCCGCCAGCTGACCAGCGGAAAGGACCAGGTCTTCTCACGCTCCTTCGCGAACGGTGCCTGGACGACCCGCGGTGCCGGCACCGTCGGTGGCCGCTCGAGCGCGGCACCGATCTTCTCCGGCTCGCTCAACTTCGACCAGAATCAGGACGGCGAGGCACCGGCGATCGATTTCGCCGGGGCGGGCCGAACCGTCCCCTGGGCGACCTGGTACGAGCAGACGACCGGCACCGGCTTCGGGGCGAACAACATCTTCGCCGGCCGCTTCGACCAGGTGCAGAACAAATGGATTTTCGCGGGCCAGAGCCGCGGGACCGGTGGCGTTGGCACCGCACCGGTGCCCTCGCTCAACCTCCACACCAACCGCGCTGCCGAGAATCCGTCGGTCGCCGGTGGCACCACCACCGCCGGCGGCAACCCGGGCCCCTGGGTGACGTGGCAGGAGGAAGGCAACAGCGCGCCCGGCACCGGCAAGGATCAGATCTTCGTCGTCAAGCCGATCGGCCCGGGGACGGTCGAATGCCCGGCGGGCACCAAGCCGGCGCCCGCGGCGACCACTCCGGTTGGCGGCTTCTGCTGGCAGCAGGTGGGCACCGAGCGGCTCGGCGAAGGCCCCTCGCTGAACGTCGACCGCGGCCGCGAAGGCGTCGAGCCCGACATCGCCTTCACCGGCAATGGCGACACCGTCCCGTGGGTGGTCTGGTACGAGGAAGGGCCCGTCGGGGATGTGCCCGGCGTACACTCCAACCGGCCTGGCGCCAGGCTCGACCGTCCACTACCGCGCGGTGGTCAGCACTGATTTCGGGACCCTGTTCGGCGCCGACCGGATGGAGTCGGCCGTCACCCGGGTGACGCCGCCGGGGAACTCGCCGCCGCCGGGGAACTCGCCGAAAGCGCCGAAGCTCGACCTAAACATCTCCAAGGAGCCGCTCGGCAGGCTGCTGCGGACGGACAAGCTCGGTGTCACCGCGACGCTCGACGAGGGGGCGAAGCTGGCCCGCAATGGCGACGCGAAGCTCCGGGTGCGCCGCCACCACAAGAGGCAAACCAAGTTCGTCCCGGTCTTCAGCCAGGCGACCGTCAGCCTCGGCGGCCCGGGCAGCAAGAAGGTGGAGCTGGCGCTCTCCCGCAAGGGTCGAAAGGTACTCGCGCATTTGCGGAAGGCGACCATGGTGATCACCGGCACCGCAACCGCCGGCGGCGGCAAGACGACGCGGCAGACGACCGTGGCGCTGAAGCGGTGACGCAGTGCTCGCAGGCGCCGATAGGCGCTTCTCACCGATTTGACCAGCGCTTGACGTGATCACCCTCGCCGATCATGTGGGTGCCGAGGTGTGCCGGCGCGCGGCCCTCGAGGCAGTTGCCGCTCGGTCCGATGAAGACCAGATCGTCGTCGTCGGTCCACTCGCTCTGCGCTGGCCGAGCTGCGAAGTGGCTATTTACAGGGCCTCAGAGAGCCGACGATCGGACTTGAACCGATGACCCCTTCATTACGAATGAAGTGCTCTACCAACTGAGCTACGCCGGCGCGATGGCTTCCACAGCCAAATCGAGGGCCAAGCGACGGACGGTGATCCTCGATTGGTCCTCAATTTAGCGGGATCGCGCGAACCGGGGCCGGTCGCGGCGAGGCGCCTACGGGTGGAGGGTGAGCCGCAGGGTGCGGCCGGCCGGATCGCGGTCCGCGGCCGTCGCGGTGACGGCGAGGGCGAGCGGGATCGGTTTCGGCGAGGCGGCGATCGCGGCGAGGGCCTTCGCGGTCAGCTTCACCTTGACCTGGGCGAAGCGGTTGGCCTTCGCGGAGGCCTTGCCGCTCCCTACCTGCAGCGGCTTCTTGCCTTTCGGGACCGGTAGTCCGAGGCCTTTGGCGACGGCCTTGCTGACCGTCGCGACGACCGCGCACCTGCCGGCGACGTCGAGCTTGCAGCGGACCCGCACCGCCCGCGCCTTCGCCTGCTTCTCCCACGGCTGTGCGACGGCGCCGGCGGTCAGCTTCACCTTTGAGCGCGTGGGTGCGGGCGGGGGCACGCGGGCGGGCAGGGGTGAAGATGACGGTGGCGAGACGGGGGATTCACCGCCTCCTCCCGACGGCGGCGCCGGGGCGGTCACCTCGGCCTCGACCGTCGCCGTGCCGACGTTGCCGGCGGCGTCGGTCGCGGTCACCGTCGCGGTCTTGGTGCCGGCGCTCGCGTAGGTGTGGTCGGCCGTGGCGCCGGTCGCGGTGGCGCCGTCGCCGAAGTTCCAGGCGACGCTGACCGGTCCCCAGGCGTCGGTCGCGCCGGCGGTGAAGCTCGTCGCGGAGCCGACCGTCGCCGCGGTCGCCGTCGGGGCAAGCGCCGGGGCGGTGCGGTCTTCGATGGCCACCGCCGGGTGATCGGACGTGTTCCAGACGACCACCGAGTCCTCGCCGTCGTTCGTCATCACCGGTTCTTCGAACCCGGGCTGCTGCGCGGTCGTGAGGGTCACCGGGGGACCGGACGCGCCGCCGGCCGGCCGCGTCGCGGCGCGGATCGTGCCCCCTCCTATGTACCAGGCGGAGGCCGAGAATCCGGTGGGGGTGACCGCGAGGGCTGGTTCGGTGAAGCCGGCCACGCCTTCTTCGACGGTCGACGGAGCCGCCCAGGCGCCCGTCGGAGAAGACGTCGAGGACGATCTGATCGAGATCGGGGCCGGTCCTGACGGGAAGCTCCGCCAGGTCGCGATGCTGCGGCCGCTGCGGTCGATGCCGACGCTCGGTTTCTCGACGGAGCCCGATTCGGCGACGCCGATGATCGGTTCGGAGAAGCCGTTCCCGTCCCCGCTGCTGTTGCGGGCGATCATTTCGGGGTGGGATTCTTCCTGGGTCCAGGCGACGATCTGGTAGGTGCCGTCGACCTCGATCTGCGGTTCGCCGAAGGCGATCGGCGTGTTGGTGAAGTTGCTGGTGAGGTGGCCGGACGCGCTCCATTCCATCGAGCCCCGCTTGCGCGCGATCATCACCTGGACGACCGGGTCGACGCCGGTCTGCTTGCGCTGCTCGAGCCAAACGAGGTCGACCGCCCCGGTCGGCGTCATCGCCAGGTTGGGTTCGGTCGCGACCTTGCCGGCGGTGCTGATCTGTTTGACCGCGCCGAAGCCGCCGCCGGCGGGTGCGTAGACGGCGTCGACCGCGCTCGGCGAGCCTTCCGTCTGCCAGGCGACGGCGAGGTTGCCGGCGGAGTCGATTCCCGCCCGCGGCTGCTTGCCGGAGCCGCTGCCGGGGACTTCGAAGGACAACGCCGACCAGGTGCCGAAGCTGCTGCGGGTCGTGTAGCGCATCGGGGCGGCGCCGGTTTTGCAGTCGGCGACGAGGATCGCGGCGCCGGCTTCGTTGACCGCGAGGCTCGGGTCCTGGCAGTCCTGGGTCGCCTGGATCTTCTGCGTGGCCGGCGACCAGCTGCCCCCCGCCGGATGTTCGGAGACGACGATCGCGTGGCCCGGGCTGGCCGTGACCCAGGCGACGAAGACATCGCCCTTGCCGTCGACGGCGCCCTGCACGTCGCTCGCGGCGGGGCCGGGGGCGGCGACCGGTTCGGTCGGCAGCCAGGCGGCCTGCGCCTTGCCGCCGAGCGCGAGCAGCGCCGCGGCCAGCGCGGCCAGCATCGCGGGCAACGGCCGTTGGGTGAGAAGACGGTGCACGGGCGCGCAGCATCGACATCCGTCGTCTCATGCGCAATGGGGAATTCTCCCTATGCCGCAGTCGGGTCCCTAGGTTTCGGGGCACGATGTCGTCTGGGGTAAGCAAGGCCCCGAGCTGCTCGAGCACCGCCGCGCCTCGTTCGACGCCGCGCAGCGGATGGTCTTCGGGGCCACCACCGGAGTCCGAGGTGCCGCTGCGCTCGCATGGCAGCCTGTCGCTGAACCGGGCGCTGATGGCAGCCGGTCTGGTCGACGGCTCCCAGCTGACGATCTTCCCCGCGATCACCGAAAACATGAACTTTCCCAGACACTGGGCGAACTGAATACCAAAAATCAGTACATCGCCAAACTCCGCGGTCCGGTCGCGGTTCCGTCGAGAGCGATCTCGATGATGCCGCCGTGGCGCGCGAACGGACCCTGAAGAAGCGAGAGGAGCATGAGGTCGAGTTCTCGCGCATTGTCGCCTTCAGCGACGGGGTGTTCTCGATCGCGATTACGCTGTTGGTCCTCAATCTGACGATCGATCCAGGTATCCCGCGGGATGAACTCGCCCAGAAGCTCTGGGACCAGCACGAAGCGCTCCTGGCCTACGCGATCAGCTTCGCGGTGATCGCGCGCTTCTGGCTCGTCCACCACTCGTTCTTCAGCGAGGTAAGGGCGTTCGACTCCCGGCTGATCGCGCTGAACATGCTCTACCTCGGCTTCCTCGTCCTGATCCCCTTCTCCAGCAGTGTGTTGGGGGACTACGGCGGCCAGTTCCCGGCGGTCGTGGTCTATTCGGCGAACCTCGCGGCGGTCGTCCTGATCGGCCAGTGGATGAGCTGGGACGCGCGGCGCGCGGGGCTCACCACCATCGACGCCGAAGCGGCACGGGAAAACCTGATCCGAGGGTTCTTCATCGCCGGCGTCTTCTTGATCTCGATCGTCGTCGCGCTCTTCGACGCGAGCATCGCGCCCTACATCTGGCTGCTCCTCTTCTTCGAGGGGCGCGGCCACGTGATCGAACGGCTCAGCCGGACCCGCTCGTCTTAGTCACGATGAAGGCGATGTCGCCGCCGGGGCGGGCGCAGCTGACCGCGACGCCAGGTTCGGCCTTCACCGCCTGACAGCGGAAGCTGCCGAGCGAGCAGGAGCCGCGCGAGGCGCCATCGGCCAAGGCGCAGGAACGGTGGTTCTGCCACCGGCGCATGATCCGGTCGGCCGTGGCGCAGTCGATCGCGGTCACGCGGAGCGCTTCCGCGTCGGCTGAGCTCTCCTTGCAGGCGACGACCTTGGAGCCGGCAGGGGCGTTTGGCGCGGTGGCTTTCTTGGGCGGCGCGGTCGTGGCCGAGCCGCCGGAGCTCCCCCCGCCGCACCCGGCGGCGAGCAGCGCCGCGCACGTCGTGGCGACAGCGATGGCGGCGAGAGCGGTGAGCCTCACACCGCCGAAGCTACCCGTCGGCCGTCTCCTTCACCGCCGGTCGCTCGGCGTGGGGAAGATTCCCGCAGACCGGGCACTCGGGCTCCGGCACGACTTCTTTGCGGTCGACCTCCATCGTCCGCAGGTCGTAGATGTGTTCGACGCCCTGGGTCGACGGGGTCGCGAGGCCGGTCAGGAGGTGCATGATCTCCATGCCGATCTGGCCGCCGATCAGCCCGCAGGCGGGCCCGATCGTCGCCGCCGGGCTCGGTTTCGCCCGCTGCGCGTCGATCGCCGCATCAAGCAGCGGGTAGTCGCGCCGCCAGCGGATCGTCTGGCAGACGTAACAGCCAGTCACCCCGGGGACGTAGAGCGGCCCGACCCGCGCGATCGGCGGGAAGTGGCTCATCGTGATGTAGGGGATGCCGGCCTCGAAGCAGGCCTCGTTGCACCAGACCTCGACTTCGAAGGCGGGCCAGTCGATCGCGTCGATGACCACGTCCGCGCCGTCGATGAAGTCGGCGATCTCGGCCGCGCTGCCGAGGCGCCGCGCCGTCGCGGTGATCTTCGCCTCCGGGTTGAAGGCCCGCAGCCGCGCCGCGGCGACCTCGACCTTCAGCAGCCCGAGGTCGGCCACCGAATAGAGAATCTGCCGGTTGAGGTTCGAGATCTCCACCCGGTCGCCGTCGATCAACCACATCTCACCGATCCCACAGGTCGCGAGCGCCATCGCCGTCCAGCCGCCGAGCCCGCCGACGCCTAGCACCGCGACCTTCGCCTCGCGCAGCCGCCGCTGGCACTCCGAGGGCACCAGGCCGCCGGGGGCGATGTCGGAGAAGTAGCGCAGCTGGCGGTCGAAGCGCGCGTACTCGGTCGGGTCGATCAGATCGTCGTCGGCGGCGTCCTCGATCACCGCCAGCTCCTGCATCTGAGAGATCGTGTCGTCGACCAACTCGGCGCCGAACTCCTCGCGCAGCTGCTCGAGCGTGTGCTCCCCGTCGAGCGCCTCCAGCAGCCGTTCGTCGAGCTCCCGCGGCTGCTCGATCTTCACGTCGCGTTCCGAGCTCGGACGACGCAGGTAGACGTCGCCTTCCGGGGACTTGAACGACTCCGTCGTCCGCTTGATCCGCGGTCGCCGCATCGACATTCCCCCACCTCCGTAGTAATTCCCGGCGCCCGCCGCCGTGGTCTATTTGGAGGAGACTCCCATATAGGTGGAGTGCGTTCCCGCGCTCCGAATTATTTTTCAAATATCGATGAGGGACTCATCCGGGCGGTGCGGCGAGCTCCTTGGCGCGGGCGAGGACGGCGTCGGTCATCGGCACCGTGAGCTTGCCGGTGAAAGTGTTCTGCTGGCTCGGGTGGAACATGCCGAGCAGGGTGAGACCCTCGCTCAGCCGAGCCTCGGCGCCATGGCCGAAGCGCGGCTTCGGGCGCGGGGTCGGGATGCCGATCGTGGCCGCTGCCTTGAGGAAGCCGTCCCAGCCGAATTTGCCGAGCGCGACGACGACGCCGGCGCGGTCGAGGATCTCCAGCTCGCGCTCCAGATAAGGGAGACAGTTGTCGCGCTCCTCCGGCGTCGGTTTGTTGGCGGGCGGCGCGCAGCGGACGACGGCGGCGATGTAGGCGTCGCGCAGCTGCAGGCCGTCGTCGCGGCTGACGGCGGTCGGCTGGTTGGCGAGCCCGGCGCGGTGGAGCGCCGCGTAGAGCCAGTCACCGGAGCGGTCGCCGGTGAACATGCGGCCCGTCCTGTTGGCGCCGTGGGCGGCCGGGGCGAGGCCGACGATCAGGATCCGCGCCTGCGGATCGCCGAAGCCGCTCACGGCGCGCCCCCAATATGCCTGGCCGCGGTAGCGCTTCGGCGGGTCCGCGGCCTCGGCCTCGCGCCAGGCGACCAGGCGCGGGCATTTGAAGCAGTCGTGGACCTCGGTGGCGAGCGCTTCAAGCTTCTTTGAGTTCGAGCTCATATCGTTGACCGCCGATTGATGGCACGGAACCGAATCACCTGGGGCGGCGCGACGCTCGCTGTCCTTCTCATCGCGGGCATCCTCGCTGGTTGTGGCGGGGGAGGGTCCTCGACCGCCACGTCCTCGGCGGCGGCCGTCACGACCCCGGAC
>JBOGYZ010000224.1:0-3535 GCA_050697015.1 Solirubrobacterales bacterium
GGTCACAGCCTGCCAGGACCGCCACGAGACGCCCGGGACGTGACTCGGACGGCCGCAACCGCACGGACGACGCCCGTCCCGCCACCCCCACTCCGCGGAACTCAGGTCTAACCCCCGATCGGGAGCCTTGGGTTGGCGCCCCAGAAGACCAGGGTGCCGACCATGCCGATGATGTGGACGGCGACGATGTTGAAGGCCATCGACTTCGCCGTCGCGGTGCCGACGCCGACCGGGCCGCCCTTGGCGTGGTAGCCGTAATAGCAGCCGACGATCACGATCACGGTCGCCATCGTCATCCCCTTGACGATGCTGTAGGCGACGTCGGTGGGGTCCTGGAACATCCAGAAGATCAGCGAGTAGCCGCCGGCGGAGACGTCGCCGATCTGTTTCACCACCGCGAGGTAGCTGGCCAGATACATGACGCCGATGCCGACCAGGTAGATGAACGGGAGCGCGATCCAGGCGCCGAGCAGGCGCGAGCCGCAGAGGAAGGTGATCGGCGGCACGCCCATCACTTCGAGCGCGTCGACCTCCTCGTTGATCCGCATCGCGCCGATCTCGGCGACGATCCCGGTCCCCACCTTCGCCGAGAGGATGTAGCCGAAGGCGTACGGAAGTGCCTCGCGGAGATCGCAGAAGGCGGCGAAGAGGCCGGCGTAGGCGGGCGCTCCGTTGGCGCGGAAGAAGTAGGCGCCCTGGATCCCGCACTGCAGGCCGTAGATGAAGACCACGCCCCAGATGACGAGCGCGGAGCCGAAGATGAGGATCCCGGCCTGCCGGATCGCCTCGCCGAAGAAGCGCAGCGCCCGCCCGGTCCAGACGATCCCGGCGACGCGGGCACCGAACCGCGAGATCTCCCCGAACGTGTCCAGCCATCCGATCGACGGCACCGAGCGGGCACCGGGCCGGTCGCTCATCGGATGGTCTGGAGCCCGGGGTGGGTGGCGAGGAGGAGCGCGGTGAAGATGTAGTTGACCGAGGAGACCGCGATCAGCGAGATCACCACCGCCTGATTGACCGCGCGCCCGACCCCGGCCGCGCCGCCCGAAGCCGTCATCCCCTTGTAACAGCAGACGACGGCGATGATCGCGCCGAAGATCGAGCACATCAGGACCGATCCCCAGACGTCGGTGGTCGAGGCGTTGGAGAAGAGCGTGGCGAAGAAGCCGCCGAGGCTCTGGTGGTAGATCAGCTCGGCGAGGATGCCGGCGGCGAGGCCGAAGAGGATCGCGAAGGCATCGAAGAGGGCCGTCACCATCACCAGCGCGAGGAAGCGCGGGACGACGAGGTTCTTCACCGGGTCGACGCCGAGGACCTGGAGGGCGTCGAGCTCCTCGCGGATCTTGCGGGCGCCGAGGTCGGCGGTGATCGCCGTCCCGGCCACCCCGGCGACGACGATCGCGGTGACCAGCGGGCCGATCCAGCGGACCGCGGTGAGGACGAAGAAGCCGCCGAGGCGGTCGAGCGAGCCGAACGAATGCAGCGGCCCGGCCGCCTGCAGCCCCGGCGCACCGAGGTTGAGGGCGAAGGTCGAGGCGAGCAACGGCAGCCAGCAGAGGCGGATCGCGAAGACGATCTGCTCGACCAGCTCCTCGCCGTAGGGGTAGGGCGCGCGGACGGCCGAGCGCAGCGTGCGGGCGGTGAGGAGGACCATGCTCCCCACTTCCTCGAACACCGGCGCGACTCGGCCCAGGCTCCTCCCTAGCGCTTCTGCCGCCACCAGCCCATCGCCCGGGCGAGCGGCCCGGCCCCCTCCGCGTCGTTGACGGCTTCCTCGCCGGCCCGCCGTCGCGCCTCCTCCCCGGCACGACGCTCGGCGGCGCGGCGCGCCTCCGAGAGTTGGGCGACGAGCGTGTCACGGGTCTGCTCCAGCTCCTCCACCCCGGCGACGTGGGCCGAGGTGACGCGCGGCGCGGTCGGCAGGTCGGCGGGGATGAAGCGGGCGAAGGCGGCGAGGTCGCGCTCGAGCACGCCGATCTGGCGTCGGAGCTCCCGGCGGACTCCGATCGCTTCGGCCTCGGCGGCATCGATCGCGCCGGGGGCGGTCGGGCAGGCATCGCCGAGCTCGTCGCCGGGGATCGCCGCGCAGACGAGGGTGACCTCGGCGAGCTCTCGGGCTGAGAGCCCGGAGGCCAGCGCCTTACGGATCGCCTCGGTGGCGATCTCCTCCAGCTCGGGCGCGGTGCGCACGCCGTCGGCGACGAAGGTGCCGCGGCCGTGCCGGCCGACGACGAGCCCTTCGTCTTCGAGGCTCGCGTAGACGGCGCGGACCGTGTTCGTGTTGACCCCCGCCCACTCGGCGAGGCGACGCACGCTCGGCAGTTTCTCGCCGGCGGCGAGGCGACCGGTGGCGATCAGCGCCCGCAGGCGCAGTGTCAGCTGCAGGCCGACCGGGAGCTGGTCGTCCGGGTCGACGGCGAAGGGATTTGGCGCCTCAACTGACTGTGCCATATAGCTAGCACAGTAATCGCTAGGTGTGTATCAAGTCAAACAGTCCTGCTATTCGCAGCTTGGGCGCTTGCCTTCCGGGAGTTCGTGGGCCTTGCCCTGGGAGTCGACCCTCAGCCCCATCGGGCTCGGGGTGTCGGGCGTGTTCAGGGCTTTGCCGTCGACGAGGATGTGGACCGAGCCGTTGCCGAAGGCGGCGGTGAAGGAGCGCGAGTGGAACGGACCCATCGTTTCGCCGGCGGCGAGCGTGGCGCCGTCGACCACCGGCTTGCCCTTCGCGTTGACGACGCAGGCCCAGACTTCGGCGGTCGGTTCGATCTGGAGCTTGACGCTCTGGACCGTCTTCTTCTTCTGGGCGTTGCTGGTGCCCGGTGAGGCTTTCTTCGGCTTCGTGTTCGTCTTTGCCGCGGTGCTGTTCCCCGGCTTCCCCCCACCTTCTTCGCCGCCGCTCGAGGAGAGCAGGACGACCGCGACGACGATCGCCGCGAGCAGGCCGATGGCCCCGACCCAGGCGTAGACGCTCTGGCGTTTGCGCCGGCGGCGGAGCGCCTCGGCGCGCCGCGAGCGGGTCCGGGCGAAGGGCGAGGTCGGTGCCTCGCCGCGCGCCCCGCCCCCCTGTTGGCGCTTGTACTCCTCGACCAGCGGGTCCGGGTCGACCTCGAGGTACTGCGCGTACTTGCGGATGAAGGCGCGCGCGTAGAACTCCTCCGGGAGCGCGTCCCAATCTTCCTGCTCGATCGCCTCCAGGTAGCGCGGGCGGATGCCCGTCGCGGCGTGGACCTCCTCGAGGTCCACCGCCCGCCTGGTCCGCGCCTCGGACAGGGTGTCGCCGATTACACCCACGTTTCCATTGTGCAAGTTCTGGGCTTAGCGGTGGTTAAGTCCCGGCGCGCACGGCCGATCGGGGAAAAGTCGTGCAGATCATGTCGCACCTCTAGTTGGCTGATTCCACGCGGCCGGGGCCGGTTGAGGACCGGAAGGGATGGGGCCTCGCGAGCCGGCCCTCCCGCAAGGGTCCTGGCCCCGCAAGCCGGCGCCCGGGGAAGGGAAGGGCCGTCTCGGCCACGGCCCTGGCAGGCTGTGGCCG
>JBOGYZ010000225.1:0-15702 GCA_050697015.1 Solirubrobacterales bacterium
CGGCCGCGCCGCCGCCGAGCTGCAGGCGCGACTCCGCGCCGACGCCGCGCCGCTGCTCAAGGCGCCGTCGGAGGACCTCGAGATCGCCGCCGGGGAGGTCCGGGTGCGCGGCGTCGAGGACGCCGGCATCGCGCTCGCCGAGCTGGTCGCCGACCGCCCGCCGGAGCGCTACCGCGTCTCCGCCGAGTTCGATCCGCCGAACCTCGCCTACCCTTACGCCACCCACGTCTGCCTGGTCGAGGTGGACGCCGAGATCGGCGGCCTCCAGATCCTCCGCTGGGTGATCGTCGAGGACTGCGGCAAGGTGATCAACCCGATCATCGTCGAGGGCCAGATCCACGGCGCCACCGCGCAGGGGATCGGCGGCACGACCCTCGAGCAGCTCGTCTACGACGAGAGCGGCCAGCTCCTCACCAGCTCCTTCATGGACTACCTCCTGCCGACCGCCTCCGACATCCCGAACTTCGAGGTCGGCCACCTGGAAACCCCGGCCCCCGGCGAGCACGGCGGCGCCAAAGGCGTGGGCGAGGGCGGCACCCTCGCCCCTCCCGGCGCGATCGCCAACGCCGTCTCCGCCGCCCTCGGACGCGAGTTCAACCAGCTCCCCCTGGCCCCCGAGTCCCTCCGCACCGCCGCCCGCTCACCTCAAGCCGCCTGACCCCTCCGGGTGGCGTTCGCACTTCTCCGCGGTATGTGCGGATAACTGCGAACTCATCCCGATCCGCGTCGCCAAGCGCCGCCGGTCGGGGCATTCCGCCCTTCGGGCGAGCGTGCGGGAGCACTCAGGATTTCTGTCTTGACAGTCCTAGGTCCAATGTATTACAAATGGTTTCTGGGAAGTGCAGGATCACATTTGGGTCGGAACCCGAGGAGGAGTTAGATGAAGCGTCGTTTATTCGCGTTGTGTCTTCTGATCGCGGCAGTGGCATTGCTCGTTGCCGGATGTGGGGGCTCGTCCAGCTCTTCCTCGTCGGGCGGCGAATCCACCGAAGCGGCGGGCGCCGAAGAATCGTCGGGGGGTGAAGAAGCCGGGGGCGAAGCCGCCGAAACCTCCGAAGAATCGTCGGGTAAAGGCGGCGGGATGAAGGTCGGCTTCGTCTACATCTCCCCGCTGCCGGGCTCCGCCTGGTCGGAGGCCTGGGACGCGACCCGCAAGGGGCTGGAAACCAAATTCGGTGCCGAAACCACCGTCGTTCAGCCGATCGAAGAAAACACCGAAGTCGTCGGCGTGCTGCAGGGCCTGGTCCGCGAAGGCAACGAACTGATCTTCGCCACCGCACTCGGCTACCAGCCCTACGTCGAACAGGTCGCCGAAGAAAACCCGGAAGTCGACTTCGTCGTGACCGGGCCGTGGCTGCAGGAAACCGAACTGCCGCCGAACGTCTCCGCCGTCTACGCCAACCTTTGGGAAGTTCGGTACCTGACCGGCATGGTCGCCGGGGCGATGACCAAATCGAACACGCTCGGCTTCGTCAGCGCGTTCGCGGTCTCCAGCGTGGTCGCCGGCATCAACGGCTTCGAGCTCGGTGCCAAAGCCACCAACCCGGATGCCAAGACCAAGGTCGTGTTCACCAGCGCCTGGTACAACCCGCCGCAGAACACGCAGGCCGCCGAGACCCTCGCCAAGAGCGGGGCGGACGTGATCGCCAAACACCAGGACGACACCGGGGCCATCATCGGAGCCGAACAGTCGGGCGCCTGGGCGATCGGGTCCGAGTACGACACCTCGAGCCAGAACCCGAAAGCGTTCCTCACCGGGTCGTCCTACAACTGGGAACCGTACTCGATCGAAAAGTACGAACAGGCCGAAAAAGGCACCTTCAAAAACGACGAAGTGAACGGCAGCCTGAAGTCGGGCATGGTCGAACTGGCCCCGCTGAACTCCGCGGTCCCGGCGAGCGTGGTGAAGGAAGTCGAAAAAGCTGAAGCGGAAATGAAAGCCGGGAAGCTGTTCGTGTTCGAAGGCCCGCTCAAATCCAACACCGGCGAAGAAGTGTTGAAAGCCGGAGAAGCCTGGAAAGAACCGGGCGAAGTGTATGAAAACAGTGAACTCCTGGTCGAAGGCATCGAAGGGAAGATCCAGGAATAGTGGTAGCACCGGCCGACAGACAGGCCGTCGTCGGGACCTCCGGCGAAGAGGGCAGGGACAACATCCTGACCCTCTTCGCCCGGGGGATCACCAAGTCGTTCGACGGCAAATTCGCCAACGAGGACGTCGACCTCGAGCTGCGTGGGGGTGAGATCCACGCCCTCCTCGGCGAGAACGGGGCGGGCAAGACGACCTTGATCTCGGTGCTCTGCGGTCAGTACAGGGCCGACTCGGGCGTGGTCGAGATCGACGGGGAGGTCCACCACTTCGCCTCGCCGCGCGACGCGCTGCGGGCCGGCATCGGCGTGGTCCACCAGGACCTGCGCCAGATCACCCGCTTCAGCGTGATCGAGAACGTCGTCCTCGGCTCCGACCGCGGGGTCAGCCGGGAGGCCGAAAAGAAGGTCGAAGAGATCGGCAAGGGTCTCGGGTTCGAGCTCGACCCGAAGGCGAGCGTCGGCTCGCTGAGCGTGGGGGAGCGCCAGCAGCTGGAGATCATCAAGCTTCTGTACCGCGGCTCGCGGATCCTGATCCTCGACGAGCCGACCGCCGTCCTCGCGCCCGAGCAGAGCCGCCAGCTCTTCGACGCGCTGCGCCGCCTGGCCGGCGAGGGCAAGGCGATCGTCTTCGTCAGCCACCGCCTGCGCGAGGTCACCGAGGCCGCCGACCGGGTCACCGTCCTCCGTCACGGCAAGGTTGTCGCCAAGCGCCCGGTCGAAGGCGCCGACCCGGCGGAGCTGGCGGCGCTGATGGTCGGCGACGATGCCGAGCCGCCGCTGACGGTGACGCCGGGCAAGCCCGCCGAGCCGGTGCTGGTCATGAAGGACGCTCGCTGCGGCTCCGGCCGTCGCGCCCTCACCGGCGTCGATCTCACCGTCCACCGCGGCGAGATCGTCGGCGTCGCCGGGGTCAGCGGCAACGGCCAGGTGGAGCTCGCGGAGGCCGCCGCCGGGATGCGCAAGCTCGACCGCGGTGACCGCGAGGACTACGCCGAGCAGATCGCCTTCATCCCCGAGGACCGCCTCGCCACCGGGCTGGTCGGCTCGATGTCGATCGAGGACAACCTCGCCTTCCGCCGTTATGCCCGCGGCCCGATGAGCTCGCCGCTCTTCCTGCGCCGCTCGAAGATCCGCACCTGGGCCAAGGAGCTGATCGAGCGCTTCGCGGTGCCGACCAACCGCCCGGGGCTGAACGTCGCGGCGCTCTCCGGCGGCGGCCTGCAGCGGGTGATCATCGCCCGCGAGATCTCCGAGCAGCCGGACCTCCTGATCGCCTCGCAGCCGACCCGCGGGCTCGACGTCGTCTCCGCCGCCGGCGTGCGCGCCCAGATCGTCGCCGCGCGCGATAAAGGCGCCGGCTGCCTGGTGGTCAGCGAGGACCTCGACGAGCTGCTCCACCTATCCGACCGCATCGTGGTGATGCTCGGCGGCCAGATCGTCGCCCAGCTCGAGCGCGGCGAGGCCGACCGCGCCACCCTCGGCCGCCGGATGACCGGCGTCGGCGAGCCGGAGGTCGCGGCATGAGGGGCTGGCGGCTCGAAAAACGGACGGCGCCGAGCGCCGGCAGCCGGATCGCCCAGCCGATCCTCGCGGTGATCGCCGGGTTCGTCTTCGGCGCGATCGTCCTCGCGATCGGCGGCCACGACATCGGCGACGCTTACAAGGCGATGTGGGAAGCCTCGTTCGGCACCGGTCCCGGCTTCGAACAGGTCCTGGTCCGGGCCACGCCGCTGCTGCTCTGCGGCCTCGCGGTCACCGTCGCCCTGCGGATGAACATCTGGAACATCGGCGCCGAGGGCCAGATGGCGATGGGCGCGATCGGCGCCACCTTCGTCGCCTACCACACGACCTCGCTCGGAACCCTGCCGATCCTCGTCGCGATCTTCCTCGGCGGCGCCGTCGCCGCCGGCCTCTGGGCGCTGATCGCGGCGATCCCGCGCGCGCTGATCGGCCTCAACGAGATCATCGTCACCCTCTTCCTCAACTACATCGCGCTGCTCTTCCTCAGCGCCCTGATCAACGGGCCCTGGAAAGACCACGCCTCGATCGGCCAGGCCTACGGGCGACGGCTGCCGGACCAGGCCTCGCTGCCGCTGATCGGCAGCACCCAGGTGACGATCGGGGTCTTTATCGCGCTGGCCGCCGCGATCGCGATCTATTGGCTGCTCGATCGCTCCCGCGCCGGCTTCTCGCTGCAGATCGCCGGCGGCAACGTGCGGGCGGCCAAATACCTCGGCCTCGGCATCGGCCGGCGGATCCTCTTCGTCCTCTTCCTCTCCGGCGCGGTCGCCGGGATCGCGGGCGTGATCCAGCTGACCGCCTCCGGCGGCGGCCGCCTCCAGGAAGGCCTCACCGGCGGCTACGGCTACATCGGCATCCTCGTCGCCTTCCTGGCGCGGACGAAGGTGCAGGCGGTGGTGGTCGTGGCGGTGCTCTACGCGGCGCTCCTCACCGGCGGCACCGCCCTGCAGTCGACCGGGATCCCGAGCTCAATCGCCGAAATCATCCAGGCCTCGATCATCATCTTCGTCCTGATCGGCCAGGCGCTGGGGTCCTACAAGCTGGTGCGCACCGCGCCGGCCAAATCGCCGCCGGCCCGCCCGCCCGCCGCCGCCGGGGAGGCCGCATGAACTTCTGGGTCGACGCGCTGAGCACCGGTGTGGTGCTGGGGACGCCGCTGGCGTTCGCCGGCCTCGGCGAGCTGATCGCCGAGCGCGCCGGGGTGATCAACCTCGGGGTCGAGGGGATGATGCTGATCGGCGCCGTCGTCGGCTTCGCCGTCGGCATCCACACCGGCAGTATCTTCTGGGCGATGGTCGCGGGCGGCTTCGCCGGCGGACTGCTCGGCCTTCTGCACGCGGCGATGACGATCGGCCTGAAAGTGAACCAGATCGTCATGGGCCTGACCCTGACGGTCCTCGGCACCGGCCTCTCCTCATACATAGGGGCGAGCTACGGGAACGAACCGTTCAAAGAGCACCTGTCGAAGATCGACATCCCGCTGCTCTCGAAGATTCCCTGGCTCGGCGAAGTCCTCTTCCAGCAGGACATCATGGTGTACATCGCGATCGTCACCGTGATCGTGGCAACGCTGATCATCAACCGTACCCGCCACGGCCTGGCGCTGCGCGGGGTCGGCGAGGCTCCGGCCGCCGCCGACGCGGCCGGCGTCCCGGTCTTCACCGTCCGCTACATCGCGGTCTGGCTCGGCGGCGTCCTCGCCGGGATCGGCGGCGCCTACCTCTCGGTCGTCTACACCCAGTCCTGGTCGAACGAACTCACCGCGGGCCGCGGCTGGATCGCGATCGCGCTCGTCATCTTCGCCTCCTGGCGGCCGCTCCTGATCCTGCCCGGCGCGCTGCTTTTCGGCTTCATCGAAGCGCTGAACTTCCAGCTGCAGGCCAAGGGCGTGTCGATCCCCAGCCAGTACCTGTCGATGATGCCCTATGTCTTCACCCTGGTCGTCCTCGCGATCGTCTGGACCCGCCAGCGCGGGCGCAGCGGTTGGGGGATGCCGGAATCGCTCGGAACCGCCTATGAGAGAGAGGGACGCTCGTGAGTGACGCGACCGTACGGCTCGGCGTGCTGCAGCCGCATACCTATTACGGAGACGACGAGGTGCGCAACCTGGACGAGGCGGTGAAGCACGTCGCCCAGGCGGCGGCGCTCGGCGTCGACCTGCTCGCCTTCCCGGAGAACTACCCGGGCCCGCACCGCCACCACGATCGCTTCGAGGTCGTCGATGCGCTGCGCGCCGCGGCCGCCGAGCACGGCGTCGGCCTCGTCGCGGGCACCTCGACCGAGACCGCCGAGGGTTCGGGCAAATTCCGCATCTCGACCGTCCTCATCGACGCCGACGGCGGCCTCGTCGGCACCAACCATCGCACCCATCCGGTCGGCCCCTACATCTACGAAGGCGGCGATCTCTGGGACTTCCCTTATGAGGAGCACGACGAGATCCCGGTCTTCGACCTGGGTTGGGGGAAGGTCGGCATCGTTACCTGCAGCGAGGTCTTCGTGCCCGAGGTGGCGCGCGTGCTGGCGCTGAAGGGCGCCGAGCTCTGCCTCTTCCCGACCGGGATCCTGATCGACGAGCTCGGCTACACCGACAACTGGCGTACGCTGGTCCGCGCCCGCGCGATCGAGAACCTGATGTACACGGCGGTCACGGTCAACCTCTTCGACCCGGCGTTCGCCGACCGCTACCGGACCGGCCCCGCGGGGCCGCCGACCGCCTCCGGGCTCACCGCCGGGATCGCGATGATCGCCTCCCCCGAGCGCGTCCTGGCGATGAGCGAGGCCCCCGGCATCCTCTGCGCCGACCTCGATCTGTCCCGGATCCGCGGCCTGCGCGAGACCGAGGAGGAGCTGCTCGTCCCCGCCCCCTATCGGACCATTCCCGGCATCCTCGACTGGCGCCGGCCGGAGGTCCTCCGATCCCTGACCGAGGAAGAGGTAAGCCGATGAAACTTGTCAACGAGTTCACGGTCGCGGCGCCGATCGAGCAGACCTGGACGACGCTGCTCGACGTCGAGAGGGTGGCCTCCTGCCTGCCCGGCGCCTCGATCGAACCGGTCGGCGAGGACGGTTCCTACCGCGGTCGCATGCGGGTCAAGGTCGGCCCGGTGAGCATGTCCTACGGCGGCACCGTCCGCCTCGCCGAGGTCGACGCCGACTCCCACGTCGCCGCCTTCGAGGCACGCGCGAAAGAGATGCGCGGCACCGGCACGGCGGCGGCGACGATCCGCAACACGCTTACCGAGACGGCCGACGGCACCCGGGTGCAGGTCGAGACCGACCTCGACGTGACCGGCCGCCCCGCCCAGTTCGGCCGCGGGCTGATGGAGGAGGTGGCCTCGAAGATGCTCAGGGTGTTCTCCGGCCGGTTGGAAAAGCTCGTCCTCGACGGACCGCCGGCGGACTCCTCTCCGGCCGACGCGTCCGGGAGCGGGGCGAAGGCGGCAGATGCCGATGGCGGCGCGGCACCGCGGGCCGCGTCCTCGGCGCCTCCCGCCGACGATGAGGGCGAGGTGCTCGACCTCGGAGCCGCCATGCTGGCGGCGGGCGGCGCGAAGAAGCTGGTCGCCGGCGGGCTCGGCGTGGCGCTGCTCGCGGCGCTGCTGAGCCTCGCGCTCCGCCGTCGTCCCAAGCGCGGCTTCAACTTCTCGATCTCCTACCGGTCCTGAGGAGCGGAGGAGCGAGGTGCCGACGAAGGTCGCAACCAGGAAGCCCGGGCGAGCTTCGATCGGGCGCTCGGAGCTCCGCAAGGAGGACGGGCCGCTGCTGCGCGGCCAGGCCGGCTTCGTCGACGACCTGCACGACGCCGACGCCCTGCACGCGGCGATCCTCCGCTCGCCGGTCGGGCACGCGCGGCTCGGCCGCATCGACCCGAGCCGGGCGCGTGAGCTCGACGGCGTGGTCGACGTGATCACCGCCGCCGACCTTCCCGAGGGGGGCCCGAAGATCCCGATGCGGATGTTCAGACGAGAGGGGATGGAGCGCTACCTCCAGCGCCCCCTGGCCACCGACAAGGTCCGTTACTCGGGCGAGCCGGTGGCGGTTGTCGTCGCCGAGTCGCGCTACCTCGCCGAGGACGCGGCGGAGCTGGTCGAGGTCGATTACGAGCCGCTGCCGACGACGCTCGACGTCGCCTCCGCGCTGGCCGGCGAGGCACCGCTCCTGCACGAGGAGACGGGCACCAACCTGGTCGCCGAGTACGACCTCGGCCGCGGCGACGTCGAGGAAGCGCTGGCCTCGGCCGAGGAGATCGTCGAAATCACCTTCCACTGCGGCCGTCACGCCGCCGTGCCGATGGAGACGCGCGGCCTGCTCGCCTTCCCCGAGGAGGGCACCGACCGCCTCGTCCTCCACGGCGCCGCGAAGATCGTCCACGTCAACCGCCGCATCCTCGCCGCCATGCTCGGCTGGCCGGAGGAGCGGATCCGCTTCGTCGAGCCGCACGTCGGCGGCGGCTTCGGGGCGCGCGGCGAGTTCTACCCGGAGGACTACCTGATCCCCTTCTGCGCCCTGCGCCTCGGCCGCGCGGTCGCCTGGACCGAGGACCGCGAGGAGCACCTGCGCTCGACCAATCATTCGCGCGATCAGCTCGACCGGATCCGCATCGGGCTCGACGCCGACGGCAACTTCCTCGCGCTGGACGCCGAGCTGACGATCGACACCGGCGCCTACGTCCGCACCCACGGCGGGGTCGTCCCGGGGATGTCCGGTGGCCTCCTGCCGGGGCCCTACCTGTGGCCGAGCTTCCGCTGCAAGGTGCGCCAGGTCGTCACCAACAAGACGCCCGCCGGGACCTACCGGGCACCGGGCCGCTACGAGACGACGCTCGCCCGCGAGCGTGCCGTCGACATCGCCGCGCGGCGGATCGGGCTCGACCCGGTGGAGCTGCGCCGCCGCAACCTCGTCCCGGTCGACCGCATGCCCTACGACAACGGCTCGATGACCGACAACCACCCGGTCGTCTACGACTCGGGCGACTACCCGCTGCTGCTCGAGCAGGGGCTGGAGCTCTTCGACGAGGAGGCGATGCGGCGCTGGCGCGACGAGGCGCCCGAGGATGGACTGCGGCGCGGCCTCGGCACCGCCTTCTTCGTCGAGAAGAGCGGCATCGCCGAATGGGAGTACGCGCGGATCGACCTCGGCGACGACGGCAGCCCGGTCGTCTTCAGCGGCTCGGCCTCGATCGGCCAGGGGGTCGAGACGGTGCTCGCCCAGGTCGCGGCGGAGACGCTCGGCCTGCCGTACGAGTCGGTCACCGTCCGCCACGGGGACACCGACGAGGTGCCCGACGGGATGGGCGCCTTCGGCAGCCGCGCGACCTCGCTCGGCGGCGCCGCCGTGGCCGAAGCGGCGGGCGCCCTGCGCGAGCGCCTGCTCGGGCTGGCCGGCGAGGAGCTGGGATTGGACCCGGGCGAGCTCGACCTCGCGCCGAGCGGCGTCGTCGCCTTCGAGGGTGGGGTGGAGGGCCTCTCCTACGAGCGCCTGCGCGAGCTCGCCGGCGGGACGCTCAGCGAGGAGACGACCTTCCGCACCGACGCGATGAGCTTCCCCTACGGCATCCACCTCTGCGCGGTCGAGATCGACGGCGAGACCGGTGCGGTGCGAATCGAGCGCTACGCGGTCGCCTACGACGTCGGCCGCGCGGTCAACCCGCAGCTGATCGAGGGCCAGATCCGCGGCGGCCTCGCCCAGGGCGTCGGCGGCGCGCTCTTCGAGGAGCTCGCCTACGACGAGAACGGCACGCTCGTCAGCGGCTCCTTCATGGACTACCTGATCCCGACCGCCGCCGAGGTGCCCTCGGTGCTGGTGCGGGTGACCGAGGAGGCGCCGACGCAGCTCACCCCGCTCGGCGCCAAGGGCGCCGGCGAGGGCGGCACCACGGCCGCGGGCGCGGCGGTCGCCGCCGCGGTCTCCGACGCCCTCGGGGTCGAGGTGATGGAGACGCCGATCCGTCCCGAGTGGGTCGTGCGCGCGGCCCGGGGGGAGGTGGCCGCGTGAAGCCGCCCGCCTTCGACTACGAGGCGCCGACTAGCGTGGACGAGGCACTGGCGCTGCTCGCCGAGCGCGGTGCCGACGGCAAGGTCCTGGCCGGCGGCCAGAGCCTGGTGCCCCTGCTCAACTTCCGGCTGGCGCGCCCCGAGGTGCTGATCGACGTGAACGGGTTGCAGGAGCTCTCCTACTTGCACCGCGAAGGAGGGACGCTGCGGATCGGCGCGCTGACCCGCCACGCCGCGCTCGAGCACTCGCGCATGGCCGCCGAGCACTGGCCGCTCCTGGTCGAGGCGATGGGCTGGGTCGCCCACCCGCAGATCCGCAACCGAGGCACCGTCGGCGGCTCCTGCGCCCACGCCGATCCGGCGGCCGAGCTGCCGGTGGTGATGACCGCGCTCGACGCCCGTTTCCGGGTCCGCTCGACCCGCGGGGAGCGGATCCTGAGCGCGCCCGAGATGTTCGTCGGCCAGCTCGAACCCGGGATCGAGCCCGACGAGCTGCTGGTCGAGATCGAGGTGCCTCCGGTGGCAGCCGGGACCGGCACCGCCTTCGTCGAGTTCGCCCGTCGCCAAGGCGACTTCGCCCTCGGTGGAGTCGCCGCGATGGTGGAGCTGGACGCCGAGGGGATCTGCCGCGGGGCGGCGATCTCGCTGCTCGGCGCCGGGCCGACGCCGCTGCGGCCCGGCGACGCGGAGGCGGCCCTCCTCGGCGGTACCGTCGACCTCTCGACCGCGACCGAGGCGGCGAAGCTCGCCGTCCGCGACGCCTCGCCGACCGGCGATCTGCACGGCAGCGCCTCCTACCGGCGCGACCTGATCGAGACCTTGACCCGACGCGCCCTGCTCGCCGCCGGCGAACGGGCGGGAGGAGGCGACACACGATGAGCAGCACGCGCAAGGTGGGCGTTGAGATCAACGGGGTGCCGGTCGAGGCGGAGGTCGAACCGCGCCTCCTGCTCTCCGACTTCATCCGCCACGAGGCGGGGCTGACCGGCACCCACGTCGGCTGCGAGCACGGGGTCTGCGGCGCCTGCACGGTGCAGCTCGAGGGCCGGCCGGTCCGCTCCTGCCTGATGTTCGCGGTGCAGGTCGACGGACGCAGCGTCCGCACGGTCGAGGACCTCGCGCCGAGCGAGACCGAGATGCACCCGCTCCAGCAAGCTTTCCACGAGTGTCACGCCCTGCAGTGTGGTTTCTGCACTCCGGGTTTTCTGATGAGCATCGAGCCGGAACTCGCCGGCGCCGACGAACTGACCGACGCCGAGATCCGCGAGATGGTCGGCGGCAACCTCTGCCGCTGCACCGGATACCAGGGAATCGTCGAGGCGGTCCGACTCGCTGCTCGTCGCATCAATGAGAAAGGACATGCATGAAACTGGTCGATCTGACCCACACGTTTTCTATCCACACCCCAGGGTGGGTCGGCTATCCATCCCCGACGCTCTCCTACTTCCAACGGCACGCGACGAACGGGATCGTCTCCCAGAAAATCGACTTGCCGCTGCACTCCGGCACCCACTTCGACGCCGAGATGCACATCATCTCCGGCGGCAAGGACCTCGCCTCGGTGCCGCTCGACACGCTCTGCCGCGAGGGTGTGATCGTCGACATCTCCGAGGACATGGACGACTGGACGGTGATCAAACCGGAGCACATCACCTCCCGCGTCGAGGTGAAGAAAGGCGACATCCTCCTGTACCACACGGGTTGGCAGAAGTACTACAACGGCCGTGAGGAGGAGGACGAGGAGCGGTACTTTCTGCGTCACCCCGGCGGTGACCGTGAGTTCGCCGAATGGATCGTCGACATGGAACTGGCCTGGACCGGCTTCGACACCGGCTCCGGCGACCATCCGATGAACACCTCGATCCGCTTCAAGCGCCCCGACGCCTTGAAGGCCTACGAAAAAGCGATCGGCAAGGACATCAACGAGGTGTTCCCCGAAGAGGACATCTTCGTCATGCACAAGGTGCCGTTCCGCCAGGGCATCACCCACCTGGAGAACCTCGGTGGCGATGTCGGCACGCTCGGCAACCGCCGCTGCATGATCGGCGCCTTCCCGATCCCGATCGAGGGCGGCGAGGCATCGCCGTGCCGCGTGGTCGCGTTCATCGATGATTGAGGTCGGCAACTTCGCGGACGCGCTCGAGGAAGAACCGTTCCCGGGCGTGCGGCGGCGGCGCTTCGACGCCGACGGCGCGACCGTCACCGAGTACCGGTTCGAGCCGGGAGCGACCTTCCCCGGCCACCGGCACGCGCAGGAGCAGATCACGATGGTCGCCGAGGGCACGCTGTCGATGACGATCGAGGGCAAGGCCTCGGAGCTCGGCCCTGGCGGCTGGTCGGTGGTCGGTCCCCAGATCGACCACGGGATCACCGCGGGCCCCGAGGGCACGCGCTTCCTGGCGGTGGTGACGCCGCGCCGTGGCGCGGCCGACGAATACGAGGTGGAGTGAGATGAGCGATGGCATCGATGTGATCTCGGCGGCCTCGGGCGAGCCGCTCGACCTGACCGCGGGGGAGGGCGAGGCCTACGTCGTCGTCGGTCCCCACAGCGGGGCGGAGTACCGGACGATGGCGGTGGTGCGGCTGCCGGACGGCGCGGCGACCGCGACCCTGACCCATCCTGGCGAGGCGGTCTGGTACGTCGTCGGGGGCGGTGGGATCGCGCGGGCTGAGGACGGCGAGGACCTGGAGCTGGATGAGGGCTCGATGGTCCACGTCGAGCCGGGCGCGGCCTACGCGCTCGTCGCGGGCCCCGAGGGGCTCGAGGCGATCGGCGGCCCCTCGCCGCAGGACCCCGACCTCGGCACCGATTCCGCGCCGCGCCGCGAGGGCGCCCGGGTGCGGAAGTTCCACCGCGACAAGCCGGCGCTGAAGGTCCCGATGATCTCCTCCGACGCCCGCCTCGTCGTCTTCCCCGGGGTCGGCGCCGCGAGCGCCAACATGAACTACGTCCGGCTCGAACCGGGCGAGGCGAACGTCCCCCACATCCACCCCGAGTCCGAGGACACGATCTTCATCCTCGCCGGCAAGGGGACGGTGTGCGACCACGATTCCGAAGTCGTGCAGGAGTTCGAGGCCGGCGACGTGATCCACGTGCCGGTCGGACTGAAGCACGCGGTGCGGGCCGACCGCGGCGTGGAAATCGTCAGCGTCGGCGGGCCGTGCCCGCCGGACCGGGACATGCTCGAGCGGGCCGCGGCGGCCGCAGCGGACGCGGGATGACCGTCGTCGCGCTCGCCCAGGTCAGCGGCCCGGCGGGCGCGGGCGACGCGAACCGCGCGAAGGGCCTCGAGGCGGCGGGGAAGGCGTTCGAGCAGGGCGCCGACCTTGTCGTCCTGCCCGAGCTGCTCGTCCCCGGGTACGACTGGGACCGCGGGCGGCTGGCGGCGGGCGCCGAGGCGATCGACGGGCCGACGGTGAACGCCTGGGCGGAGCTGGCGGCCCGGCACGGCGGCTGGATCGCGGGCGGTCTCGCCGAGCGCGACGGCGAGCGGCTCTTCAACACCGGCGTGCTCGTCGGCGCCGGGGGCGTCGCCCTCCACTACCGCAAGCTCCATCTCTTCTCGGGCGAGAAGGGCGTCTTCACCCCGGGCGACCTGGGGCTGCCGGTCGTCGACACGCCGCTCGGGCGGATCGGCGTCTGCATCTGTTACGACCTGCGCTTCGTCGAGACGCTGCGGGCCCTCTCGCTCGCGGGCGCCGAGCTGGTCTGCGTCCCGACCGCCTGGGTCCCGGGCTTCGACTCCCAGCGTTGGGACGCCGAGGGCTTCTGCCCGCAGGCGCGCTACGCGACCATGCAGGCGAACCTCGACGGGGTCTATGTCGCCTGCGCCTCGCAGGCGGGGGAGTGGGGGGAGCACACCTTCCTCGGCTCCTCGGTCCTCGCCGATCCACGCGGACGCGTCGTCACCGGGCCGCTGTCCGGGGACGCCGATGAGCTGGTGCTGGCCGAGATCGACCTGGCGAGCGACGGCGGGGCGAGTGACCGCGGCGGCGACATCCGCCCGCGCGACGACCGCCGCGACGACGTCTACTCGCTGGTCCTGGACGGTCGCCCGCTCTGAGCGGGCGGATGCGCCGTGAGCTTGGCGAGCTGGGCAGGGGTATCGATGTCGACCGATGCCCCGAGGTCGTCGCAGGCCACCAGCAGGGCGCCCGCCGCCTTCAGGATCTGGCCGGGCTTGCGGTCGCCCGGGGCCTCCAGCCGCTCGAAGAGCTCGCGCTCGACCAGGACCGGATGGCCGGGCCGTCCCGCATAGGAGGCGCGCAGCGCGGCCAGGCCGGGGCGGCGGGCGGCGAGCAGGCGGGCGCCGGCGGCAGGGGAGACGAACGGCTCGTCGCCGAGGGTGATCAACGCCGCCTCGGCGTCGGCGGGCAGCGCGGCGAGGCCGGCGCGCAGGGAGGCGGCGCGGCCCAGCTCCCAGTCGGGCGCGCGGACGACGGAGGCATCGCCGAGGTCGACACCCTCCTCGATCTCATCGGCGAAAGCGCCGAGCACGACGACGGTGAGGTCGGTGTCGCCGGCCGCCGCGATGGCGAGCGCGTGCTCCAGCAGCGGCCGTCCCTCGAGCAGGGCCAGCTGCTTGCGGCCGCCGAACCGGGTGGCGGCGCCGGCGGCGAGCACCACCGAGGCGACCTTCCCGGTCACGGTGGTCCCGTGGAGCTCGGATCGGACATCGCCCGGATGGTATTGGCGGGCCGTATCCGCATCGCCCGGCCCTCGTGAGCCGGCATGCGCGCCGGGCCGCGGCGGCCCTGATCTTCGTCATCCTCAACCTGCGCCTCGCGGTCGCCGCGATCCCGCCGGTGCTGGGACAGATCGAACGGGAAACCGGCCTCTCCTCGGCGGCGGCCGGGGTGCTGACCGCGCTGCCGCTCGTCTGCTTCGGCGCCGTGGCACTGCTGACGCCGCCGCTCTTCCGGCGCATCCGGATGGGGCCGCTGCTGCTGCTGACGATGATCGCGATCGTCGTCGGCATCGCGATCCGCCTCGACTCGGCGCTGGTCGCCCTCTTCGCCGGGACGGTCGTCCTCGGCTCCGGGATCGCGGTCGCCAACGTCCTCGTGCCGGGCCTGATCAAACGCGACTTCCCCGCCCAGGCGGCGATCATGGTCGGCCTCTACTCGGTCGGGCTCTCGCTGAGCGGGGCGATCTCCGCCGGCCTCACGGTGCCGGCCGAGCACCTCTTCGACATCGGCTGGCGCCCCGCGATTGCCATCTGGGGCATCTTCGCCGTCCTCGCGCTGGTCCTCTGGGCGCCCCAGGTGCGCCTTCCCGAGCCGATCGGGTCGGGGCCTTCCGAGCCCGCCGTCGGCCGCGCCCTCTGGCGCGATCGCCTCGCCTGGAACGTGACCCTCTTCATGGGCCTCCAGTCGCTCGCCTTCTACACCACCCTCAGCTGGCTGCCGACGATCCTCGAGGACCACGGCATGTCTCAGGGCACGGCCGGCTGGATCCTCTCCTACACCTTCTTCCCCGCCATGGCCGCGGCCTTCGCCACCCCGGTCCTCCAGCGCCGCATCAAGTGGCAGCCGACCCTGGTCATCGCCCTCGTCCCGCTCTGGGGGATCGCCTATGTCGGCCTCATCCTCGGCCCCGCCGACGCTCCATATATATGGGGCACCCTGCTAGGCATCGGCCAAGGCGTGTCCCTGGCCCTCGGCCTCGGATTCATCGTCGCCCGCGCCCCGGACTCCCACCTCACCGCGCACCTCTCGACGATGGCGCGGGGAGTCGGCTACCTGATCGCCGCCGCCGGCCCGTTCCTGGTCGGCGCCCTCCACGCGATCACCGACGGCTGGACCGTGCCGCTCCTGCTCCTGCTCGCGAACCTCGTGCCGCTCACCATCACCGGTTTCGTCGCCTGTCAGGAGGGCCACGTCCTCGCCGCCGAGGGTCCTCTCTGGTCGGGCTAGCATGGCCGCCATGGAGAGAACCGGCGCGGTTGGGGTACGGGCGGCGGGTCTCGCAGGCCGGCCCTCCCGCAAGGGGTTCTTGTCTCGCAAGCTGGCGCCTCGTCAAGGGACAGGCCGTCTCGTCCACGGCCCTGGCAGGCTGTGGCCGTGGCCGAGACGGCCGGGTCCGTGGGGAGTGTGGAGG
>JBOGYZ010000226.1:0-3968 GCA_050697015.1 Solirubrobacterales bacterium
GGCCGCTCCTGAACGCGTTGGTCAACACCAGCGCCGGCGCCTCCTGGGTGTCGATCCACGACGGCGGCGGTGTCGGCATCGGCCGCTCGCTGCACGCCGGGATGGTCTGCGTCGCCGACGGGACCGACCTGGCCGGGGAAAAGCTGGAACGGGTGCTGAAGGCCGACCCCGGCATGGGCGTCATCCGCCACGCCGACGCCGGGTACGACCGCGCGATCGACGTCGCCGAGGAGCGCGGCGTGCGCGTGCCGATGCGCGAGGGCGCCGAGTGACCCGGCGTCAGCCAAGCATTGGTGCGGCTATGGCGACACCAATGCTTGGCGGACGAGGAGGTCGCCGATGACGGTCCTCCCGATCCGCGAGATGGGGGACCCGGTCCTCCGGCAGGAGGCCCGCGAGGTGCCCATCGAGGAGCTCGCGAGCGCGGAGGTCCAGGGGCTGATCGACGACATGATCGAGACGATGCGGGTGGCGGACGGGGCCGGGCTGGCGGCGCCGCAGGTCGGCGTGCCGCTGCGGATCGCGGTGATCGAGGTGCGCGAGGGCAACCCGCGCTACCCCTACAAGCCGCCGCTCCCGCTGACCGTGATCGTGAACCCACAGCTCACTCCGCTCGACGGCGCCACCTTCGCAACGAACGAGGGCTGCCTCTCGATGCCGAACGTGCGCGGGGACCTGGAGCGCTTCGAGAACGTCGGCGTGCGTTATCTCGACCGCGAGGGCGAGATGCACGAGGAGACGCGGCGCGGCCTCACCGCCGGCACCTTCCAGCACGAGGTCGACCACCTCGACGGCATCCTCTTCGTCGACCGGATGGCGGACATGTCGAGCCTCTCGACCTGGGAGGAATTCGAGCGCCACGGCAAAGACGAGTTCGTCGCGCGGATCGAAGCGCTGGTCGAGCGGGTCGGCTCATGAGCCGCCCGGCGGGACGCGCATGAGCGAGTTCTGGTGCGAGTACGCCTGGCTCGGCGGCGAGGCGGCGACGGCGGGGGTCGTGATCGGGGTCGAGGGCGAGCGGATCGTCACCGTGCGGGTCGGCTGCGCGGAGGCGCCGGGGGGCGCGGTCGTCCTACCCGGCTACACGCTGCCCGGGCTCGCCAACGCCCACTCGCACGCCTTCCAGCGCGCCTTTCGCGGGAAGACCGAGGTGGAGCGGGGGACTTTCTGGACCTGGCGCGAGCGGATGTACGAGGCGGCGGCGCGGCTCGACCCGGACAACTACCTCGCACTCGCTCGGGCGACCTTCGGCGAGATGGCCCTGGCCGGGGTGACGAGCGTCGGCGAGTTCCACTACGTCCACCACGCCCCCGACGGCACCCCCTACGAGGACCCCAACGCGATGGGCGTGGCGGTGATCGCGGCGGCGCGCGAGGCGGGGATCCGGATCACCCTCCTCGACACCTGCTACCTGCACGGCGGAATCGGCGAGGAGGTGAGCGAGGGCCAGCGGCGCTTTTCCGACGGGACCGTGGAGGCGTGGGCCGAGCGGGTGGGCGCGCTGGCGGACGGCGCGTCGGGGCCGGCCGGGTCAGGGGACAACGCCCCGGTGAGCGCGGACCCGATGGTGCGGGTCGGCGCCGCGATCCACTCGGTGCGCGCGGTCGCGCCGGACGAGGCCGCGGTCGTCGCGGCCTGGGCGAACGAGCGCGGCGCGCCGTTGCACGCCCACGTCTCCGAGCAGCCCGCCGAGAGCGTCGCCTGTCAGACCGCCTACGGCCGCACCCCGACCGAGCTGCTCGCCGACGCCGGCGCGCTCACCGAGCGCTTTACCGCGATCCACGTCACCCACCCGACCGACCGCGACCGGGAGCTCCTCGGCGAGGCCGGCGCGACCTGCTGCTTCTGCCCGACGACCGAGCGCAACCTCGCCGACGGCATCGGCCCCGCCGCGGCGCTGCGCGGGGCCGGAGCGCGGCTCGCGGTGGGCAGCGACTCGCAGGCGGTGATCGACATCTTCGAGGAGGCCCGCGCGATCGAGCTCGACGAGCGCCTGGCCCGCCTGGAGCGCGGGAACCACGACGCGGCGGTGTTGCTCGAGGCGGCGACGGCCGACGGCCAGCGCGCGATCGGCTGGCCCGAGGCGGGAGCGATCGAACGCGGCCGCCTCGCCGACCTCGTGAACCTCTCCGCCGAGAGCGTCCGCCTCGCCGGGATCGCGCCGGACACCGCCGCCGCCTCGATTGTCTTCGCCGCGACCGCTGCCGACGTCACCAACGTGATCGTCGCCGGCGAGTTCGTGGTCCGCGACGGGAAACATGTGCGCATGGACGCGGCGAGCGAGCTTCGGCAATCCATTGCGGCCCTGAGCGGCGCACCGTCTGCAGTTGACCGGCCCAGAGACGGTCAAGTGCAGACGCTTCGCTCGCGCGAGGTCGACCGGTGACCTCGCTTGCGATCGACAACATCGGGCTGCTGATCACCAACGATCCAAGCGTCGGCGAGGGGCCTCTGGGCGAGCTCCGCGACGCCGCCGTCGTCTTCGAAGACGGCAAGGTGGTCGCGGTCGGGCCCGCGGGGGTGGCGGCGGAGGGACGGGTCGACGCGGGTGGACGCTGCGTGATGCCCGGCTTCGTCGACAGCCACACGCACCTCGTCTTCGCCGGCGACCGCGCCGAGGAGTTCGGCGCGCGGATGGCGGGCAAGGCCTACGAGGCGGGCGGCATCAGGGTGACCTCGGAGGCGACCCGCGCGGCGGGCGCGGCGGAGCTTGAGCGGCTCGCCCGGCAGCGCCGCGCCGAGGGTCTGCGCGCCGGGATCACCCACGTCGAGATCAAGTCGGGCTATGGCCTCGACGTCGCCGCCGAAGCGAAGTCCTGCGAGGTCGCGGCGATGCTGACCGACGACGTCACCTTCCTCGGCGCCCACGTGGTCCCGGCTGAGTTCGAGTCCGATCCCGACGCCTACGTCGACCTTGTCCGCGGCGAGATGCTTGACGCCTGCGCGCCGTACTGTCGCTGGATCGATGCCTTCTGCGAGACCGGCGCCTTCACCGCCGAGCAGTGCCGTGCGGTGCTCGAGGCGGGTCGCGCCGCCGGCCTCGGGCTGCGCCTGCACGGCAATCAGCTCGGGCCGGGGGAGGGGGTGCGGCTGGCGGTCGAGCTGGAGGCCGCCTCGGTCGACCACTGCACCTACCTCTCCGATGTGGACGTCGAAGCCCTGGCCGACTCGCGCACCGTCGCCACCTTCCTGCCGGCGACCGACTTCTCGACCCGCCAGCCCTATCCCGATGCCCGCCGCGTCATCGACGCGGGCGCGACCGTCGCCCTCGCCACCAACACCAACCCGGGCTCCAGCAACACCACCTCGATGGCCTTCTGCATCGCGCTCGCCGTCCGCGACATGGGGATGACCGTGGCCGAGGCGATCCGCGCCGCCACCCTCGGCGGCGCCGAAGCCCTCCAGCGCGACGACATCGGCCGCCTCACGCCCGGCGCCCCCGCCGACGCGATCGTCCTCGACGCGACCTCACCGGTCGACTTCGTCTACCGCCCCGGCGTCCCGCTGGTCCGCGAAACGTTCGTCGCCGGCCGCACCGCCTGGTCGGCTGGGGAGTAGGGACGGGCAAGGGACGGGCCATCTCGTCCACGGCCCTGGCAGGCTGTGGCCGTGGCCGAGACGGCCGGGGGTGTGGGGAGTGCAAGGGGGATCGTCACGGGAGGGGCACGGAACCCGCACGGGCGCGTCGCGGAAGTGCGTCGCCGGACCGAGGTACGGCCGCCCCCGAACGTTCAGGAATCTGCTGTGTTCCTTAGTTCGCTATAAGCGAAGTTTCGAACACCGCAAGGATCTTCGTGGTTGGAAATCCCCGTATGGCGAGCGTCTCCAACCGCGCAGATCCCTGACCGTCGATCCTCACGCTCTCTCGCGCAAGACCGGCACGAAAGTCCGACTTCGCGACGTCCTGTGCAGTGACCCTCACGAACCCCTCACGTCCCGGGCGTCTCGTGGCGGCCACAGCCTGCCAG
>JBOGYZ010000227.1:0-5433 GCA_050697015.1 Solirubrobacterales bacterium
GGCGAGCCCGGCGCCCACCGCGATCGGCAGGCCGGCGCCGACGATCCCGTTGGCGCCGAGGATGCCGAAGCGCGGGTCGGCGATGTGCATCGAGCCGCCCTTGCCGTGGCAGGTGCCGGTGGCGCGGCCGAAGAGCTCCGCCATCATCCCCATCGGGTCGGCACCCTTGGCCAGGCAGTGACCGTGGCCGCGGTGGGTCGTCGTGATGTAGTCGTGCTCCTCGAGCGCCGAGCAGACCCCCTGCGCCACCGCCTCCTGGCCGATCGACACGTGCACGAAACCGGGGATGGCGCCATCGCGGAACTGGCGCGCGACCCGGGTCTCGAAGGCCCGGATCCGGGCCATCTGGCGCAGGTCCTCGAGCAGGTCGACCTCGACGACGGTCACGCCTGCTCCCCCTCGCGGACCAGGTCGCGCAGGCGGTACTTCTGGACCTTCCCGCTCGCGGTCTTCGGCAGCGCCTCGACCTGGACCAGGCGCTCGGGCAGCTTCTGGTTGGCGACCGAGCGCCCGCGCAGGTGGTCGACGAGGTCGGCGAGCTCGAGCGGGCGCGTCGCGACGACCACGGCGCAGGAGCGTTCGCCGAGCACGTCGTCCGGATAGCCCACGACCGCCACCTCGCGCACCTCCGGATGCTCGAAGAGCAGGTCCTCGATCTCCTTCGCGCTGAGGTTCTCGCCGCCGCGCAGGATCACGTCCTTGGCGCGCCCGGAGATCCGCAGGTAGCCCTCCTCGTCGGCCACCGCGAGGTCGCCGGAGCGAAACCATCCGTCGGCGGTGAAGGCCTTCTCGTTCAGGCCCGGGTCGAGATAGCCGAGGCAGAGCTCAGGCCCACGGGCCTGCAGTTCGCCTCGCTCCCCCGCCGGCAGCTCGGCGCCGTCCTCGTCGACGATCCGCACCTCGTCGGCGCCGATCGGAGCGCCGTCGGTGGTGGCGTGCCGCTCGACCGGGGCGTCGATCGGCGTGCCGGTCACGGTCGGGCACTCGGTCGAGCCGTAAAGACGGCTGGCACGGAGGCCGAGGCGGCTCGCGGCTGCCTCGATCAGCGCGGGCGGCACGTCGGCGCCACCGCAGCCGAAGATCCGCAGGCTCTCCACGGGCCGCTCGGCATTGACGATCCCGTGCAGGAACGGCGTCGCCCCGACGGTGAACGTGAGTCGCTCGCGCTCGATCAGGTCGACCGCGAGGTCCGGGTCCCAGACGTCCTGCAGCACCACCTTGGTGCCGAGCATGAACGGCAGCAGCATCCCGTAGAGGAGCCCGGTGATGTGGGTGAGCGGCGAGGGCATGAATACCGTGTCCTCGCCGCCGAGGCGGTAGAGATCGATGATGCTGCGGGACTCGCAGGCGAGCGTCTCGTGGGAGTGGAGCACTCCCTTCGGGTTCGCCTCCGTGCCGGAGGTGTAGAGCAACAGCGCGACGTCGCCCGGATCCCGCTCGGCGGCGAGGGCCGGCGCGGCGCCCTCGACCGCCGCCGCGAAGGACTCCATGCCGGGCCCGGGCTCGCCGACGACCAGCACGTGCTCGAGCGCCTCGCAGTCCGCCGGCAGGCCGGCTGCCATCGCGCGGTAGTCGAAGCGGCGGAAGGTGTCCGGGACGACGAGCACCCGGCTGCCCGCCTGGCGCAGGATGAACTCGAGCTCGTGGCCCCTATATATGGGGACGATCGGGTTGCTGACCGCGCCGAGCAGCACGACGGCGTCGTGGACCATCAGCGCCTCCGCCCAGTTGGGCAGCTGGAAGGAGACGACATCGCCGCGGCCGATGCCGCGCGCCGCCAGCATCCCGGCGGTCCGCTCGACCCGCTCCCAGAGCTCGCCGTAGGAGAAGCGCCGCTCGCGGTCGACCAGCGCCGTCCGCTCCGGGTGGGCGACGGCGCCCCGCCGCAACGGCTCCTCCAGGGTCTCCGGGAGCCAGTCCCCGGCGCTGCGGTAGACGTCGGCGAGCGGCGATGGTCGGGTCGCCGCGTGCCCGCCCGCGGCGGGGCTCACGAGCCGGTCCGCTCGCCCACCCAGTCGAGGATCCGCTCTGGGGTCGCGGGCAGGTCGGTGACGTGGACGCCGTAGTCGCGGAGCGCATCGTCGATCGCCGCCGAGACCGCCCCCGGCGCCATCATCCGTCCCGCCTCGCCACCGCCCTTGATCCCGTACTCGGTGATCGGCGATGGGGTCTCCTCGTGGCCGATCCGCAGCTCCGGGACCTCCATCGCGGTCGGCATCAGGAAGTCCATGAAGCTGGTGCTCAGCAGCTGGCCCTGGTCGTCGTAGACCAGCTCCTCGAGCAGCGCGGTCGCCACCCCCTGGGCGGTGCCGCCGATGATCTGGCCCTCGAGCGAGCGCGGGTTGACCATCGTCCCGGCGTCGTGGACGGCGGCATAGCGGAGGATCTCGACGGCGCCGGTCTCGAGGTCGACCTCGACCATCGCCAGGTGGCACGCGTGGCCCATGCAGGGGTAGAAGACGCCGAGATCGGAGCGGTCTTTCGAGGGCATCGTCGTGTACGGGTGGTCGTAGACGTGGGTCGCCTCCAGCCCGCTCTGCAGGCCGTCGGGAAGTTTCGTCGCGAAGAGATGGGCGCTCATCGCGACGTCGGCGAACTCGGCGCGGCTCGACGGCGACCCGACCACCTGGAAGCCACCGTCGCTCCACTCGAGGTCGTCGGCGTCGGCCTCGAGCATCTCGGCGGCGATCCGCCGGGCCTTGTCCTTGATCTTGCCCGCGACGCCGCGGATCGCCCCCGCGTACATCACGGTGAGGCGGCTGCCGCCGGGCCCGGCGGCCGGCAATCCGCCTTTCGTCCCGCCGTACTCGAAGCTGACCGACTGCGGGTCGACGTCGAACTCCTCGGCGAGGAGCATCGCCGCCATCGTGTCCGAGGAGTTCCCCCAGAACGGGGTCGAGTAGAGCGTGATCGCGAGGTTCCCCATCGGGTCGACGACCAGCTTCACGCCCTCGGCGGTGCTGGTCGGTTCGGCCGCGGGTTCGTCGAACCAGAACCAGAACTCGGTGGCGCTGTAGACGCTGCGCTCCTGGCAGCTGACGATCCCGATACCGATGTGGCGCCCTTCGGCCCGCATCGTCTCCTGCTCGGCCCGCATCTCGGTGTACTCGAACTCGTCCAGGGCGTGGTCGAGCACCCGCTCGTAGTCGCCCGAATCGTAGAGATTGCCGGTCGGGATGTGGTACGGGAACTGCTCGGGCTGGATGAAGTTCTTGCGGCGCAGCTCGGCGGGATCGACGTCGAGCTCGCGCGCCGCCTTGTCGACGATCCGCTCGATCGCCCAGTTGGCGACCTCGGCGCCAAAGCCGCGGTAGGCACCCTGTTGGGTCTTGTTGGTGAGCACCGCCCGCAGCCGGTACTCGGTGCTCTGGATCCGGTAGGGCCCGACCACCTGGGCCATCGCGTTGCCGTGGGTGCCGACGCCGAGGTAGATGTAGGCGCCGTAGTCGTCGACCACGTCGGTGCGGAAGCTTTTGAAGATCCCGTCCTTGCTCAGCGCCAGCTCGAGCTCGTAGTAACGGTCGGACGAGTGCTGGTCGCCGTTCAGGATGTGATCGAGGCGATCCTCGGAGTACTTCACCGGTCGCCCGGTCACCTTCGCGCCGAGGGCCGCCGTGACCAGCGTCCGCCAGTTCGAGAAACGGGCGCCGAAGCTGCCGCCGGTCGGATGCGGGATGAGGTTCAGCTTGTTGGAGGCGACTTTCATCGAAGTCGCCAGGAGGAACGCGAACGAGGTGATGCTGATGCTGTTGGTGTGAACCGTCATTTCGCCCGAGCCGGCGTCGTACATAGCGATCGCCCCGGCGTTGTCGAGCGGCTGGGCGGCACAGCGGTGCCAGTGGAGTTTGTCCTTGATGACGATGTCGGCCTCGGCGAAGTCCTTCTCGACCTCGCCGAAGGTGAAGGTGCGCTCGTAGGCGATGTTGGTGCCGAGGGCGTCGTGGACGAGGTTCGTCGTGTCGCCGAGCGCGACCAGGGGATCGACGATCGGCGCGAGCGGCTCGTAATCGACCATCACCATGTCGCGGGCGTCCTCGGCGAGATAGCGGGTCTCGGCGAAAACGACGGCGACGCCCTCGCCGACGTAACGGACCTTGTCGACCGCCAGCACGCGCAGGACGTGTTTGTCCGGAGCCGGGCCGGAGTCGGGCAGAGGTTCGACGATCTCCGCCGCCTCGGCACCGGTGACGACGGCGCGCACCCCGGGCATCCGCTTCGCCTCCGCGCAGTCGATCGAGGTGATCCGCGCGTGGGCATAGGGGCTGCGCACTACGGCGGCGTGCAGCATGCCGTCGAAGCCGAGGTCGGCGACGTACTTGCCGAGCCCGCGCAGGTACTTGGGGTCCTCCACCCGCTTCACCGATTTGCCGATCCACTTGAGGTTGGTCGGCCGCTCGGCTTTCGGGATCTCGGTGTTGGTCCGCGGGTTGGTCATTTCACCGCCTCGCCCTCGCGCAGGCGCGCCGCCGCGTCGATCACCGAGTCGACGATGAACTGGTAGCCGGTGCACCGGCAGAGGTTGCTCGCGATGCCTTCGCGCACCTCCTCGCGGGTCGGGTCGGGGTTCTCGCGCAGCAGCTCGACCGTGCGCAGGACCATGCCCGGCGTGCAGTAGCCGCACTGCAGTCCCTGCTTCTCCCAGAAGGCCTCCTGGATCGGATGCATCTTCTCGTTGGATGGGGCGATGCCCTCGATCGTGGTGATCTCGGCGCCGTCGGCCTGGACCGCGAGCATGATGCAGCTACGCGCGGTCTCGCCGTCGAGCAGGACCGTGCAGCTGCCGCAGACCCCGTGCGAGCAGCCGAGGTTGAGCCCGGTCAGGCCGAGGTCCTGGCGCAGCACGTCGGCGAGCAGCTTGCGCGGTTCGACCTCGAGGTCGTAATGCTCGCTGTTCACGGTCATCTCGATCCGCCGCAGTGGAATCGCCTCGCTCATCGCTCCTCTCCCTTCGCTCGGTCGAGCGCCTTGGTGATCGCCCGTCTCACCTGGGCGCGGGCGACGCCGATCCTGTACCTGGTGCCGCCATGCATGTCGCCCGGGGGCTCCACTCCCTCGACCGCGGCGGCTGCGGCTGCCGCGATCGCCTCCTCACTCGCGGCCGCTCCATCCAGGGCCGCCTCGGCGCCGGTCGCCCGCAGCGGCACCGGGCCGACCCCGCAGAGCACCACGCGGGGGTCGGCGATGATCCCGTCGCGGAGGGAGAGCGTCACCGCCGCGCCCGCGATCGCGAAGTCGCCATGACGGCGGGCGAACTCGACGAAGGCATAACCCTGGCCGGGGGGCGAGACCGGGAAGGTGACCTCGACCACGAGCTCGCCCGGCTCGATCGCGGTCTCGAACGGCCCGAGGAAGAATTCGTCCGCGGCGATCTGACGAGCGCCGCCCGGGCCCCGCACCGTGACCGTGGCGCCGAGCGCGAGGACGACCGAGGGC
>JBOGYZ010000228.1:0-9838 GCA_050697015.1 Solirubrobacterales bacterium
GCCACAGCCCGCCAGGGCCGTGGCCGAGACGGCCCGTCCCTTTCCCCGGGCGCCAGCTTGCGGGGCCAGGACCCTTACGGGCTCGCCTACCGCAGCCAGGTGCGGACGATAGCGTTGGCGAAGCCGAGGCCGTAGCGCATCACCGCGGGCTTCTTCGAGTGCCCGTGGAGGCGCTGTTCGACCGTGATCGCCACCTCTCGGGCGGGGACGCCGCGCTTGATCGCCTCGATCATGAACTCGGAGGTGTGGAACTGCTCCTGGCGCAGGACCAGCTGCGGCAGGACGGTGGTGCGGACGGCGCGGTAGCCGTTCGAGCAGTCGGTGACGTGGGTGCGGGTGATGGAGGAGACGAGGCGGTTGAAGAAGACGATCCCGAGCTCCCGCGCGAAGTGGTTGCGGTCGGCGTGGCCGAGGACGCGGGAGCCGTGGGCAACGTCGACTTCGCCGCTCAGCACCGGTTCGACCAGGCGCGGCATCTCGCTCGGCAGGTGCTGGCCGTCGGCGTCGAGGGTGACGACGATCCGCGCCCCCGATTCGACCATCAGCCGGTAGCCGGTGCGCAGGGCCGCGCCGCCGCCGCGGTTGGTGACGTGGCGGGCGACCAGGGCGCCGTGCTCGGCGGCGACATCGCCCGTGCCGTCGCGCGAGCCATCGTCGACGACGAGGATCTCGGTGCGCACGCCGCAGACCTCGGCGGGCATCTGGTCGAGGACGACGCCGATGTTCTCGGCCTCGTTGTAGGCAGGGACGAGGATCGCGATCTTGTCCTTGAAGCGGGCGGGCAGGCCGGCCTGGCGGAACTCCTCCCAGGCGAGCCCCTCGAGCGCCGCCGAGAGCTGGCGCGAGTTGCGCGCCCCGACCGAGAGCGCCCGCAGGCAGATGATGAAGAGGATGAAGATGGCGAAGACGGCGAGGCCGAGGATCCGCCCGCCGTTGCCTTTTTCGAAGGAGAAGGCGGAAAGCAGGCCGTTGACGACTTCGGTTCCGGTGACGATCGCCAGGGCGAGCCCGGAGAGGAGCAGCAGCACCACGTCGGCGTTGCGCAGGGTGCGGCGGCGGGCGACCGCGTAGACGACGAGGATCAACGCCGCGGCCAGACCGATGGCGCGCAGGGCCGTCAGTTCGGCCGGAAATATGCCTGCAAGGACGATCATTCGCGGGCAGAGGATAGGGCGGAGGCGGCGCTGGAGAGCGCCAAGGCGGCGAGCGGGATGATCAGCGTCATCAGGATCTCGTTGCGGCGGGGCGCCGCCAGGCTCGCGGCGCCGACCACGGTGACGAGGACGATCGGGGTGGCGAGGGCGAGCGTCTCCCACCAGCGGCGGCGGAAGGCAAGCAGGACAAGGGCCGCGACGCCGAGCAGCACCAGGAGGATCTGGATCGCCCGGCCGAGCGTCGTCGACATGAACGAGCCGACCCCGCTCGACCACATGCGGCCGACCTTGCGCACGGTCATCCCGGCGTAGCCGACCGGGTCTTCGCCGAAGTACTTGGAGAAGTTTTCCTTGCCGATCTTGCCGAGGGCCGAGTCGCGCGGGAGTTCGGGGTAGCGCGCGGCGACTTCATTGAAGAGTTCGGTCGGTTCGACTTCGTTCAAGGCTTGCGACTGAGGCGGGAGGGAGATGCCGGTCTTACGCTTGTAGAGGATCGCCTTGACCCGCTGGTATTCACCGTCGGCGGGATAGAAGGTGCCGACGTAGAGTGCCTTGCCGCCGCCGGTCGAGATCGGCACGAAGCGTTCGAAGACGACGAAGTTGCGGATCGTCCAGGGCACGATCGGCAGCAGCAGCGCGACCAGCATCAGGCCGACCGCGGCCGCGCCGAGTCGCCACTCCCGTTCCCACGCCCAGCGCGCCGCGGCGAAGACGACGAAGGCGCCCGCGACCAGCGTGTACTCGGGGCGGAACATCGCGGTGCAGCCGAAGAGGAAGCCCGGCACGAGCCAGACCCAGGCGGCCTTCAGCCCGGCCCCGCCGGGCGGTCCACTTCGCGCCGCGGCGGTCCGATCCCACGCCCATAAGAAGCTGAGGATCGCTGCCGGGAGCGAAAACATCGCCGGCGGCTCGCTCATGATCTCGCCCACGGAGTGGATGAAGGGCGGGTAGACGGCCACGCCGAGCGCGGCGAGCAGTGCCGGCCATCGCCCGCCCAACCGCCATCCCAGAAAGAAGACGAGGAGGATCGTCCCCACGCCCATCAGGGCCTCGAGGATGCGGATCGTCCCTTCGCGCGGGCCGCCGGTGACGACGAAGAGCCCGGCGTATAGCCAGGGGGCGCCTGGGGACCAGTCGCTCGAGGCTTCCGAGTGGAATTCCGGGCCGCCGTAGTTGCCTTCCGTGTAGAGCGACTTGGCGAGGGCGTAGTAGGCGTGCGAGTCGTCGGCGGGATCGGCGACCGGGTGGACGACGGCGACCGCGCGGAAGACGAGGCCGAGCACGGCGATCAGCGCCAGCGCGATCAGCGTGCGCCGCCCATAACGGGCGGGCAGCGTGCGGAACCAGTTGCGGACAGCGTTCAAGGGCGCCGGTCAGGCTACTCGCGCGGCGGCAGGAAACCCCGGCGACCCGCTGAAACTCCCAGCAAACAAACTGGAAGGAACCCCCATGAAGCGCATCTCCCTGATCCTGGCCGGCGCCCTCGCCTGCCTCGTCGCCGCCGTCGGCACCGCCGGCGCGATGCCGACCGAAGGCATCGTCAACACCTCCTGCAGCACCACCTCGAACTTCGTCGCGGGCCACAAGCTGACCGCCACCGTGACCGGCAAGAACGTCGACCCGACGCAGATGAAATACGCCGAATGCAAGATCGTGAAGCGGGTTCTGAGCCAGGTCATCAAGCGGGAACTGCTGAAGCCGGCCGTGATCGAAGGCTTCCGGATCACCCCGAAGATGGTCAAGGAAGCGCCGCTGATCGTGAAGTACACCGGTCTCTTCCGTGGCGCCGACACGGCGACCGAAATCAAGCTCGCCTTCAAGATCGAATACGCGAACAACTAGTCACGGAGGATTGACTTCATGAAGCGCATCTCCCTGATCGTCTCCGCCGCGCTGGTCGCCCTGTTGGTGGCCGCAGTCGGCACGGCCGCTGCCGGTGGCGTGATGAACCCGCCGGAACCGGAAACGCCGAAGATCAACACCACCTGCACGACGAACTCCAAAAACGTGATCGGCAACAAGGTCACGATCACCGTCGCGGGCAAGAACGTCGCGCAGTCGCAGGAAAAGTTCGCCAAGTGCCCGACGGTGAAGAAAGTCGCGAACAAGAACCTCTCGCTGCGGATCGAGAAGCCGCTGGTGTTCGAAGGCTTCCGCTGCACCCCGCGCGTCCTCACAGGCGGCGAAGGCACCGTCGAACCGCAGAAGGTCGCCTACAACTGCCTCTTCCGCGGCGCCGACACGGCCACGGAAATCCGGCTGAAGTTCAAGGTCACCTACAACACGGACTGATCTCTGTTGTGTCGGACGGCGGTGGTGAGCCACACCGCTGCCGTCCCGGCGCAGGCGGCCAGCAGGGGGATGAGCACGAGGACTCGGCGGGGTGACGCCACGAGTAGGGCGCTCACCAACGTGACGGCGAGGAAGACGGCGCCGATCAGCAGGGCCTCCCAGCGGCGGAGGTAGGCGAGCAGGCCGAGGCCCAGGAGTCCTAGGCCGAGCAGGACCCAGTGGAGGGCCTCCCAGACCGGGGTGCGCATGATCGCGCGGGGGCCGTGGGACCAGATGCGGCCGATCTTGGTGGCGACGAAGCCGATGTATTCGCCGGTGTGGTGCTCGAGGTCGTCGCGGAGCTGTTCCTTGCCCATCTTCGAGAGGGCCTGGTCGGGTTCCATGTTCGGGTAGGTGGCTTCGCCGAGGCGGGCGAGGATCTGCTCCAGCCGCAGGTTTTCCAGGGCGTGGGGGCCGAAGAGCTCCGGATGTTCGGCGACCACGTGGACGCCGACCTTTTCCGGGTTCCCGTCCGAGGGCAGGTACGTCCCGGCGTAGAGGACCTGGCCACCGCCGGTCGAGACCGTGACGAAGCGGTCGAGCGCGATCGCGTTGCGGACGGTCCACGGCGCGACCACGACGATGATCCCCACCACGACGACCGCTGCCGCGAGCAGCGCGCGCTTCCACGGCATGTGGAGACGCTGGCGCAGGAAGACCAGGAGCGCGAGCAGGAGGCCGATCGCCAGGTACTCGGGACGGACCAAGGCGAGGGCGCCGAGGGTCAGTCCCGGCACGAGCCATCGCCACGCCGAGTCGCCGTCGGCGGCCCAGAGGATCGCGAGCATCGCGCCGGCCAGGAGCGTCGCCGCCAACGGCTCCGTCATCAGCATCCCCGTGTACTCGATCGTCGCCGGGTAGATCGCCACCACGAGCGCCGCGATCAGCCCCGCGACGACCCCACCTCGGGAGAGTGGATGGGCGGCAAGGCGGCGGGCGAGGAGGTAGGCGAAGAGCGGGGCGAGGGCGCCGATCAGGGCCAGGAGGATCCGCGCCAGCCGTTCGTGGACGCCTCCGGTCACTTTGTAGATCCCGGCCACGAACAGAGGGAGGCCGGGGGAGTAGTCGGTGCTCGGTTGGGTCGCGTTCGCGCCGACGGTGAAGCCGTTGCCTTCGTCCAGGTTCCTCGCGATCGCCGCGTAGGCGGCCGCGTCGTAGACCGGGGCGCGGCCGCTCCAGGCTTCGCCGACCCGCAGGCCGACGCCCAGCAGCAGGATCGCGACAAGCGCCGCAATCCCCAATCTGCCGCCGTTTCCGGCCGCCACACGGTTTGGCATCAGCCCGATTCAACTAACCTTGCCGGTCTATGCGGATCCTCATACTTGGTGGCGACGGCTACCTCGGCTGGCCGACGGCACTTCGCTTCTCGGCGCGCGGGCACGAGGTGGCGGTGGTCGACAACTTCAACCGACGGCGCTGGGTCGAGGGCGCGGGCTCGAACTCGCTGACCCCGATCGCCGACCTCGAGACCCGGATCGCGACCTGGGAGGAGCTCTCCGGCAAGCGGATCGCGTCCCATGTCGGCCCGATCGAGGACGGCGACTTCCTCGATGGCATCGTCGCCGAGTTCCTCCCCGAGACGATCGTCCACTACGGCCAGCAGGCCTCGGCGCCCTACTCGATGATCTCCCGCCAGACCGCGGTCGAGACCCAGTACGCGAACACCATCGGCAACCTCAACCTGCTCTTCTCGATGCGCGATCACGTCCCCGAGGCGCACCTGGTGAAGCTCGGGACGATGGGCGAGTACGGCCAGCCCAACATCGACATCGAGGAGGGCTACATCGAGATCTCGCACAAGGGGCGCGCGGACACGCTGCCGTTCCCGAAGCTGCCGGGCTCGCTGTACCACTGCTCGAAGGTCCACGACTCGACCAACATCCACTTCGCCTGCCGCACCTGGGGCCTGCGGGCGACGGACCTGAACCAGGGCGTCGTCTACGGGATCGAGACCGAGGAGACGGCGAGCGACGAGCGGCTGATCACGCGCTTCGACTACGACGAGCTCTTCGGCACGGTCCTGAACCGGTTCTGCTTGCAAGCCGTGATCGGTCACCCGCTGACCGTCTACGGAGAAGGCAACCAGACGCGCAGCTTCCTCAACATTCGCGACACGCTCGCCTGCGTCGAGATCGCCGCGCTGAACCCGGCCGACGCCGGCGAGTTCCGCGTCTTCAACCAGTTCACCGAGCAGTTCTCGGTGATGCAGCTGGCCGAGCTGGTGAAGGAGGCGGGCGCGCACCTCGGCTACGAGGTCGCCATCCAGCACTACGACAATCCGCGGGTGGAGAAGGAAGAGCACTACTACAACGCGGTCAACTCGAACCTGCTGGATCTCGGCCTGCAGCCGAAACTCCTCGGCGAGGAGCTGGTCGAGTCGATCCTCGGGATCCTCGACCGCTACAAGCACCGCGCCGCCGAGGGCGCGATCGATCCGCGCACCCGCTGGAACCCGGCGAAACCCGCCGCCGCGCAGGCATAAAACGGCTCCTGGGCCGCTCGCGCCCCGCTGGTAGCATCGTCGGTTCGATGAGAGCAGCCGACGCACTGATGAAATCTTTGAAGGCCGAGGGTGTGACGAACGTCTTCGGGATCCCAGGCGGGGCCAACCTGCCGATGTACGACGCCGTCGTCGACGCCGACTTCCGCCACGTCCAGACCCGCCACGAGCAGGGTGCCGGACACGCCGCCGAGGGGTACGCCAAGGCCAGCGGCAAAGTGGGCGTCGCCTTCGCCACCTCCGGTCCCGGCGCGACGAACCTGATCACGGCGATCGCCGACGCGATGCTCGACTCGGTCCCGACCGTCTTCATCACCGGCCAGGTGAAAACCGAGCTGATCGGCACCGACGGCTTCCAAGAGGCCGACATCCTCGGCGCCACGCTGCCCTTCGTGAAGCACTCCTTCCAGGTGACCGACGCGCGGCAGATCCCCGAGTACGTCCACGAGGCCTTCCACGTCGCCTCGACCGGGCGCCCCGGGCCGGTCCTGCTCGACGTCCCGTCCGACCTATTCCGCGCCGACATCGACTATTCGCCGCGCACCGAGCCGGTCGAGCTGCCGGGCTACAAACCCTCCACCGAGGGCAACATCAAACAGATCCGCATCGCCGCCAAAGCGCTGGCGAACGCGCGTCGGCCGATCTTCTACACCGGTGGCGGCGTGATCAACGCCAACGCCTCCGAGGAGCTGCGCGAGCTGGTCGCCTCCGACCAATTCCCGGTCACCTCGACGCTGATGGGCCTCGGCGCCTTCCCGGCCTCGAGCGACCGCTTCCTCGGCATGCTCGGCATGCACGGCACCTACACCGCCAACACGGCGATGGACCGCGCCGACCTGATCGTCGCGATCGGCGCCCGCTTCGACGACCGCATCACGGGCAAGCTGGACGAGTTCGCGCCCAACGCGAAAATCATCCACATCGACATCGACCCGGCGGAGATCTCGAAGAACGTCGGCGCGCACATCCCGATCGTCGGCGACGTCAAGCAGGTGCTGCCGAAGCTGACCCGCGAGTACCGGGCGCTGCAGACCGATTCCGGCCGCATGGAGGCCTGGTGGTCGCAGCTCCGCTCCTGGCTGCAGGATCACCCGCTCTACTACGAGCCCTCGACGGACGGCGAGATCAAGCCGCAGACGATGGTGGAGACGCTGCACAAGGTCACCAACGGCGAAGCGATCGTCGCCTCCGACGTCGGCCAGCACCAGATGTGGGCGGCGCAGTACTACGGCTTCGACCAGCCCCGCCGCTGGATCAACTCCGGTGGCCTGGGGACGATGGGCTTCGGCCTGCCGGCGGCGATCGGCGCCAAGGTCGCGTGCCCCGACGAGCTCGTCGTCTGCATCTCCGGCGACGGCAGCCTGATCATGAACGTGCAGGAGCTGGCGACCTGCGTCACCGAGAACATCCCGGTCAAGATCTTCCTGATGAACAACGGCTACATGGGCATGGTCCGCCAGTGGCAGCAGCTCTTCTGGGACCGTCGCTACAGCGCGGTCGAGATGGGCGCGAGTCCGGACTGGGTGAAGCTGGCCGAGGCCTTCGGCGCGACCGGCCTGCGGGTCGAGGACACGGCCGCTCTCGAGGACACGATGCGCACGGCGGTCGAGACCGACGGCCCGGTGCTCGTCGACATCCGCGTCACCCAGGAGGAGAACGTCTATCCGATGATCGCGCCGGGCACCGCTGCTCGCGAGATGACCGAGGCCCCGGGGCTGGTGAAGTGATGGAGGCTGGGACTCCGGACCTGGTGAAACTCGAGGACCTGCGCGTCCCCGGGCAGCTCAGCGGCCGCAAGCACATCCTCTCGATCCAGGTGGAGAACAAGCCAGGCGTGCTGGCTCGCGTCGCCGGGCTCTTCTCCCGCCGCGGCTTCAACATCGACACGCTCGCGGTCGGTCCGACCGACGACCCGAGCGTCTCGCGCATCACGCTCACCCTCGACGGCGCCGTCCATCCGATCGACCAGGTGACCAAGCAGCTGCACAAGCTGGTCAACGTGCTGAAAATCCGCGACATGGGGCCGGAGGAGACGGTCGCCCGCGAGATGGCGCTCTTCAAGGTCTCCGCGGCGGTCGAGAACCGCGCCGAGATCATCCAGTTCGCCGACATCTTCCGGGCGAAAATCGTCGATGTGGCGCGCCGTACGATCACCATCGAGGTCACCGGCTCGGCCGACAAGATCGAGGCTTTCGAGCGGATGATCCGCCCTCACGGGCTGGTCGAAATGGTCCGCACCGGCGAGATCGCGATCGCCCGTGGTCACGAGTGACGCTCTTCTAGGGGCGCTCGAGCGAGGCATAGGGAAGGGGCGGCGGACTCTCGTCAGCGTCACCGCCGCGGTCGACGCCACCGATCCGTGCGCGACGATCTTCTCCTCGCGGCTGGCGTCAGACCGCTGGTTCTGCTGGGAGCAGCCCGACCGCGACTTCGCGTTGGCCGGGATGGGCGTGGCCCGTGAGGCCTCGGGCCGGGGGGCGCGGCGTTTCGAGGAGGTCGCCGCGGCGGCCGGTGAGACGGGGCGCGACGCGATCGCCGAGGGGGTGGGCGGGGTGCCCGCCGGGGCCGGGCCGGTCTGGCTCGGCGGCTTCTCTTTCGATCCCGAGGGCGGCGGCGAATCCACCTGGAGCTCGTTCGAACCCGGCTCGCTCTTCCTGCCCGAGGTCTCGATCTGCCGCAGCGGCGATGAGGCCTTCCTGACCGTGAACGCGATCGTCGGGCCCGGGGACGACGCCGAGCGACTCGGGGCGGAGCTCATCGCGCGCCTCGCCGGGATGCGCACCGACGCGACCCTGCCGCTGCTCGATCCGCACCCGACCGCCCGGCCTGAGATCCGTAGCGCGAAGCCACCACGCGCCTTCGAAGACGCGGTCGAGAAGGCGACAGCCCGGATCGCGGCGGGGGAGATGCAGAAGGTCGTGCTCGCCCGCGAGGTCATCGTCAGCGCCGCCGCCTCCCATGATCCGGCGCCGATCTTCGGCGGCATGCGCGAGCAGTTCCCGGCCTGCTTCTGCTTCTGCGCCGGGACGCCGGAGGCCGCCTTCATCGGCGCCAGTCCAGAGCTCCTCGTGCGCCGCTCTGGCGCCGGCGTCTCGACCGTCGCCCTGGCCGGATCGACCCGCCGCAGCTCCGATCCTGCCGTCGACGACCACCTCGGCGAGCGCCTCATGCGCTCCGACAAGGACCGCCGCGAGCACCGCATCGTCGCCGAGCGCATCGTCCGCCGCCTCCGTCCCCACGCGGTCTGGGTCGAGCCCGGCGCCGAACCGGAGATCGTCAAGGTCGCCAACATCCAGCACCTGGCGACCCCGGTGATCGCCCAGCTGGCCGAGCCGCGCTCGGCGATCGAGCTGGCGGGAATGCTCCACCCGACCCCGGCCGTCGGCGGCGAGCCCTGGCCCGCCGCCCAGGCCGCCCTGGTCGAACTGGAGCAGATGGACCGCGGCTGGTACGCCGCTCCGGTCGGCTGGATGGACGCCACCGAGGACGGCGAATTCTGCGTCGCCCTCCGCAGCGCCCTCCTCCGCGACCGCGACGCCCACCTCTTCGCAGGAGTAGGCGTCGTCGCCGGCTCCGACCCCGAGGCCGAGCTGGCCGAGACCGAGGTCAAGCTCCAGGCGATGCTCCCGCTGGTGTCGGAATAGGGCGATCCGCGGCGCTTGCGGCAGTCCTAGTTCCGTCCTGGGCGTCTCATCGCGGTCCTCGCAGGCTGTGACCGCCATGAGACGCCCAGGACGTGAGGGTTCCGCCAGGAAGTCCGAGGGTTCGTCACGCTTCCGCCCGGTACTCCACACCTAGGTCACGGTTCCGTCGCACCCCCAGGTTGACGGGCCGAAAAGTACCCCTATAGGCG
>JBOGYZ010000229.1:0-13452 GCA_050697015.1 Solirubrobacterales bacterium
GGTCGGGCAGCGGGGCCGGGGACGCGTCGGCGCGCGGCGCGGGCGCGGGCGGCGGCGTCGAGAGCTCAGGCTCGGGGACGACCTCGGGCGCGGGCAGGTCCGCGGGGGCACCACTCGGGGCGCCAGCGAAGAAACCGCCGAGACGACGGCGCTTCCGAGCCTGCTTCTCCACCACCGGCGCGGGCGCCACCTCGTCCTCCTCTCCGCGCCACTCGGCCTCGACGTCGTAGCGCTCCGTCTCAAGTTCGTGGATCTCGAGGGCGCGCGGCGTGGGCGCGGCAGGCTCCTCGTCGGCCTCGTCCTCCTCGGCGCGGGAGAACAGGCGCCCGAGCAACCCCGGCTTGCGCTCCGCCTCGGCGCGCATCCGCTCCTCCGCCCCGTCCTCGTCGGCGGGCCGCCAACCGACCGCCGCGACACGATCGACGCACAGGTCGCAGACCTCGTGGCGGCCCTCGACGGAGACGTAGGAATGGACCTTCTCGCCGACGAGAAACGTCCGTCCGCAGACCTCGCAGGCATCTTGGGGGCTCACCAGGCTCAAGTTAGCAGCGGGCAGGCGCTTTCCGCAAAATGCGAAGCGCAAACGAGCCGTTCTGAATGCAGGCTTGCTTCAGGCCTGCTGCAGATGGGACTTCAGGCGCATCACGGCCTTGGTGTGAAGCTGTGAGACGCGTGACTCGGTGACGCCCAGAACCTCGCCGATCTCGCGCAGGGTGAGGTTCTCGTAGTAGTAGAGGGCGACGACGAGCTGCTCGCGCTCGGGCAGCGAGCCGATCGCCTCGGTCAGCCGATCCTTGACCTCGTTGGAGGCCAGCGCCTCCTGCGGGTCGGCGGCCCCGTCGTCGGCGATCGTGTCGAGCAGGCTGACCTGGTCGCCGGAGGAGTCCGACACCGTCCACAGCTCGTCGAGCGCGTAGACGGAGGAGTTGGCGATCTCGAGCAGCGAGTTCTGCAGCTCGGCCTCGGTCATCCCCAGTTTCGCCGCGAGCTCGGCCTCGTTCGGCGCCCGCTGCAGCTCGTGCTCCAGTTTTGCCTGTGCCTGTTCGATTTCGCGCGCCCGCGAGCGGACCGAGCGGGGCACCCAGTCGAGCGAGCGCAGTTCGTCGATGATCGACCCGCGGATGCGGGTCATCGCGAAGGTCTCAAATTTGATCCCGCGCTCCGGCTCGAAGCGCTCGATCGCGCCGATCAGCCCGACCAGGCCGTAGGAGATGAGGTCGGCGTCCTCGACGTGGGACGGCAGCCCGGCGCCGAGCCGGCCCGCGACGAACTTCACCATCGGCGAGTAGGCGACCACCAGGCGCTCGCGAGCGGTCCCGTCTCCCTGCTCCTTGTAGCGACGCCAGAGCTCGCGCAGCTCGACTTCCTTGACCCCCGTCTCCATCGCCACGATCAGATCCTACTTTCGGCAGCGGTTTCGTTCATGCGCGCGGATGGGTGTCGGCGTAGGTGTCGCGCAGCCGGGCGGCGTCGACCCGGGTGTACACCTGCGTCGTGGAGATCGAGGAATGGCCTAGTAATTCCTGAATCGTACGCAGATCTGCACCGCCCTCAAGCAGATGCGTTGCAAAAGAATGCCTGAGCGAGTGGGGCGAGATGCCGCCCAGCGAGGAGATGTTCGCGACCCAGATCCGCAGGCGTCGCGTCACATCCGAGTTGGAGAGCCGCCGGCCGCTCTTGGAGAGGAACAGGGCGCGCTCCCGCGGATCGCCGGCCAGCGGCCGCCTGCCGCGCTGCAGGTAGCGTTCGAGCGCCCGCCGGGCGGGCTCGCCGACCGGCAGCAGGCGCTCCTTCTGCCCCTTGCCGAGCACCCGCAGCTCGTCTTCTTCGAAATCGAACGAGCCGATGTCCAGGTTGACGATCTCCTCGCAGCGCAGCCCGCACGAGTAGGCGAGCTCGAACATCGCCCGGTCGCGCAGCTCCAGCGGCGTACGCGCCGGGATCCCCTCCAGGAGCAAGCGCATCTGCTCGCCGCTCATCACGTTCGGCAGCTTCTGCGCGCGCTTCGGGCTGGAGACGAGCTCGGCCGGGTTGCTGCCGATCCGCTCGGTGCGGACCAGGAAGTCGAAGAGGCCGCGGATCGCGGCGAGGTTGCGGGCGACCGTCGTCGACGCCTTCCCTGCCTGCGACAACGAGGCGGCATAGCGGCGCACGTCGCGGTGGCGGAGGTCGCCGGGCCCGAGGTGCAGCGCCTTGGCCCAGTTGACGAAGGCGGCGAGGTCGACGCCGTAGGCGCGCCGGGTCCGCTCGGCGGCCCCGCGGGTCCGGAGATCACGGTCGTATCCGGCGAGTGCCGCATCCCAATTCACGAGACTCTCATTCGCTCTCAAGTCGTCCTGTCCTTCGCCGACACTCAGGTCACACAAATACTCGACCAGCGTCAGGCTCGCGACCGTGACCGCCGCCCTACCCAATAAATATGGGGGTCCCCACTTCGACTTCTGAGTAGAGCTCTTCCACGTCAGGTATGGACATCCGCACGCAGCCGTGCGAGGCGGCGCTGCCTAGCGACGCCGTCTCTTCGGTGCCGTGGATCCCGGCGCCTTCGAAGATCGCCATCCAGCGGGCCTTGATCGGGTTCGAGGGGCCCGGCGGGATCACCTGCCCGGCAAGGTCCCCGGCCCAGTCCGATTCCGGCACGTACCAGGTCGGTTCTTCTTCCATCGCCTGGATTTCATAGGTGCCTTCCGGGGTTTCGAGCCCTTCCTGGCCGACCGCGACGGTGTAGGTCCTGGTCAGTTCGAGGTCGCGGTAGAGGCGCAGGGTGAAGTTGGCGCGGTCGAGGGTCAGGTAGGACGGGTAGCGGGTGACGACCTCCTCGGTCGTCACTTCGGGCTTGGTCTTGTGGAGGTGCACGCTCACGGTGCGAGAGCCGCCACCGGTCACCGCTTCGCGCAGCTCGTCGGCGAGGCGGACGTCGCGCACCTTGCGCCCCGGATGGGAGGCGACGACTTCGAGCGTTTCGGCGCTCGGATCGACCGCGGCGTCCTGCGGTGAGCGATTGAGGTCGTCGGCGACGCCGCGGACGAACTTGTTGATCGCGCTGCGCGAGTAGTCGACGTGGGCGGAGATCCCGACTTCCAGCTCGTCGCCGCCGAGATAACGGCCGATCCGGGTCGGCAGGTCGCCTTCGCGGCTGACGTCGACGGCGCGCGCCACCGCGGCCTCGATGTCGGCCCGGACCTTCAGCTTCTCCCCGGGCAGCGACCACTTCTGGTCGCGGTAGGTCACGCGTAGCGGCTTGTCCAGCGGGCGCAGCAGCTGGCGGCGCACCTTCGCTTCCGCCTCGGCGGCGTCCATACCGCCGACGTCGATCCCGTCGATCGTCACGCCCTCGGCGATCTTGCCCTCCTGGGAGCGGTCGTACGCGTACGCGCCCGCGACGGCGAGGGCGGCGACGAGCACAGCTGCACTGGCGATGATGACGATCGTTTTGCGGCCCATAGCTGTCCCCACAGCACAGGTCGTTGGACGGGAAGCACGAAAGTGTGGCAAACACTCGAGACGGGGCCACGCTTGCCGGGTTCACTGAGGGATATGTTTCGACCCATGCGCTCGAAGGACGAGGTCCGGGCAGAGGTCTGGAAAGCGATGGACGACCAGGGGGTCTCCCGCTTTCCCGGTGCCGAGGGCCGCATCCCCAACTTTGCCGGGGCGAAGTTGGCGGCCGAGAAGCTCGCCGCCCACCGGCTCTGGAAGCGGGCGAAGGTCGTCAAGGCCAACCCCGACTCGCCGCAGACGCATGCCCGGCGCCTCGCCCTCGAAGAAGGCAAGACGGTGATCATGGCGGTGCCGCGCCTGCGCGACCCCCACCCCTTCCGCGTCCTCGACCCGAAAAAGCTCTCCAAGAAAGCGGTCCAGGAGGCCGCCACCATCAAGGGCGCCCTCAAGCACGGCCGCGTCGTCGCCCTCGACGACCTGCCGGACATCGACCTAGTCCTCTGCGGCTCCGTCGCCGTCAACCTCAGCGGCGCCCGGGTCGGCAAAGGTGGCGGCTACCACGACCTCGAGTTCGGGATCCTGGTCGAGGCGGGGAAGATCGACTCCCACGTCCTGGTCGCCACCACGGTCCACCCGATCCAGATCCTCCGCCAGCACCTGATGGTCACCGCCCACGACCTTCCTTGCGACGTCATCTCCACCCCCCGCGCGGTGATCGAGATCGACCGCCAGTACGACCGCCCGCGCGGCATCCTCTGGGACCACCTCCAACCCCCCCAGATCCGCGAGATTCCCGTGCTCGAACGCATGGGCTACGCGTGAGGCGCCCCTCCCTGCTCATCATCATCGCGGCCCTGGCGGCCTTCGGTGCCGGATGTGGGTCGGGCGACTCGGGCTCCTCCTGAAGATCGCGTCCGATGTGCAGCGCTACTTCGTCGATCGAGGTCGAGGACACGAGGGTGACTATCCGCGCCGACATCGAACCCGAGCAGGCCAAGGCGGCCGGCAAGGCGTTCTGCCTGCTGATCTGGGGGTCCGACGTCGCCGACGAAACGCCCGGGCACGAACTGCAGGACCTCGAAGGGAAGACGATCAAGCGCTGCCACGCGAGCTACTAGGCAGGCGGCCCACGATCGACCCTTGCCGCGGACTCGGCTTCAGCGAACGTGGCCCGTCACGAGTCTTGACGTGCCGGAAGCAAGAACGGAACCTTCCGGATCGGCAAGCGACGACGGTCCTCGTCGGGAATCCTCTCGTAGTGCTCCACCCAGAGGTTGAAGAGCTGGGTCGCGTCGATCAGGCGAATTCGCCGAGTCTCGGTGCGGGCCTCGACGATCGCGTCTGAGGTGAAACCGCCAAGGGTGACGAAGACTCCGATGTCTCCGGGGTGGAGAACCGAGAGGAAGGACCGCAACGCGGGCGCGTTCGTTTTGCTCTGCTCCCGCTTCACCTGTGCCTTGATCCTCGGCCCTCCCGTACCGAGGGGGTCGGTGAGGGCGACGATGTCGACGCCACGATCTTTTCCCGGCGCGGCGATCCACTCGACGAAATACCCCATCCCTCGGAACAGGCCCCCGACGAGCTGCTGGAAGTCATATGGGTCCATGCCGTACAGGGCTTCGCGCACCTCTTCCCAGGACGCCTCTTCGGCTTGCTCAAGAGTGACGGACGAGTCCGCGATTTCCTGCTCCGCCTGCGCTTCCTCCGCTCATCTTTGGGCGGCTGCTCGTCGGCCCACTGTTTGTAGAGCCTCTGGGCCTCGAGCACGAACTCTCCGGGCTCTGGGATTTCCTGGCGGGCTTCGAGGCCTGCCTCGGTAGGCGTCCAGATCCCTGCGTCCTTGACCATCCAACCGGCTTTGACGGCGTTGATGGTGACGAACCGAATCGACTTCTCGAATCGACGGGTGTCGGACCCCTCGTAGGTGGCTTTCTCGAATTCGGTCGGGCCCAGCCGTTGCTCGACTTCTTTGAGCACATCGCGGGCTTTCATGCCATCGGGATGGTCGGCGAGTACGTCGAACACGCTCCGAAGGAGTTCTCCCCTGCGTTTCCGATCAAGACCGGGCACGATCCGAAAAGCTATACAAATTGTCCGGCTAGGCTTTGGCCGATGGAGCAGGCGACCTCGATCGACCCCCGCATCGTCGCCGGGAGCGACTACGGGGTGTCGGACCGCGAGTGGGCGCGGATCGACTGGCGGGAGCACCTGCGGCGGGTCGAGCTGCCGGGCGCGAGCGTCAACTACGTCGAGATCGGCGAGGGCGAGCCGTTGCTCTTCATCCACGGGGTGTCGGGGTGCTGGCAGAACTGGCTCGAGAACCTGCCGCACTTCGCGGCGGCGGGCCGGCGCTGTGTGGCACTCGACCTGCCCGGCTTCGGGGCGAGCCCGATGCCGGAGTGGCCGATCGGGATGGACGCCTACGGGCAGCTGGTGCGTGACTTCTGCGAGAAGCTCGGGCTCGACGGCGCGACCCTGGTCGGAAACTCGATGGGCGGCCTCGTGGCGACGGAGCTGGCACTGGCGGCACCGGAGTATTTCGAGCGGCTGGTGCTGGTCTCGGCGGCCGGGATCATCAACACCTGGCGGCCCGAAGAGCGGGCGGTGGCGACGGCCTGGGCGTGGCGGCGCTTCTCGCCTCTCTTCGCCGGCCGGGGACGGCAGATCGTCACCCGGCCGCGACTGCGACGCGCCGTCTTCCAGTCGTTCGTGCGCTTCCCGAACCGGCTCGACGACGACACCCTGGTCGAGCAGATCGTCAACGGGCTGCGCGAAGCGGACGGCTTCGAGCCGGCGCTTGCCGACGTGATCCGCACCGACTTCCGCGAGCGCCTGGCGACGATCGAGATGCCGACGCTGATCGTCTGGGGGCTCTCCGACCAGGTGGTCCCGGTCGCCGCGGCGATCTCCTACCACCGCCGCATCCCCCACTCCCGCCTGGAGATCTTCGAGCGCACCGGTCACGTCCCGCAGTTGGAGCGCCCGCTGCGGTTCAACTCCCTGCTCGACGACTTCTTCGCTGCATGAGTTGACCGTGCCCTGGCACGGTGAATGCATGCAGCGCGTCAGCTGGTGACAGCGCCGTGCGCCGCCGACGAGACCGTCGCCGCGTACTTCCCCATCACCCCGCGACGCAGCCCGGGCGGGTGCGCCGGAGGTTCGTAGGCGGCGATGCGCCGGGCGATCTCGTCGTCGGGGAGGTCGACCGTCAGCTCGCGCCGGTCGATGTCGACGGTGATCCGGTCGCCCTCGGAGATCGCCGCGATCGGGCCGCCTCTGGCCGCCTCGGGGGCGACGTGACCGATCATCAGGCCGCGGGTAGCGCCGGAGAAGCGGCCGTCGGTGACCATCGCCACCGACTCGCCGAGCCCCTCGCCGACGATCGCCGCGGTCACCTGCAGCATCTCCCGCATGCCGGGGCCGCCGACCGGCCCCTCGTTGCGGATCACGACGATGTCGCCGGGGTTGATCTGCTGCTCCTTGACCGCGCGGAAGCAGTCCTCTTCGGACTCGAAGACGCGGGCGGGGCCGGACTGCCTGCGGCGCTCGGTGCCCGCGACCTTCACCACCGAGCCTTCCGGGGCGAGGTTGCCGCGCAGGATCGCGAGCCCGCCTTCGGGCTTCAGCGGCGCGTCGACCGGCAGCACGACCTCCTGGCCGGGCGCCTCGATCGCCGATTCGGCGACCTCGCCGATCGTCTGCCCGGTCACCGTGAGCTGCTCTCGGTGCAGGAGCCCGGCGTCGTCGAGCCGTTTGAGGATCACCGGCACGCCGCCCGCCGCGTAGAGGTCGGTGGCGACGAAGCGGCCGCCCGGTTTGAGGCTGGCGTAGAGCGGCGTCGCGCGGGAGATCCGCTCGAAGTCGTCCAGCGTCAGCTCGATCCCGAGCTCGTGCGCGAGCGCGATCAGGTGGAGCACGCCGTTGGTCGAGCCGCCCGAGGCGCAGACGCAGGCGATCGCGTTTTCGAGCGATTCCTTGGTGATGACCTTGCTCGGCGTGATGTCCTCGGCGAGGACGCGGATCACCAGCTCGCCGACCTTCTCGGCGACGGTCGGCTTGTCGTCGCCTTCGGCCGGGACCATCGCCGAGCCGCCCGCGCTGATCCCCAGCGCCTCGAAGGCGCAGGCCATCGTGTTGGCGGTGAACTGGCCGCCGCAGGCACCGGCGCCGGGGCTGGCGACGCCCTCCAGCTCGTGCAGTTCCTCATCGGTCATCTCGCCCGCGTTGTGGGCTCCGATCGCCTCGAAGATGTCGAGGATCGTCACGTCGCGACCGTGCCAGTGGCCGGGGGCGATCGAGCCGCCGTAGAGCAGCACCGAGGGCACGTCGAGGCGGGCCAGCGCCATCGCGCAGCCGGGGATCGTCTTGTCGCAGGCACAGAGGGCGACGATCGCGTCGAACTGGTAGCCGCGCGCCATCAGCTCGATCGAGTCGGCGATCACCTCGCGGCTGATCAGCGATGCCTTCATCCCCTGCGTGCCCATCGTCACCCCGTCGGAGACGGCGACGGTGTTGAACTCCATCGGCGTGCCGCCGGCGGCGCGGACGCCGTCTTTGATGTGCTCGGCGAGGGCGCGCAGGTGGAAGTTGCACGGCATCGCCTCGGTCCAGGTGTTGGCGATCCCGATCGTCGGCCGCGAGAGCGCGTCGTCGTCGAAGCCGATCCCCTTCATGTAGGCGCGCGCGTGGGCGCGATCGGGCCCGTCGAAGACGGTGGCCGAGCGAGGTCGCGGGAGGCCGGTCGCGGTATTGGCTGCGTCGGTGCTCATCGACGAAACCTACTTCCCGGCCTCGCCGGCGAACGCGGCATCGGCGCGGGCGCGGGCGGCGAGGTCGAAGACGTCCACGGGGCCGTGCCCCTTCCCCAGCCCGTCGAGCCCAGCGCCTACAGCCAGCGAGGCGAGCTGGCGCGCCGCCGCGACGGCCTGCAGCGGATCGGCACCGCGGGCCAGGAAGGCGGCGATCGAGGACGAGTGGGTGCAGCCGGAGCCGTGCGCGGCCTCGCTCGAGTGGCGCTCGCCGGGGATCTCCACCGGCTCCTCGCCGTCGAAGAAGAGGTCGATCAGGGCGTCCGAGTGCCCGCCGGTGACGACCACCGCATCGGGCCCCAGCAACTGCACGGCGCGGGCGAGGTCCTCCTGGGATACGTCGTCTCCCAGGCCGGCGAGGACGCGCGCCTCGGGGATGTTCGGGGTCACGATCGTCACCAGGGGCAGCAGGTCGTTGATCAGCGCGTCGCAGGCGTCGTCGTCGAGCAGTCGGGCACCGGACTCGGCGACCATCACCGGGTCGAGCACGACCGGCGCGTCGCCGACGTAGCCGAGCGCCTCGACCACTGCCGCAACCGTGGCGGCGTTGCCCAGCATCCCGATCTTCACCGCGTCGACGCCGATGTCCTCGGCGACCGCGCGCACCTGGGCGATGACCATCTCCGGCGACACCTGCTCGACCGCCTCGACCCCGACCGTGCTCTGCGCGGTCAGCGCCGTGATCGCGGTCATCCCGTGCACACCACAGCGCGCGAAAGCCTTCAGGTCGGCCTGGATCCCGGCGCCGCCGCCGGAGTCCGAGCCGGCGATCGAAAGCACCGCTGATACGGGTTTCTCAGCCATCCGTGGAGCCTAGGCGACAGTGATGGCGGGTGCGGTCAGGAGGGTGCGGGTGAAGGTGCCGATCGCGGTCGGCGCGACGTAGCCGAGCAGCTCCAGCCGAGCGAGGGCAACGGAGGCGCGTCGCGCGGGGAGATCGCCGGCGGGCGGCGCATCCGACGGCTCGGCGCCGGAGCCTCCTGCGCGACCGGGAGATCCGATCGCGGCGGCGACGGCATCGGCGTTGGTTGCTCCCGCCTCGACCGCGGCGAGAATCGTCGCAAGCTCGTCGTCGAGCGGGGGTCCGGTCCGCTGGAGCGACCTGACTCCGGCGCCGAGCATCGCGTCGAGGACGTCCTGGGCATCGCGGACGACGCAGGCGCCGCCGGCGAGCAGCTCGTTCGGGCCGGCCGAGGCCGGCGAGGTGACCGGGCCGGGGACGGCGCCGAGATCGCGGCCCAGCTCGGCAGCGAGGTCGGCGGTGATCAGCGAGCCCGACCTCGCCGCCGCCTCGACCACCACGGTCATCCCGGCGAGCGCCGCCATCACCCGGTTGCGGGCCGGGAAGCTCCAACGCCACGGGGTCGAGCCGGGCGGCAGCTCGGAGATCACCACTCCCGTCTCGGCGATCGACCGCCACAGCCCGCGATGCGCGGCCGGGTAGGAGGTGTCGGGACCGCAGCCCAGCACCGCGATCGTCTTCCCACCCGCGTCGAGCGCGCCGCGATGGGCGCAGGCGTCGATCCCGAAGGCGAGCCCGCTGGTCACGACGAGGCCCGCGGCGGCGAGCTCCCGCGCCAGGTCGCGAGCGACCTCGCGGCCATAGGAGGTTGCGCGGCGCGAGCCGACCACCGTGACCGCGGCCTGCGGCTCGATCCCCTCGAGCAGCGCCAGGGCGCCGCGGCCGAGAAGCGCCCAGGGCGCATCGGCGGCATCCCGCAGCCCAGGCGGGTAGCGATCGTCGTGACGGCAGATCGCCCAGCACTCCGATTCCTCGAGCCGCTCCGCGAACCAACCCTCGCCGCGCGCCTCGACCTCGCGAAGCAGCTTCCGTCCCACGCTCGGGGCGACGACCTCGACCAGGTCCTCGTTGCTCAGCCGCAACAGTTCCGGCGAGCGCCGCCCCGCCTTGCCGGTCGCCGTCTTCTCCAGGTAAGAGCCGAGGAGCGACAGCAGCCACGAACGACGCAGGCACCCGACGCAGGCTCGCCGCTCAGACACGGTCCCTCCTTCGCATCTGCAGCGCCTGCGCCATCTCCTCTTCGCCGATCCGATCCGATCCAGAGAGGTCCGCGACCGTCCGCGCCAGCCGCAGGGAGCGATCGTGGGCCCGCCCGCTGAGCCGACGGCGCGAGTAGAGGTCGGCGAGCAGCGCCGCCGCCCCCGGGTCGAGCTCGGACTCGCGCACCTCGGCCGTGGTCATCTCGGCGTTGCAGCGACCGGGGCCGAGCCGCGCTTCCTGGCGCTCCCGCGCCGCGCAGACCCGCTCGCGCACCACCGCCGAGGGCTCCCCCGGCGCGCCCCCGATCTCCTCGGCGCTCGGTTGCGACACCGCCGCGAGCAGGTCGATGCGGTCCGCCAGCGCCCCGCTCAATTTGCCCTGGTAGCGCTGGACCGAGGAGGCGAGACAGGTGCAGTCCGGGTCGTCCTCGCCGCGACCGCAGGGGCACGGATTGGAGGCGGCTACCAGCATGAACCGGCACGGCAGGCGCCGCCGTCCCGATGCCCTGGCGATCGAGACCTCTCCGGCCTCGAGCGGCGCCCGCAGCGCCTCCAGCACATCGCGGCGGAACTCGCAGAGCTCGTCCAGAAAGAGGCAACCTCGATGCGCCCTGGTGATCTCGCCGGGACCGGGCGGGGTGCCCCCGCCGATCAGCCCGGAGGCGCTGATCGTGTGGTGAGGCGCGCGGAATGGCCGCCCGGCAGGCAGGCCGGCTCCGAGCCCACCAGTGGCACTGGCGATCCGCGCCACCTCGAGCGCCTCGGCGTGCCCGAGCGGCGGCAGGATCGAGGGCAGCCGGCTCGCGGCGAGCGACTTCCCCGCTCCCGGGGGTCCGACCATGAGGAGCGAGTGACCGCCGGCCGCCGCGACCTCCAGCGCATGGCGCAGGTGCGGTTGGCCGCGCAGGTCGGCCAGGTCGGGCGCCCCCGGTGCCGGGCCGGTCGGGAGTCTGAGCGGCTCGGGTTCCGGCGCCCTGTCACCCGCCGCGAGCGCCGGCAACTCGGCGAGGTTGGTCAGCGGCACCACCCCCACCCCGCCCGCCAGCGCTGCCTCCGGCCCGTTCTCGGCCGGCACCAAGATCGTCTCGGCTCCCCCCTGGCGCGCCGCCTCAGCGATCGCCAGAGCCCCGTATATGGGACGCACCTGACCGTCGAGCGCCAACTCCCCGACCAGCGCCACTCGGTCCATCCCCTCCCACGCCAGCTGGTCGGAGGCGCGGAGCAGCGCCGCCGCGATCGCCAGGTCCATCCCCGGCCCCGCCTTGCGCAGGCTGGCCGGCGCCAGGTTGACGACGATCCGCGAAAGGGGGAACTCGAATCCGCAGTTGACTATCGCCGCGCGCACCCGCTCGCGCGCCTCGCGCACCGCCGCGTCGGGCAACCCGACGATCGCGAAGCCGGGCAGGCCGCGGTGGACGTCGACCTCGACCCGTACAGGACGCGCCGAGATGCCATCGAGCGTGAAGGTGCGGGCGGTGGCGAGCATGGAGGCCACGCTAGGAAGCAAATGCGCGCGCGTGGCGCGCAGAAAGCAAATTCTCTGTGCCAACCTCGAGCCAATTCGGTGCCATCCGCCCAAAAGCGGCCCGACATGTAGGACGGTGCGCCCATGACCCGCCACCGACTCCGCACCGGCCGCCTCGCCGAGGCCCGCGCCGCCGAACACCTGCTGTCGCTCGGCTACCGGATGCTCGAGCGCAACGCCCGGACGAAATTCGGCGAGCTCGACATGGTCGTCTTCGACACGCGCCGCCACGCGCTCGTCTTCGTCGAGGTCAAGGCGGTCCGGGCCGGCAGCAAGGTCGGTCCCGAGCGCCCCGTCCTCTGGGTCACGCCGCGCAAGCAGTCGCAGGTGCGGCGGCTCGCTACCACCTGGATCGCGGAGCGACGATCAGGCGGCGCGGTCCCGCGCTACGCCGAGATCCGCTTCGACGCGGTCGGCCTCGTCCTCGGCCCGCAGGACGAAGTCGTCGACCTCGAGCACTTGATCGGAGCCTTCTAAATGCTCCAGCTCATCCTCAAGAAGATCCTGGTCCTGGATCAGCTCGCCCAGCTCGTAGCCGCCGTCAAGGCCGAGCTGGGTGTAGGCGACGCTGGCGAAGGAGCGGCGGTGGAGCGGGGAGATGCCCTGCTTGTCGATCGCCGCGCGGTGCTCGGGGGTCGAGTAGCCGACGTGCTCCTCGAAGCCCCAGCCCGGATGGCGCTCGGCGGCCTCGTGCATGTAGCGGTCGCGGGTGACCTTGGCGAGGACCGAAGCGGCGGCGATGGCGGCGCTGGTGCGATCGCCGCCGACCACGCGGCGGTGCGGGACCTCGCAGCGGGGCAGGCGGAAGCCGTCGACCAGACAGATCGTCTCCGGCCCGGTCTCGAGTCGGGCCAGGGCGTCGCCGAGGGCTTCGCAGTTGGTGACGTGGAGTCCGCGCCGATCGATCCCCGGCGCCGAGCGGATCACGATGCTGACCCGCGCCGCCGCCCGCATCACGCAGGGGAACATCTCGATGCGCGCCTCCTCGGTCATCTGCTTGGAGTCGTGCAGCCCGCCGAGGATGCGGCGGTCGCCGATCGAGAGTGCCTCGTAGTCGAAGAGCACTGCGGCGGCGACCAGGGGGCCGGCCAGGCAACCGCGCCCCGCCTCGTCGGCGCCCGCCACGAAGCGGTGATCGAGGCCACGATCGAAGTCGAAGAGTCGCTGGCTGCGGCGCAGCCGACGTTTGTGGAGTTTGCCGGTCATGCGGCGACCAGACCCTCGCTAGAGGGTGCCGATGCGATCCGGCGGCCAGTAGGTCGCGAAGGCCTCGCCGATGATCCAGGACTTGGGCACAGGACCCCAGTAGCGGCTGTCGTCGCTTTCGCCACGGTTGTCCCCCATCATGAAGAAGTAGCCGGGCGGGATTTTGATCGTCTTCGGCAAATTGCACTCATAACCGCCCCCGCAGGGGTTGATGTAGGGCTCGTCGGTCTTCTCGACGCCGTTCACCACCGGGTGGCCGTCTTTGATCGACAGCGTGTCGCCGCCGACGGCGACGATCCGCTTGATGAAGGTCTGCGAAGACTCGCCGGGGGTCGGCTTCGGGCACGGCTCCCCCGTTTCGAGCGGCTGCATCTTTTTCACGAGGACGCCGCATTCGCTCGCCGACTCGGCGCCTTCGGGCGGGTGGAAGACGACAATGTCGCCGGCCTTCGGTTCGTGCAGGTGGTAGAT
>JBOGYZ010000230.1:0-18390 GCA_050697015.1 Solirubrobacterales bacterium
AGACTGAGGTCATCGTCGTCGACAACGGTTCCAGCGACGGCTCTGACCGGATGGTCGCCGAGCGCTTCCCCGAGGTCGTGCTACTGCGGATGGAGGAGAACCTCGGCTTCGGCACGGCGCTGAACCGAGCGGTGGCGGCGCACCCGACGGATGCGATCGTTCTCCTCAACAACGACGCCGCAGCCGAGCCGCGCTTCGTCGAGGCGCTGGTCGACGGGCTCGGCGCCGGGGTCGACTCGGTCGCGGGGGTGATGCTGCAGGAACGCGAGCCGGGGCTGATCGACTCCGCCGGCGTCGTCGCGGACCGCACCCTGATGGGCTTCGACTACCTGCACGGCGAGCCGGTCTCAGCGGCCGCGAGCGCCCCAGCGCCGCTCGGGCCGACCGGCGGCGCCGCGCTCTACCGGCGCGAGGCCTTCGAAGCGGTCGGAGGCTTCGACGAGCGGATCTTCCTCTACTACGAGGACCTCGACCTGGCGCTGCGGATCGCCGCGGGGCTTGGCCGGTGCCGGCTGGCGCCGCGGGCGCGGGCGCTCCACGCATATTCGGCGAGCCTCGGTGCCGCAAGCGGTGCCAAGTACGAGCGCACCGGCTGGAGCCGCGGCTACATGCTGCGCCGATACGGCGTGATGCGCGACCCGACGCTCGCCCTACGGTCGCTCGTCTGCGAGTGCACGATCGGCCTCGGTCAGCTCTTTCGCGACCGGACCGCTGCCGGCATCTCCGGCCGCCTGCGCGGCTACCGCGAAGGCGGCGGCCTCCCCCGCCGGGAGGTCGGTGACGCACCCCTGCTCGATCTCACCGTCCGCGAGGCGCTGGCCTTGCGCCGGCGGCGGCGGGGATAGATGGCCTTCGTGACAGATTCTTCACCCTGGCGGATTCAAAGCCCTCAGAATCCGTCTCTCAGGCCGCATGTGGGAGACCAGCTACGGGAGCGAGGAATTTTTGCGCGCGTGTCGCGTCGACGCTGCCTGCCGCGAAATCGTCGGCAACGGGCCAAGGGCGACGTGGGGAAGACTGCGAGCGGGGTCACCTTCGCTGGCCCGCTACCAACGACGCCTTCCATTGACCGATCTTCGGCTCGCGGGGTCACCCGCCGGGCGCATGATCGCCGAGCATTTTTCGATCCGTGAGGCGGGGCGGTTCCGTTACCGCAGCGCCCAGGCGATCCTGGATCTACCGACCGATTTCTCCGAATACATGCGTGGCCGCCGCCGGCAGGCCGTGCGCACGAACATCGGCCACGCTCGCCGCGCCGGGCAGTTCGTCTTTTCTTGCGCGATCGACGGCTGGACGCCCGGCCTCGATGACTCGCGTCGCGCCGCCATCACGCCGGGACCGGTGGAGCGCTGGACGGTGCTCGCAGCCGATGGACAGATCGTCGCCGATTCGATCGTCTCCGTCGACCGCGACGTGGCTTTGCTGCAGGGACTCGTCTCCGCTAGCGAGAACGCCCGCTGGCTCCTCCATACCGCGATCGTCGAGCGCCTTTGCGGCGAGTGTTCGCAATTACTTACGAACAGCGACGACGTCTACCGGCTCGCGGCCGGGACCCAACACTTCCAACGGTTGCTCGGATACCGGATCGGCCGCCTGAGCATCTCCCACGCCCCTGTCGGTCCCGCCGACCAGCCGCCCGAGCCCGCCGGCCTCCCCTGGCCGCCCGGCGTGCACTCCTGCGGCATCGATCGGACGCCGGCCGTCCCTCCGGTAGCGGTCATCCAGTAGCGCTTGAAAAGCGAAAGCCGGTGGGCGCGCAGGGCTATTCCACCCGGCCGAGCCAGGCGCGGGCACGGGCGAGATCACCGCTCGCGGCGAGGCGGCGGCGCTCGCGCAGACTCCGCGGCAGGCGCGCCAGGCCTTCGAGCTTGCCCCTCAGAGTGGCCCGCAGCCGACCCTGGCGTGCAGCTCGGAGCAAGGCGCCGACCTCGACGGCGACGATTCGCGGCAGCGCCGCCGCGGGCATGAACTTGGCCTGGGTGGCGATCCGGTTGCGGGCGACTAGCCGCGCGTTCTCCGCGCCCGGTCGCTCGAAGCCGACCTGCCAGGAGGCGTTGCCCGCGTGCCACACGACCGCCTCCGGCACGTAGGCGAACCCTCGGCCGGCGATCCGCGCCCGCACATTGAGGTCGACGTCCTCGTAGAAGGAGACGTAGCTGGCGTCGTAGCCGCCGAGGTCGGTAAAGAGCTCGCGGCGCAGCAGGCAGGCGGCGCCGCAGACGCCGAAGATCTCGCGCCCGCGCCGCCAGACCGGCGACTGCGCCTCGCCGGCGCCGCTCTCGAGCGCCCGTCCGTCCGCTGTCAACGCCATGCCGGCGCTGTAGAGGCGCGCCGTCGCCAGGTCACCCGGCTTCTCATCCTCCAGCTGCAGGATGCGCGGCTGGACGCCGCCGAGTTCGGCATCCGCGGCCAGCGCCGCCACCAGAGTGTCGATCGCGCCGGGCACAACGACGGTGTCGGCGTTCAGGCCGAGGACGAACGGCGCCCGCGTCTCTCCTGCCCCCCGGTTCATCGCGGCGGCGAAGCCGACGTTGGTCGGCAACGCCACGTGCCTGACGCCGCGCTCGCGAAGCAACTCGATCGTCCCGTCGCGCGAGCCGTTGTCGACTACCAGCAGCTCGATCGCCTCGGCGTCGGCAGCGAGGGAATCGAGCAGCCCCGGCATGAGCGCCGCCGAGTTCCAGCTGGGGACCACCACGGCGACCTGCGGCTCGCTGCTCACGCGGAGCAGGGTGACACACGGATATCGTGACTTTGAAGATCATCGTGAAAATTCCGCGTCGGTACGCTGGCGCGAGGGTTTCTACACCCGCATGCCTGTCGAGAACGTCACCGATACCACCCCGGCAACCCCGCGTCGCGTCGCGCCCCAGCCTGGGGATCCGCTCGCGATCCAAGTCGAGGGCCTGTCCAAGGCTTTCCGCCTGCCGACCCAGCGGGTCGATTCGCTGAAAGAGCGCGTCGTCCATCCGTTCCAGGCGGGCGAGTACCGCGAGCTCCGCGCCCTCAGCCAGATCTCCTTCGATGTCCGCCGTGGCGAGTTCTTCGGCATCGTCGGCCGCAACGGCTCCGGCAAGAGCACGCTGCTCAAGCTGCTGGCGAGCATCTACCGGCCCGATGCGGGGCGGATCCTGATGGCCGGCAGGCTCGCTCCGTTCATCGAGCTCGGGGTCGGCTTCAACCAGGAGCTGACGGCACGCGAGAACGTCGTCCTCAACGGGGTGATGATGGGCCTGACGCCGCGTGAAACGCGCCGCCGGCTGGACGGCGTGATCGCCTTCGCCGAACTTGAGGAGTTCATCGACCTGAAGCTGAAGAACTACTCGTCGGGGATGCTCGTACGACTTTCCTTCTCGCTGATGCTGCAGGTGGACGCCGACATCCTGCTGATCGACGAGGTGCTCGCGGTCGGCGACGCATCCTTCCAGCAGAAGTGTGCCGACGCCTTCCACGACATGAAACGGGCGGGGAAGACGATCGTCCTGGTCACCCACGACATGCCGGTCGTGGAGGAATACTGCGACCGCGCGATGCTGATCAGTGACGGTGACATCCAACTGATCGGCGACCCGGCCGAGGTCGGCCGCCGCTACCTGCGGCTCAATTTCGAGGCCGAGCGGAGCCCACACCACGACGAGGACCTCAGCGGCGGCAGCGACGAGAGCGAGGCGGTGCGGGTGGTCTCGGCCAGTGTCGTCGACGCTGACGGAAACGCCGTCCGCTCGATCGAGCACGGCGACCCGGTTCGCATCCAGCTCGAGCTGGAAGCCAAAGAAGATCTGCCCGGGCTCGATGTCGGCCTCATCGTCGCCAACGCCGACAACATCCCCGTCTTCCAGTTCGGCATCCCGGTCGGCGAGGGCAAGGGGCCGCGGGACCTCGCCCAGGGCGCTCGCGCGAGCGTCGAGGCGACGCTCACCAACCCGCTCGCCTCCGGTCGCTACTTCATCCATACCGGAATCAACCGCGCCTTCGAAGGCGGCGAAGCCCTGTTCGTCGAGCGGGCGGCCGAGTTCGTCGTCTACGGTGGCCCGCACACGACCGGCCTCGTCTACCTCGATCACACCGTCGACGCCGAGATCCATCCGAAGGCGGCGGAATGAGCGCCGAGGCGCGGCCGGTGGCGCCGATCTTGCAGGAGATCCCCGGCCCGGCGGCGCTCGGCGGCGGCAGGCGGCGCTTCTTCGATCTGCTGTGGCTACTGTCGGTCACCGAGTTCAAGCGGACCTACTTCGGCACGGTGTTCGGCTACTTGTGGTCGCTGGTCCGGCCACTGATGATGTTCGGGGTTCTCCTCTTCGTCTTCACCCAGGTATTCCGGGCGACGGGCAAGGGCGTCGACCACTACGCCGTGTACCTGCTGATGGGGATCGTCATGTTCACGTTCTTCCAGGAAGCGACGACGAACTCGGTGACGTCAGTGGTCGCCGCCGAGGGTGTCGTCCGCAAGACCCAGTTCCCGCGCCTGGTGATCCCCTTGTCGACGGTGCTGACGGCGCTCTTCAACTTCGGACTGAACCTGGTGATCGTGCTGGTCTTCCTGCTCGGCTTCGGCGTCAGCCCGACCTGGACCTGGTTCCTCTTCCCTATCGCGGTCGCCTTCCTGTTCGTGCTGACCAGCGCGGTGAGCATGGGACTGTCGGTTCTCTACGTGCGGTTCCGCGATGTCGCGATCATCTGGACCGTGGTGGCGCAGGTGCTCTTCTACGCGACGCCGATCCTTTACACGGTCCAGTTCAAAGAAAACGACCCGACGTTCGAACACCTGATGATGGTCAACCCACTGGCGGTGATCTTCGTCCAGGTGCGGGTCTGGGTGCTCGGCGAAGCCGACGCCCCGACTGCGGTGGACGCGGCCGGAGGCTGGCTCGGGCTGCTGCCGGCGGCGGCGATCTTCATCGGCGTCTGCGTCGTGGCGGTCTGGCTGTTCAGCCGCGAGGCACCGCGCATCGCCGAGGACCTCTAGCCGACCGACCTCTAGAATCGCCGCGATGCCTGAGCAGACGACCGAGCGGGACACCCCCGCCCCCGAGATCGCTCGCCTGCGCGAGGAGAATCTCCGCCTGCGCGACCTGCTGATCGCGAAGGACGCGGAACTCGGGTCACTAAAGGGTCAGGTCGCGGCGCTGGAAGCCGGGACGGCCCGCCTGCTCAACCTCGTCGGTCGCGTCCGCTCCATCGTGCCGGGCTTCGTCTGGCTCGTCGTAGCGCGGCTCCGCGGACGGGGCCCGCAGGGCTGAGCGTGCCCGCGCCGCGGTTCTCGATCCTCACGCCGGTCTTCGAAACGCCGGCCGACGTGCTGGCGGCGATGCTGCGCTCGGTGCGTCGGCAGGGCTTCGAGGACTGGGAGCTCTGCCTGGTCGACGACCGCTCGATTGCCCCCCACGTGCAGGAGGTGCTCGCCGCGGCGGAGCGCCAGGACTCGCGCATCCGGGTGATGACGCGGGACGAGAACGGCGGCATCGTCGCCGCCTCCAACGATGCCCTGGCGATGGCGCGGGGCGAGTTCATCGCCCTGCTCGACCACGACGACACCCTCCACCCCGACGCGCTCGAAGCCGTCACCGGGGCGATCGACGGCGCGCCCGATGTCGACTACCTCTACACCGACGAAGACAAGATCGACGCCGCCGGCCACCATCTCGGCCCCTTCTTCAAGCCCGACTGGTCACCGGAGCGGATGCGCACCCAGATGTACACCTGCCACCTGAGCGTGCTGCGGCGCAGCCTGGTCGAGGAGGTCGGCGGCTTCGACGCCGAGTTCGAGGGCTCCCAGGACTGGGATCTGGTCCTGCGGGTGACGGAGAAGGCCCGGCGCGTCGTCCACGTGCCGCGGATCCTCTACCACTGGCGCATGCTCGAGACCTCTGCCGCGGGCGGTGGCGAAGCGGCGAAGCCGTGGGCGTTCGAAGCGGGGACGCGAGCGATCCAGGCGCATCTGGAGCGGACCGGCATCCCGGCCGAGGCCACACGCGACACGGACCACCCGGGCGTCTACCAGCTTCATCCCCACCTCACCGAGAAGCCGAAGGTCACCATCGTCATCCCGACCGCCGGGACGGTGCGCGAGGTGCGCTACGAGCCGCTGGTGCTGATCGAGCACTGCGTGCGCAGCATCGTCGAGCACTCGACCTACGAGAACTACGAGATCGTCGTCGTCGCCGACACGTCGGTCGACGGCGAGGTGCTGGCGCGACTCGGAGACCACGGCGGCGAGCGCCTGAAGATCGTCCCCTTCCCGGAGCCCTTCAACTTCTCCGCCAAGATCAACCGCGGCGCCGTCCACGGCGACGGCGAGATGCTCCTGCTACTGAACGACGACATGGAGGTCGTCACCCCGGACTGGATCGAGCGCCTGGTGATGTACGCGGGGCTGCCCGGGGTCGGCGCGGTCGGCGGTCGGCTCTTCTGGGAGGACGGCCGCATCCAGCACGCCGGGATCGTCTACGAGAACGCCGGCTTCCCCGGCCACATCTACCGCGGCTTCGCGCGCGAGTGGCACGGCTACTCCAACAATGTCCTCGTCGCCGCCAACTACCTGACGGTGACCGGCGCCTGCATGATGACTCCTCGAAAGACCTTCGAGCGGGTGGGCGGCTTCAGCACCACCTTCCCGATGAACTACAACGACTGCGACTACTGCCTGAAGCTGGTCTCCGAGGGCGAGCGGATCGTGTACGACCCGGACACGATCCTCTTCCACTTCGAGTCCTCCAGCCGCTCGACCGACGTCGAGGACTGGGAGAAGGACCAGTTACGGGGACGCTGGCTACCGATCACGATCACCGATCCGTACTCGAACCCAAACCTGAAGTACGGGATCCCGCGGCTCAGCTCGCCGTTCCGGTGGATGCGCCGCCGCCCTCGTCTGCCCTTCTAGCGGGCGCGCAAATTATCGTGTCGCCGACGCCGAGTAGCTGACGCCGTGGAAACCACGACGATCAGGCCGAAAGGTCACCGCAACCCGCAGCTCGACGGCTTGCGTGCCTGGGCCGTGGCGGCGGTGGTCCTCAGCCATCTCGGGGTCCCCTACGCGGGGGGAGGCGGGATCGGGGTCGAGCTGTTCTTCGTCCTCTCAGGCTTCCTGATCACCCATCTCCTGGTGCGCGAGTACGACCGGCGCGGTCGCATCGATATCGCCGCCTTCTATCGGCGGCGAGCCTGGCGGTTGCTCCCGGCGCTGGTGGTGATGCTGGCGCTTGTCGATCTCTTCACCTGGCTGGATCCCTTCCGCGAACCGCAGTTGGAGCTGCTCCACGCGAACCTCATCGGCTCGCTTTGGGTCCTGAGCTTCTCCGCCAACTGGACCACCGAATGGATCGGCTCCTACATCCATCTCTGGTCGCTCAGCATCGAGGAGCAGTTCTACATCCTCTGGGCGCCGCTGATGGTCCTGCTGGTCCCACGGGTCTCACGTTCGAAGGCTGCCGCGGTCCTGCTCTGTCTCGCTCTCTTCGACCTCGGCCTGCTGGCCTTCCTCTATCTGAACGGCATGGCCTCGATAGGCCGCCTGCACAACGCGACCTATTCGCACGTCTATGGCCTTATGGTGGGTGCCGCCCTGGCCTTGGCGCTGACTCGCGCCGGGAGGATCGAGAAATTCGACTGGACGAGGACCCTCGGCCGCTTCGCGCTACCGGCGATGCTGTTCCTGACGGCGACGGTCCTCAACCCGTTCGGCCTGTCCGGGAACGTGGTAGTGCTCGCCTACCTCCCCCTCACCGCCATCGCTTGCGGAATCGTCGTCGGTGGCGTGGTGGTCGGTGGCGGGCGCTGGACCTCCGTCCTTGCCCTCGCCCCGGTGGTGTGGCTGGGCCGGATCTCCTACTCCCTTTACCTGTGGCATCTCCCGGTCTACGTGGCGATGGACGAAACGACCTGGAGCCACGAAAACAAGGTGGCGGCGGGCGCGATCAAGCTGATCGTGTCTGTCGGCCTGGCTGCCGCCTCGTTCCACTTGGTCGAGCGGCCACTCCTGAGACGCTTCGCGGCTCGCGACTCAACGGCGGTAAAGGGAGACACCGTCACGGCCGCAGCGGTCGAGTCGACGAGTATCGTGCCGCCGATGCGGAGCCGGTCACGGGAAGCGTTCCTCGCCCTGCGGCGGCACCTCGACCGATCGGTCTTCACCTACGGGCCGGATCCGAGCGGCGGGCTCGACCGGGTCAGCGTCACGATCCTCGTAGTCGCCTTCCTGGTGATCGCGACGCTCCTGCAGATGCTCCGGATCGGGGCGGGCGACGCGATCCACTCGATGTGGGCGGAGGACGGGCCGATCTTCTTCAGCGGCGCCCTCCACGCCGGCTTCTTCTCCAACCTCTTCGAAACCTACGCCGGGTACTTGGTGTTGGTGCCACGGCTGGTCGGCGAGGTCGGCGCCGCGGTGCCGCTCGAGCAGGCACCGGTGGCGATGGCTATCGTCGCCGGCCTGATCGGCAGCCTCTGCGGCGTCGTCGTCTGGGTCGCCGCCGCTGCGACGATCCGCAATCCCTACCTGCGCGGCACCTTGGCGGTGCTGACGGTGCTCGCCCCGACCGCCTCGCTGGAGTCGATCGACTCCGGCACCTACGTCCTCTGGTTCATGCTCTTCGCCTCATTCTGGCTGCTGCTCTGGCGCCCGCGGACGACGGCCGGCGCGGCGCTCGGCGGGCTCTTCCTGCTGTTCACCGCGCTTAGCACGCCGGAGATCTGGTTCTTCGCCCCCGTCGCGCTGCTGCGCCTGATCGCCCTGCGCGATCGCCGCGACATCCTCCTCCTCGGCGGCTGGGTGATCGGCTCGATCGCCCAGATCCCCGCCTATGCGTTCAGCGACGAACCGCAGGTGAAGGCGCTCTACACCCACGACATCTGGACGGCATTCCTCCAGCGGGTGCTGAACGGCGCGGCGCTCGGCGAACGGCTGGGTGGGATCGGTTGGGATGGCCTCGGCTGGGCGCTTCTGATCTTCCTCATCGTGCTGACCGTGGTCGGGCTGGGGATCGGCCTCTGGAAGGTGGAAGCGCGGTCCCGCTGGCTGGCTGGCCTCGGCGTCTTGATCGCCGTCGCCATGTTCGTCCTCTCGGTCTACCAGCGCGCCGTCGGCCCGCAGATGGCCTGGCCGGCCAACGTGCACTTCGGCAATGCCGGTCGCTACACGATCGTCCCGGCTCTGCTCCTGGTCAGCATCGCTCTGGCCTTGATCGACCAGGTGCTGCGCCGACCGCGCAGCGAATGGATGCCGCGCCTCGGCCCCTGGCTCGCGGGCCTGGCGATCGTCGTGCTCCTGGTCGGCCTGGTGTGTTCCTTCAGCGTCCAAGACAGCGCCGTGCGCGGCGCTCCCCACTGGAGCGAAGCGCTGGAAGGCGCGGTGCGGCAGTGCGAAGAACAGCCGGAGGTCAGCGAAGTCACGGTGCCGACCTCGCCACCGCCCTATGGCCTCTACGTGCCCTGCGCGGAAGCGATCGAAGCCGTCGGCTGAGCGGCAAGCGGCCGCGACACATCATCCTCGCCGCTCGATTCGGGCTGCGGCTCACCCGGCCCCACGCTACGGAACGCGAGGACGACGAAGCCTGCCAGGGTGACGGCGATGATCAAGATCGCCAGCCACGAGTAGGACGTCTCCGGCGGTGGCGTCAGGGCTGGGACGTAGATCGCGAACATCACCGCCGCGGCAAATGACGTCCACCAGATCGCGAAGCGGGGGAAGACCGCCCGTAGGCCGACCACGCTAGCGACGAAGGCGAGCACCGGGATCGCGAAGGTGCCCGCGTGCATGACGGCGAGCCCGGCGAGGTCGCCGAACATGATCAGACCCCAGAAGAAGGCACCGATCCCGACGAAGGCCCAGAGGCTCAGCGAGAGGCTCCACTCGGGCTTGCGCAGGCGGCCGCGTGATCGTGCCAGCGCCATCGCGAACGGCGCGATCAGGAGCAGGCCGAGGGCCGGGAAGAGGTCGAAGAAGTAGACCGTGCGGACTTCTCCGAGGGCGCCGCTCCAATCGCCGTCGCCGATGTCTTTGACGCCGCGGTGCAGGGCTTCGAAGGCCAGGCCACCGCCGACCATGGTGATGTAGTTCTGGCCCTTCTCGTGGAGGGCGCCCTCCACGCCGACCCGCTTGTAGGCGTCGATGATCGATTCGCCGGTGCCTTTTTCGCTCAGTCCCGGTTCGCCCGCGAGCATGTACTTGAGCAGGTGGTTGCCGGGCGGGTCGACGTACTTCTGATACGCCGACCAGGGCGCCATGAAGCAGAGGCCGACGACCACGCCGACGCCGAGCCAGCGCCAGCTCGGCAGGCCGCGTAAGGCGCCGACGACCACCAGCGGGATGACCGCGAAGACGCTGCCGCCGTGGCCCATCATCGCGACCCCGATCAGCGCCGCGACCAGCACCGCGCCCCAGGTCCGCTTGCGCACCTCGTCCCAGAGCGGGGTCAGGACAAGCGCCGCGACCGCGATCAGCATCGCCGCCGGCAGCATCTTCGGCCAGACGAAGAAGCCGTTCAGCATCGCCACGTCGGAGACCAGCACCGTGATCATCGCCAGGGCCTTGGTGACGCGGCTGACCCGGGCGGCCTCGAGCAGCGCCCAGAGGCCGATGATCCAGAACTGCTGCAGGGCGACGCCGATCGCCTCGTAGTGCTGGCCGGGGAGGGCTCGGTAGAACGGCATCTGGGAAAGCACGTAGCCCACCTGCAGCGGCGGCCGGTCGCTGGAGAGCCATTCGCCGAAGGCCGGGATCGGCGTCTGGTGGCCGTGATGGAAATACCAGTCGGCGAAGAAGACGGGGATGCCGTTGTCGGAGGGCAGGCCGGGCAGGAAGCGGGTCGCGGCGGTGCCGAGCGGGTCGCCCTCGCCGCCGTGGATGAAGCCGAGGAAGACCACGAAGTAGGTACCGAGCGCCCAGAGCACCAGCGGGACCGCCAGCCTCAGCAGTAGCCCTTTGTCGATCTTCCGTTCCCAGAGCAGCCAGGCGGTCAGCCCGGCGGAGCCGAAGGCGACGAGGAAGGAGAACGTCTGCCCGATCACCGGCGCCGCGAAGTAGAGCCAGAAGGAGAGCATCGCGATCACCCCGGTCGCGGCCAGCCCGACCACCAGCAGCAGAGGCACGCTGCGCACGCCCCGTCGCGCGAGAGACAGAGCCGCCGCCGTCCCTGGCAGTGCGGTCAGCACCAGGTGCAGCGCGACGATCCACAGCATGTTGCCGCCTGCCATCGCCCCACAGGATTTCAGATCGGGCCGCCGATAGACTCGCGCGCCATATGAACTTCGAGCGCCTCTACAACTACCGCTTCCACGACATCGACCAAGACGGCCGGATCGCCGTCTGGCGGCAGATCAGCCCACACGTCCATGAGGTGATGGGCAGGCCGCAGAAGGTCCTCGATCCGGCCGCCGGCCGCGGCGAGTTCATCGGCGCGGTGCCGGCCCGAGAGACCTGGGCGATCGACGCGGTCAGCTACCCGCAGGCGCTCTACAAGCCGGACACCAAAGTGATCACCGCGATGATCATGGACGCCGAGCTGCCGAAAGACCACTTCGACGGCGTCTTCGTCTCCAACTTCCTCGAGCACCTCTACGACCAGGAGGCGATCGCAGCCTTCCTCGAAAAGATGCGCGACGCGATGGAGTCCGGCGGCCGGATCGCGATCATGGGCCCCAACTACCGTTACTGCTCGAAGGAGTACTGGGACTGCGCCGACCACTACGTCGCGCTGACCCACGTGGCGATCGACGAGCACCTCTACGCCGCCGGTTTCGAGCCGGAGCGGACGATCCCCAGGTACCTGCCCTACTCCTTCCGCGGTATCCTGCCCCCCTCGCCGCAGCTGACCAAACTGTATCTGCAGACTCCGCTCGCCTGGAAGCTGCTCGGCAAGCAGTTCCTGGTGATCGGGCGCAAGCCCTAGGAGCTCTCCGCCGCGGACCGCGGCTCAGTCGATGATCACGTAGGTGCGATCCGGCAGGAAGCGGGACCGGCGCATTTCGTAGCGATCGAGGCCCAGCACCTCCCGGTAGGCGACGGTCTCGCCGGGAAACTCGGCGGTGTTCAGCTCGTCCATGGCGAGGACGGCCCCCTTGGTCAGGTACGGTCTGATCGCTTCGAGGCATGCCTTGGTCGGCTCGTAGAGCTGCATGTCGAAGTAGGCGAGCGCGATGATCGTCTCCGGGTGCGCATCGAGGTAGGAGCCGATCGTCTCGGTAGCGTCCCCCTCGACCAGCTCGTACTTGCGGATGTTCGACATCGGGTTCTCGGTCTCGTGGTAATCGAGCACCTCTTCGAGGTGGTCGCGGTAGGCGCGGCCGACCGAGTAGGCGCCCTCGTGGACGAGTTCATCGGTGCCGTCCTCGGGCTTCGCCTCGGGGTAACCGGAGAAGGTGTCGAATCCGATCACCCGGCGGTTGAAGTTGTAGGGCTCGTGGACCGCCCGCAGCGACTCGAAGAGGGCGAGGTTGGCCCCCCACCAGGTGCCGAACTCCATCACCACACCAGGCAGCGGTGCGATCAGCTCGTAGAGCTCATTGACCCAGAGCAGCTTGGAGACGATCGAGCTGCGCATGTAGAGCGGCAGGTTGACCAAGAGGTCCTCGGCCGGCAGCGGCGTCTCCGCAAAGAGACGTTTGAGATTCTCGCGATTCTCGCGCTGCGCCTCGGAGGCACGGATCCCCAGCCGGGTCTCGCCGCTTCGGTTGTCGGTTCGATCGGCCACGTTGGTGCGGCCACGGCCCGCCGACGAACTGGGTTCGTCACACGTCCGCGACCCGCTCAGCGTATCCGAATCCGGTCCGGCCACGTTCGTTGCCGTTGTAGAAGAGGTAGGTCGCCTCGGGGCCGACGACGACGCTGCCGTAGCCGACCATCTCCGAGTCCCAGCCCTCGGGCGAGATATCGATGCCGACCTCGTCGTCGTGGCGCTCCCAGGAGCGGCCTTCGTCGGCCGAGCGGGCCAGGCCGAGCCGGTAGTCCTTCGACCGGGTGCGGACCGAGTACATCATCGTCAGCCCTCCTCCTTCCTCCCAGACCCAGGGGCGACCGAAGGCGTGCTCGTCGTCGTTGGCGAAGTCGAGGCAGACGGTTCCCTTTCCGGGCCAGTGGATCCCGTCCTCGGACTCGACGTACCTCAGGTTGTAAACCGGCAGCGGCTTGCCGCCGACCTCGGTCCACTCGCCGCCGCCGACGTACCACATTTGGAATCGATCGCCGGCGGCGCGGACGAAGGCCGAGGTGCGGTTGAGAGGTTCGGCGTCGCTGCGCTCGAGCACCGGCACCCGCTGGGCCCGCTCGAACGATTCGCCGCCGTCGGTGGATATCGCCAGCCCCTGGAACTGGAAGTACTTGATTTTCGAGCCGATCTGGAAGCCGACGTAGTACAGGAAGAGGCGCTCGCCGACGGCGATCACGCGGGTCGGGACGACGCCGTTTTCGTCGAACATCCCGGGTGCGCCGATGTCGAGGACTGGGCGCTCGGCGACGCCGACGATCTCGCCGGGAGAGTCGGCCCGAACGTCGACCCAGCCGATCCGGCCGCGCGTCTGGGCATCGCAGAAGGCCAGGTAGAGCCGCAGGGTCTCACCGTCCGGCCGCAGCACCGGGGTGGGTGGAAAGGCGTAGGCCTGAGCCCACTCGACATCTCCGGGCGGGACGTAGATCCGACCCCGCTTAGCCCAACGCATCCACATCCTCCAGTCCCACCACGTAGGTGTCGTAGGCGACCGCGCGGCCGCCGAAGCTCTCCTTGTTGCGCATCAGCCCGGTATTCAAGTTCCGTCCGTCTTCGGTGGTCGAGATGCCGAAGTCGAACCACCGCTTGTCGGCGTAGACATCCTCGATGAGATGGCCGAGGACGGCATCGAGGGCATTCTCGTCGTAGGCCGCCTCGGTGCCAGCGATGTACTGGGCATGGGCGACGGTGGGGGTCTCGTAGACCAGGACACCACCGTAGAGCTCGCCGTCGCGGCGCGCGGTGAACAGCTTGATGTGGTCGGGGAACGCGCCGGCGAGAAGCTCCATCTCGGCCGGGGTGTGGACCGGGGCGGTGCCGTGACGCCGCCGCAGCGCCTGGTCCTCGAGTTGCATGAAGTCGGCGAAGGCCTCGTCGCGATCCACCTCGAAACCGGCCGACCGGGCCCGACGGATCGCGGCGCGCCGCCCCTTGCTCGGACGCGGGTGATCCTGCGGCCGGAGCGCCGCCGCGCAGTCACGGCGGACCAAGGTGGCGTCGGCGACGAACAGCGCGTAGAGGTCCTCCTCGGCCGGCACGAGGTGGTAGATCGCCGGCATCGCCTTGTAACGGAGGCTGGTGACCCCTTCGCCGGCGTAGGCGGCGAAGAGAGCCCGCAGCGCCGCGACCGTGCGCCGCGTCGTCAACTTCGCGTCGGACAGCAGGCCGCCGAAGGTAAGCCCGCCGTGGCTGACGATCTCCGTCCCGGCCCGATTCGCGGGGAAGACGGCGACCGGCGTCTCGCCCTCGAAGAGGATCCGCGAAGCGTCCTGGAAGCGATCGCAGTGGTAGTCCATGTACCCGCGCCGGAAGAAGAAGTGCCGACTTCGTGACGCTTCGACGACGCCGTCCCAGACCTGTTGGTCGGCCGGTCCGTACGGCCTGACCTCGACCTCGTTGTGTTCGGGTCCCGTCAACGTTCGCGGATCAGCGTTCGTCGTCCGGCACGTTGAACGCCGCGTAGCTCTCATGGTCGAGTCGGCGGGCGGGATTGCCCACATAGACCCCGGCGGGCTCGGTGTCCTTGACCACGACCGCGCCCGCGCCGACGACGCAGTCCGCGGCGACCTTGACGTTGTCGCCGAAGCAGCTGTTGACGCCGAGGAAGCAGGAGCGGCCGATCTGGCAGAAGCCCGAGATGACGACGTGGGAGGAGATGAAGCAGTCGTCGGCGATCGAGGTCTGATGGCCGACGTGGTTGCCGCTCCAAAGGATCACGTTGTCGCCCACGGACACGCCGTACTGGAGGACGTTGTTCTCGAAGATGAAGGAGTTCTCCCCGATCTCCACGTCGCGCCAGACGAAGGCGTGCGAGCTGACGTAGCTCTCACAGCTGTAGCCAAGCTCTTTGACGTGCCGATAGAGGCGCGCCCGCACCCGGTTGAGGTGGGTCGAGGAAACCGAGACGAAGGCCCGGAAGCGGTCCGGCGGGAAGCGATCGGCGATGTCGTCGAGATCGATCACCGGCAGGCCGAATAGCTCGTCCTGGTCGCGGAACCGCGGCTCGACCGCGAACCCGACCACCTCGTGCGGCGAATCGTGGGTGAAGTATTCGTAGGCGATCTCGCCTTGCTCGCCGGCTCCGACCAGGACCAGTTGTGTGCCCTCAGTCAAGTTCTCCTCCTCCGTCGATCTTTGCTTCCAGCCACTCGACTATCCGCCGATTGAAATCGAGACGGTCCGCCGGGCGCCCGGACGAATAGAAAAGGTGGTCGGCGTCGGGATACGCCACGAGCTCGACCTCGGCTCCTCCGACGGCCGCGAGGCGCTCGCGCAGAAGCTCTCCCTGGGAGAAGGGGACGCGGCGATCGGATTCGCCGTGAAGGATCAACGCCGGCGTAGTGACGGCCGCCGCGTGCAGCGCGGGGGAAAGGCGCTGATAGCGCTCGAGATTCTCCGGAAGTCCTCCGCTCATCTGCCATGGGGTGTACCAGGACCCGATGTCGGAGGTCCGCTCGAAGGACTCGAGATCGGTGATCGGGGCGCCGATCACGGCCGCCGCGAAACGCTGGTCCTGGGCGATCGCCCAGGCCGCCAGGTACCCGCCATAGGAATAGCCGGCGACGGCCAGCCGGGTGGGGTCGACGACGCCCTCCTCGACCAGGCGATCGAGCGCCGCGAGGTGCTCGGGCAGATCGCGCTCGCCCCACACGCCGCACAGGTCGTCGGCGAACTCGGCGCCGTAGGAGCCTGAGCCGGTGGCGTTGAGCTCGAGGACGACCCAGCCTCGCGAGGCGAGGACGTCACGGTAGAAGTGCCCCCGCCGGAAACCGGGGCCGAAGAACCCGTGGGGGCCGCCGTGAAAGGCGAGCAGCGCCGGTCGCGGCGCCGAAGTCGGATCGACGCCGGTGAGCCAACCGTCGAGTACCCGCCCGTCCGGGCGCCGAAAGTTGCGGCGGACGGGCACCGGCATGGCGGTGCCACGACGACGGACCCACTCCCCCACGCTTGACTCGAGGCGACGTCGACCGGCCGCGGTCACGATCTCGATCGTGCCGGGATCGTCGGGGGCGATCGAGCTGCAGGCGATCGTTCCACCCGTGACCGAGAAGTCGACCACCTGGCGGCCAGCGACCAGGGTCCGAGTCTCGCCCGTCGCGAGGTCGATGCGGACGAGCTCGATCGCGCCGGCGCAGGCGAGTCGCAAATACAGGGCGTCTCCCCCGTCCGACCAGCTCGGACCCTCCGGCGCCGGCTCGAGCACCACGCCTTCGGAGCCGCCTCCCAACGGCGCAGCGGCGCCTCCGGAAACGGCCACGAGCCAGGGACAAAGCGCCGGGTCGCCGCGGCCCAGGCGGGGCTCGGCGACGCCGACGAAAGCCAACCTCTCACCATCCGGGGACCAGGACGGACAGGTCGCGTACGCGCAGCCGGTTTCGATCCGGCGACTGTCGACCCCCAGCTCCCAGTCCCAGACTTCGATCGAGGAGGTCGGGCCGACTCCGTCCGCACCCGGCCTGGATCGGGCGAAAGCGAGCCTGCTTCCGTCGGGTGACCAGCTCGGGGCGAGGATCTCGTCGCCGTGATCTGCCGCGATCGAGGCGAGATCGCCGGACAGCCCGACGCGGACCAGCCGGCTCTCCCCGTCCGCGCTGCGGGCGACCAGAGCCACTGCATCGCCCCGCGGCGAGAAGACGGGCCGCCCGACGATCGCCGAGAGATCGGCAACACGGCCGATCGAGCCGTCGTCGAGCGAAAGGCGATGAAGCGCGTCGACGCCGTCGAAGGACGCCACGTAGACGACCAGCCGACCGTCCGGAGACCAGGCCGGGGCTCGGCCATCGACGGGGTCGGCAAGGTCAGTCTCGACCCCTCCCGCGACGGTGACGACGCGCACCCGAGAGATCGCACGGAGACCGTCGACGGAGGCGATCGAAAAGGCGACGGCGCCGCCGTCGGGTGAGATCGCGGCTTCTCCCGCGGAGCTGACTTCGAGCAATTCGTCGGCCGCCAAGGACAACCGGCGGATCGTACTGGGGCCGTTGATAGTGTGCTGAATCTGTGGGCGTCCAGGACTGCAGGGCACTCGATCTGCCCGTCATCCACGCCCCGGAGGGAGATCTGACCGTTCTCGAGGGCGAGGAGCACGTCCCGTTCGAGATTGCGCGCATCTATTACATCTACGGCGTGCCGGGCGGCGCTCGCCGCGGCGGCCACGCCCACCGCGCCTTGCGGCAGCTCTTGATCGCGGTGGCGGGAAGCTTCGATGTGCTGCTCGACGACGGCAGCGAAAAGCGCACGGTCACCCTTGACCACCCCGCCCGCGGCCTGATGCTCACGCCGATGATCTGGCGCGAACTCATCGACTTCTCTCCCGGCGCGGTCTGCGTGGTCCTTGCCTCCGACCACTACGACGAGGCCGACTACTTCCGCGATTACGACGACTTCCTCGCCGCGGTGCGGGAGTCGTCCTAGCCGATTGCACGGAGCGCAGCGATGACCGCGGCGAGGGCGTCCTCGCCCATTCCCGGATAGAGCGGCAACGTCAACTCGCGAGCGGCGAGGCGCTCGGCAACCGGGAAGTGGCCCACCGCGGAGGCGTAGGGCGCGGTGCGGTGCGGTAGCACCGGATAGTGCACATGCGTTTCGATGCCCGCGGCCGCGAGCCGCTCCCGACAATCGTCGCGCTCCTCGTGTCCGACCGCGAACAGGTGCCAGACCGGCTCCGCCGCGGCTCCGACGATCGGCGCCTCGAAATCGTCCAGCCCAGCAAGGGCGTCGAGGTATGCCCCGGCGATCCGACGACGCTCCTCGTTCCAGGCATCGAGCCGGCCGAGCTTCACTCGCAGGACGGCGGCCTGCATCTCCGCGAGCCGGGAATTGACGCCCGCCGCCTCGAAGTTGTAGCGGTCGCGCATTCCGTAGTTCCGCAGCAACCGCACCTGTTCGGCGAGCCCTGAATCGTCGGTGGTCACCGCGCCACCGTCGCCGAAGGCACCGAGGTTCTTGGCGGGATAGAAGGAGAAGGCCGCGGCCCGCCCCAGGCCGCCGACCCGGCGCGCCCGGTGACGTGCTCCATGCGCCTGTGCGGCGTCCTCGAGCACCGCCAGGCCGTGCCCCTCCGCGAGCTCACGGACAGCGTCCATGTCAGCCGGTTCACCACGTAGGTGGACCGGGACGATCGCCGCGGTCCGATCCCCGAGGGCGGCGCGAGCAGCGTCGAGGTCGAGGTTGTAGGTGGTGGGGTCGACGT
>JBOGYZ010000231.1:0-18484 GCA_050697015.1 Solirubrobacterales bacterium
CCGCGTAGGTCTCGAACAGGTCGGCGGCCATGCCGGCGCAGTCGCCGACGTTGTCGCCCACGTTGTCGGCGATCACCGCCGGGTTGCGGGGATCGTCCTCGGGGATCCCCGCCTCGACCTTCCCCACCAGGTCGGCGCCGACATCGGCCGCCTTGGTGAAGATGCCGCCGCCCAGTCGGGCGAAGACGGAGATCAGCGAGCCGCCGAAGCCGAGGCCGATCAGGGCATCGACCGCCTCCTTGTCAGTGGAGCCGGTGATCACGAGGATCCCGTAGTAGCCGGCGACGCCGAGCAGCGCCAGGCCGACGACCAGGAGCCCGGTGACCGAGCCGCCTTTGAAGGCGACGTCGAGCGCCGGTGGCACGCCGCCGCGGGCGGCCTCGGCCACGCGCGAGTTGGCCCGCACCGAGACGTTCATCCCGATGAAGCCGGTGGCGCCGGACAGCGTCGCCCCGATCAAGAAGCCGATCGCGGTCTTGTAGTCCTGCAGGACCAACAACAGGACCGCGATCGGGACCGCGACCGCAGCGATGATCGTGTACTGGCGGGTCAGATAGGCCTGTGCGCCCTCCTGTACCGCCGCCGAGATTTCCTGCATGCGGTCGTTCCCCGGCGATTTCGCCAGCAAACGCTGCGTGATCAACAACCCATATGCAACTGCGGCCCCAGCACAAACGAGTGCGACGACCACGCCGTATTCACTAAGAAAGCTGGTCAAGTCACTGCTCCTCAGGTGGTGTTTCCCGCGCGGCAGCCTATATGAGCGCTCGGAGCCTTGAGCGCTCTGGCCCTTTTGTCGCCTTTCTCAGACGGCGGTGGGGGCCCTAGCCGGCAACGCGCCCGGGGGCGTACGTGCGGGCCGTCTCGGCGACGGCGGCCCGGTATACGTCCTCCAACGAGGCACCTGCCTCGAGCTCCGCGCGGGCCCGCTCGGACCCGTTGGCGGGCGGAAGCGGGACGTCGAGGCCGAGGCCCGTGCGGGCGGGCTCGGTCCAGGCGAGGAGCCGCTCGAAGACGGCGCGCGTCTCGACCTCCGCCCCGGCCCGGAAGTCGATCATCTTGCCGGCGGCGCCGTAACGGATCGCGCGCCAGAGGTTCTCCTCGACCTCGCGGTCGGCCAGCGGCACCCACGCCTCCACCCCGCGCTCGTCGAGATCCATCGCGGTCTGGGCGACGCAGGCGACGATCATCCCGGCCAGGGCGCTCGCCTCGTCGCCACGTGTCTGGGCGTCACAGATCCGCACCTCGACCGTGCCGAAGCTGTGATGCGGGCGCACGCTCCACCAGAGCTGGGTCGACTCGATCACCGAGTTCGTCCGTTGCAGCAGCTCGACGAAGCGCTTGTATGTGGCCCAGTCGACGAACGGCGAGGGCACGCCGCAGCGCGGGAAGGTGCGGGTGAAGATCTCCGAGCGCACCGAGGCCAGCCCGCTGTCGCGGCGGTCAAGGAACGGCGAGTTGGCCGACAGCGCCAAGAGCGGCGGCAGCAGCTCCCGCAGCCGGTCGCAGACGGCGATCGCCCGGTCCGCCCCGCGCACCCCGACGTGGACGTGGAGGCTCCAGGTGTTGTTGCGTTGGGCGACGTAGCCGAGTTCCTCGCGCAGCCGGCTGTAGTGGGGCGTGTCGATGATCCTCTGGTCGAGGTAGTTCGCCCACGGGTGCGTCCCCATCGCGCCCAGCGCCAGGTCCATCGACTCGACCAGGGCGAAGAGCCGGTCGCGGCGGTCCTGCTGGGCGGCGACTGCCTCGGCGAAGGTCTCGCCGCGCCCCGAGCGGATCTCGACCTCGGAGGCGATCAGCTCCCCCGCCGCCGCCTCGGCCAGCACCTCGTCCTCGTCGCAGCGCGCCTTCACGTCCTCGTAGCGGTGCGCCAGCTCCAGCGACACCGGGTCGAGGATCGCGAACTCCTCCTCGAGGCCGACGGTGAAGTCGGTCGACTCCTCGAATCGCTCGCGCGCGCCGTCGAGATCGAGCGTCAAAGCACTGTGGGCGGCGCTAGGCCAGGTAGAAGTAGAGCGCGTAGAGCAGGTCGACGGCGGGACTGGAAGTGTGGACAGTTACCTCGGGCGGCACCTGCAGCAGCTGCTCGCTGTAGTTGAAGATGATTTTCACGCCCGCCTCGACCAGCCGGTCGGCGACCCCCTGGGCGGCGGCGGCGGGGACCGCGAGGACCCCGACCACGACCTCCTCGTCGGCGACCACCTTCGCCAGTTCCCCGTCCAGCGGTCGCACGGTGACGTCGCCGATCTCTGTGCCGATCTTCGACTCGTCGACGTCGAAGACGGCGACGACCTGGAAGCCGTGGTCGGCGAAGATCGCCGAGGAGGCGATCGCCTGGCCGAGGTGGCCGGCGCCGAAGAGGGCGATGTTGTGCTGGCCCGCGGTGCGCAGGATCTTGCGGATCTCCGACACCAGCGAGTCGACGTTGTAGCCGACCCCGCGCTTGCCGAACTTGCCAAAGCCGGAGAGATCGCGCCGGATCTGCGTCGGATTGATGTGGGTGTACTCGGAGAGCTCCTGCGAGGAGATCGTCTCGCGGCCCATCTTGCGCGCCTGCGTCAGCACCTGCAGGTAGCGCGAGAGGCGCGCGGCGACCCCGAGCGAGAGGCGCTCGCCTTCAACCGGCAGCCCGGCTGCCTGGATCTCGTCGATCACGTCGGCCATGCCCCCACAGTATCGAGCCTGGAGCGCACGCCTGCGTCGTCGTAGACAAGCTCGGAGGCGACGATCCCGTCGACCTCGACCACGGGAATCTTCTCCAGGTGGCGGCGCAGCAGCAGGTCGTCGCTCTCGATGTCGATCTCATGCAGTTCGAAGCGGTATCCCTCGCCGTGCAGGGCGACGATCTTCTCGATCGCCACCTCGCACAGATGACAGCCCGGACGCGAGTAGACGACGACCTCGACCGCGCGGTCGCCCTCGCTCACGCCGCCATCCGTTCGCCGGTGGCGAAGGCGTCGTAGCCGAGGTAGTCCGGGTAGGCGACCGGGCGCGCCCAGCGGGCGGCGGAGCCGATCATCGCGGCGTTGTCGGTGCAGAGGGTGATCGGGACGAGCTTCAGGCGGACGCCCTGGCGTTCGCAGAGCTCGGCGATCGCGGCGCGCAGCGGCCCGTTGGCGGCGACGCCGCCGCCCAGCGCGACCGCCGCCCAACTGCCCTTCTTCAGCGCCCGCTTGAGCTTGGCGACGAGCTGGTCGACCACCGCTTTCTGGAAGGAAGCGGCGAGGTCGGCGCGGCGTTCCTGGACGCCCTCGTCCCCGAGCTCACGGCAGCGATAGAGGACCGAGGTCTTCAGGCCGGAGAAGGAGAAGTCGAGGCCGGGATCGCGCTGCATCGCGACCGGCATCTCGAAGGCTTCCGGGTCACCGCCCTCGGCCTCCTTCTGGACCGCGGGCCCGCCGGGGTAGCCGAGGCCGAGCAGACGCGCCACCTTGTCGAAAGCCTCGCCCGCCGCGTCGTCGAGGGTCTGCCCGAGGATCTCGTGGCCGGCATGGTCGCGGACCGCGGCGAGCAGCGTGTGCCCGCCGGAGGCGACCAGGCAGAGGAAGGGCGGCTCGAGCGGCTCCGGCTCGAGGAAGTTGGCGGCGACGTGGCCCTGCAGGTGGTCGACCGGGATCAGCGGCAGCCGGCGCGCCGCGGCGATGGCCTTCGCGGTCGAGATCCCGACCAGCAGCGCGCCGATCAATCCTGGCCCGGCAGTCGCGGCGACCGCCTCGACGTCGTCCAGGGAGATCCCCGCTTCGGCGAGCGCCGCCTCGACGACCGGCGCGGCCAGCTCCAGGTGGTGGCGCGCCGCGACCTCGGGGACGACGCCGCCGAAGCCCGCGTGGGCGGCGGCCTGCGAGGAGATCACGTTCGACAGGATCCGCCCGCCGTCGAGCACGGCGGCACAGGTGTCGTCGCAGGAGGTCTCTATGGCAAGCAGCACGGCTGGGTCCTCAGGTCGTCAGTCCATCCACATGATCAGCGCGTCCTCGCTGTTGTCGTGGTAGTAGCGGGGACGGACGCCGGCGGAGCGGAAGCCGAAGTATTCGTACATGCCGATCGCGCGGTGGTTGGAGACGCGGACCTCGAGCGTGAACGGCAGCTGGTTGCGGCCCTCCGCGAAAAGCCGGCGCAGGAGTGCGCCGGCGACGCCGCTCCCACGGTGGTCGGGCGACACGGCGACGTTCATGAGATGCCACACCTGGTCGTAGCGGGAGCAGACGACGTAGCCCGCGAGCTCGCCGCCGCGCGATGCCGCCAGGCAGATCCCACTGGGCTTCGAGAGCTCCAGCACGAACATCGCCAGGGACCATGGGGTCGGGAAGGAGCGGCGCTCGATCGAGATCACGTTCGGCAGGTCGCTGTAGGCGAGCCGGCGCACCTCGATCTCCTTGCCGGTCCGGCTTTCAGTCTGCTCGCTGGAAAGAATCTCGCTCACGCCAACGCTCCGCGTCTGGAGGTCTGAGGTAGATCGGATCGAGCGAGTCGGAGCCCTTCCCCGCCGCCGCCAGAGCGCAGATGTGGCGCGCCGCGACCTTGTGGATGGGATCGGCGTCGTCCGCGATGCGGATGCCGCCGGCTCCTTCCAACTCGTGACGAAAGCGTATCGCCCCGGAACCGCCGACCGACGGGGGCGTGGACACCTGGGCAAGCCGCTCCGCGAGCTCCTCCGGCCGCATCACCGCAGGCTCCCAGATCCTCGCGCCGTCGACGTCGTAGAGGGCGACGAAGACCTCGCCGCGGTAGCCGTCGAGAACCGCGAGGCGCTCGCCGGTCGCGCCCGCCGCGCCGATGCCGGCACCGAGCGCGTCGAGGGTCGAGACGCCGCGCCCCTGGAGGCCGAGGCTGAGGGTCAGGCCTTTCGCCGTCGCGATCCCGACCCGCAGACCGGTGAAGGAGCCGGGCCCGAGCCCGACCGCGACCAGGTCGACCGCCTCCCAGCCTCCGGCCGCGTCGGCGCAGCGCTCTACCTCGGCGAGGAGCCCGGTCGCGTGCAGCGGCCGGCCGCGCTCGGAGAGCCCGAGGTGCGCCTCGGTGATGACCTCCCCGTCGCGCCAGGCGCAGGCGGCGGTATCGGGGGTCGCGGTGTCGAAGCCGACGACGACCAGGAGGTTCGCCCCCTCGTCCCTATTTCACGCGGAAGACGGAGGTGCCGACTTTCGTGCCCTTGACGAACCAGGTGACCTGATGGCGACCCACGGTCGTCGAGGTGATCTTGTTCACGTAGAGGGTGCCCTGTTCGGCTTCCTGCGGTTTTTCGGTGCAGAGATGTTCTTTCTTCGGGAACTTCACGCAGACCGTGTATTTCACGTCGGCCTTCAGGCTTTTGAAGAACGCGCCCTTTTTGCTGCCGACCGGACAGACCGTCGCCGGTTTCGCTTTCCGCGACAGCCCGCAGGCGATGTAGTGCTTGAACGCGGGGCCCGAGCTGGGCGCCTTCGCCGGCGTCGGGGCCTCCGCCGAGGACGAGGAGACGCCGACCAGCATCCCGGTAGCCAGGGCGACCAGTGCCAACGCCGACAGCATTCCCTTCTTCATCCTCGAACCATCCTCCTGTCTCGACTGTGCGTGCTTTCAACCTTCAAGGTTGCATCCGTAACCCCTTCCAGGGATCCCGGGTGCGGTGCGGCGGAGGGTAACGAACGAGCCTGAACGCCTTCGGCGGGGATCCCGGTCGTGCGGGCTCCCCCTGAGCGCGCTCCGCCCGTCCGAGGTGCGTCCCGGGCCTCTCATGGCGACCCTGGCAGGCTGTGGCCGCCACGAGACGCCCGGGACGTGAGGGGTCCGTAAAACATCCGGCACAAGGACGGCACGAAGGTTGGGCTTCCGTGAGCCTTGTGCATGAAAGAGAGCCCCCGCAGAGGATGAGTTCGCAGTTCTCCGCGCTATGCGCGGGAAAGTGCGAACTCACCGGGCCGACGCATGAAGACGGCGCGCGGAAGGGTGACGTTCCCGGCATCTCTGTGACGGCGTGGGACATCGGTTGACGGATCCGTGGCCCTCACGTGACGCTCCCGGGGCGCCTGCGTCGCTCACCCGTCACGAACCCTTATCGCTCGCACAATCCTGGCCGTCTCGGCCACGGCCAATGCCTGCCCGGGCCGTGGACGAGACGCCCTTCCTTTACCCCGGGCGTCAGCCGGCGACGCCCCCGAACCCACCCCCTACCTCACCCGACGACCTCGATCGTGCGGCGCTCCTCGCCGGCGTGTTCGAGGCGGACCTCGAGGGCGGGGCGGCCGAGGCGCTCGGCACCGGCAGCGGGCCACTCGACGAAGGCGACGCCGTCGCCGCCGAGGTAGTCGTCGAGCAGGGCCGGGTCCTCGCCCTCCATGTCCTCCAGCCGGTAGAGGTCGAGGTGGGAGATCGGCAGGCGGCCGCCGGTGTAGCGCCGGCCGATCGTGAAGGTCGGCGAGGTGACCGGTTCGACGACGCCGAGCGCGCGGGCGGCGCCGCGGATCAGGGTCGTCTTCCCCGCCCCGAGATCGCCGGTGACGATCACCACGTCGCCGGGGCCGAGCCGCTCCGCGAGGCGGGCGCCGACCGCTTCGGTCTCCGCCGCCGAGCGCGTTTCGGTGCGCCGGTCGCTCATCCGGTGTCCGCGCCGCCGAAGAAGCCGAGCTGGTCGGCGGGCGGCGGCGGGTCCTCGTCCTCGGTGGCCATCTCGGCGGCGATCTCCGAGGCGCTCGGCATCGGCTCTGGCAGCGCCTGCTGGATCAGCGCCGGGATCGTCGCGAAGTCGCCACGAAGCTGTTCCTTCACCGCCGGCGTGCGCAGCGCCGCCGCCGGGTGGAACAGCGGCAGCAGGTGGACGGTGCGGCCGCCGAGCTCGTGCGTCTGCGGGTTGCCGCGGACGCGCGTGATCCCAGTCGGGTTACCGGTCAGGAGCTTGGTGGCGAAGTTCCCGAGCGTGCAGACGACGCGCGGCTGGATCAGCCGCACCTGCTCGAAGAGGTAGGGCTCGCAGGCGGCGATCTCGGTCGGCTGCGGGTCGCGGTTGTTCGGCGGCCGTGACTTCAGGACATTGCAGATGAAGACGTCCTCGCGCGAGAGCCCGATCTCCACCAGCAGCTCGTTCAGCAGCTGCCCGGCGCGCCCGACGAAGGGCAGGCCCTGGCGGTCCTCTTCCGCGCCTGGCGCCTCGCCGACGAACATCAGGTCGGCGTCCGCGTTGCCCGCCCCGAAGACGGTCTTCGTCCGCGTCTCGTGCAGCGGGCATTTCGTGCACTTCGAGACTTCTTTGTAGAGCGCGACGAGCTCCTCGCGCCGCGCCGCCGCATCCGTCGCGCTCACGGCTTCTCCCCCGCCGCCCGCCGCTTGCGCGACTCGGTGATCCGATCCTCCCGCGCCGCCACTTTCTCCCGCCGCCGCGATTCATCGGAGCGCACCCCCGCCCCCCGCGGCGTCCTACCGGGCGGCGAGACCGCCGAGATCAGCCGCCGAGATCGCTCCGACCCGCACTCGGGACAGGCGACCGCCTCGGTCCCCGCCGCGACCAGCTCCTCGAAGCCCGCCCCGCACTCCTCGCACTCGAACTCGTAAATGGGCATAAGGGCTTACGGCTGTCTGCGAGTGGTCGCCATCCTGGCTCTAGGCTGCCAAATTCTCGACCGACGAGGTCGAGCGACTCGCGGGAATCTCCGTACATTGAGTTGCCCTGGGCGTGCTGGAGAGCGACGCTGGCGTCACGGATAACGCCCGTGCAAGCGCCGATGGGCGCGTTCATAGACCGTGCGAGTCACGCGGTTATCGGGGTGACGCTCTCCGAAGGCGATGAAGTTCCAAACGAGGTCGCCGTCCGGATCTTGAGCCAACTGAAACACGAAGGCGAAAGGTGCCTCGGACGCACCCTGCCGCCGAGCGTTCGGCCTGGGTCCGCGCCGACGATTTGTCCCGGAACCGTTCGACCTCCTCACGCCACTCTCGTTCGCCGAAGTGGACCGGGACATCGGCGGCGCTCAGTCGTTGGGCATTAGGCATAGGTCGCACCCTCCCCAACGTTCACGCTGACCCGTTCGGGGCCCTCGCCCGTGGATTGGAAGAACTGCTAGCCCTCGTCGTCGACGATCGGAAGGTCCCCGGCGATCCGCTCAAACTCGTCCGCCGACGCCGGCTTCCAACCCCGTTCGCGGTACAGCTCCGAAACCGGCGTGATCGGCGGCTCAAGCGCTAGGCCACCACCATCACGCGAGGGAACAACCTCGTAACGCTGACCGTCGATTTCGACCAGTTCGCCAACATGAAGATCAAGCTTCTTGACCGCAACCGCCATGAGACAAGTGTAGAGACACCCGGGCCGTCATTTGGACAGAGCGCCAAGAGGGTTCGCCGTCCTGGCTCTCGGCTGCCAAATTCGGCGGATCGACGGTCGGCCGATGGGCGGGCTTGATCAGAATGTGGCCATGACGGAGCGCAGGCCGCCAACGTCGGCTGGGAAAGCTCGATCGACAGGCAGGTCCGTGAGGCGGAGAAGCAGGGTGAGTTCGACGACCTGCCGGGCGCCGGCAAGCCGCTGGCGGACCCGAGCAGGCCGCAGGACGAGAATTGGTGGATCAAGAACAAGCTCCGGACGAGGGACTCTCCTACACGCCCCCTTCGCTGGCGCTGAAGAAACGGGCCGAGGACGCGCTCGCGCTCGCGTCGGAGGCCCGATCGGAGGCCAAGGCACGGGAGATCGTCGAGGCGATCAACGCCGAGATCCGCGAGGCGAACCGTAAGGGGATCCGCAGTCCGCTGGTCGTCCTCAGGCCCTACGAGGTCGAGGCGGTCCTCCGCCGCCGACGCTCGGACTAGGCGGCCTACCCCCGCTCGAAGAGGTTCAGGTGAGCGACGACCGAGACCGGCTCGGACTCCTCGCCTTTCCCGGCCCGCCGTTCGACGCTGCGCGCCTCCGCTTCATAGAGACGCTTGGCCGCGTCGGCGAAGATCGAGTGGAATTCCTGCCAGCCCTCCTCATCGAGCGTCGCCGGATAGCGAAAGAGGTAGTGCTCCGGCCGCTCCACCATCTTCCCGGCTTCGAGCGACGAGGCGGCATCGGCAAGCTCGCGCTGAAGGATGTGGGTGGCGTCGGCGGCGGACTGCGCGGGAGTCAACGACTCGACCTCCTCGTTGCTGAGGTGGGGTCGTCTCACGGCTCGGTAGAAGTGCTGGGTCGCCCCGCGAACCGGGCGCGTTCCGGCCGGCTCGATCATGCCGAGGTCGCGCAGCTTTCTGGCGTGGTAGGCGACATCGTTGACCGGCTCGTGCAACTGGTCCGCGAGCTCACGGGGGCTGATGGGGTGTTCGGTGATCGCGTCCCAGATGCGACGGCGCAGGGGGTGCGAGACGATCGCCGCCAGCGACTCCGCCTGGGTCGCTGTCTTCTCTTGCTGCGCGGGATTCATTGCCTTTCCTGTTCCTCTCGTTTGACGGGAATGGCTCGCATACTAAGCAAGATTCGAGCGTTCGGCGCGAGTTTATGGGTGAATTGATTCACCCAATAGCTCGCCGCCGACCTGATGTCAGGTCAGAGGGGCGACTCTCCAATGCGAAAGGAGGTGCCGCATGAATCTCACCACGATCGTTTCCGCGATGCCGGCCGCATCGGTTCACAAGTCGGTCTAGGACCGCAAAGGGGTGCGTCGGCTTAGCGCTGGACGACGCGCCCCCTTTTTCATACTTAAAAAGTTTCGACGCTACGGCCAAAGGGGACTAGTCTCATTCCACCCTCCGGACAAGTCTCGCCACCGACCAAAGGATGTCCCCACGTGTTCTTTTGCGAGCGATGCGAAAGCAGGTTCAACGCCACCGTCGCCGCCGCCGCAGGCGATTGCCCCCGCTGTAAGGAGAGCGACGGCGTCAGCAGTCAGCTGCGTTTCCGGCTTTTCGAGCCGTCGGCCCTCAAAGTGGCCGGGCTCTCCCCCACCCGTCAGGCCCGGGTGCCGCGCAGCCAGCCCGCGAAGTAAGAAATAAATACTCTGCCCTTGTGAGGGCAAAGACGATCGCCGCGTTCCTGGCGGCCACGGTGATCGTGGCCGCGCTTGCGGCCCCCGCGGGTGCGTCCGCCGCCAAACCCCGCCAGATCAAGCAGAAGGCCTCTGTCTCGGCCGAACTCCGCCTGCGCGGCACGCACGGGTTCCGGGTCGAGCTGTTCACCTTCGGCGCGCGCGGCGTATTCCTCAACGCATCCCGGTGGGCATCGAAGAGCGGCGTCCTGACCGTCAACTATTCCTCGTTCGCCCGCCATCGCCGAGACACCTTCGACGGCAGCGAGCTGTACGCGAGGATCGGACGGCTCGGCCAATTCCGCGGCCGCTTTGTCCCGACCTCGACCGAATCGAGGAAGCTCACGCCCGAATGCGAAGGCGATCCCACCAGGATCGAAAAGGGCTACTTCGTCGGCTCCTTCAACTTCCGCGGCGAAGGGGCCTACACCGTCGTCCACGCTCATCGGGCGCGCGGCACCGTGACGCGCCAGGCGGCGGGGGTCTGCAAGGTCTCCCCCGGGCTTTGGCACGAATCGAAGCGCGAAATCAGGGAAGAGAAGGAACAGGAACGAAACGAATTCCATCTGGTCGCCGGTGACGAACACGCGAACGTCCTGTTCCAAGCTCGTCGCGAAGACCCGACGAGGAAGTCCGAGCCTGGGCAGACGACCTTCCAGGCCTCGGTCGACGGGGGGAAGGTCGGTGACTTCTCCGTCAACTACAGCGCGTTCTTCTTCGATCTCGAAGGCGAAGCCGCGACCGATTTCCAAGCGCCGAATCTCGCCGAACCGCTCGCTGAAGCGACGGTCACGCCGCCGGCGCCGTTCTCCGGTTCGGCCACTTTCCACCTCGAGAGTCCGAAGACCGCGAGCTGGACCGGCGATCTGTCGATCGAACTGCCCGGCCTAGGAAAGGTGCCGCTGATCGGCGGCGGCATCGACGCGGGCCTCTGCAATGGTTCGTCGAACTGCACGAAAACGCTGCCGAAAGGCCTACAGCCCATCCTCGAAGCCCCCAGCAACGTGATCGTGGCCGTCTTCGACCCGAAGTCGCACTCATGAAGGCCAAGGCACCCATCGCCCTGCTCGCGGCGACAGTCTCGGGAAGCTCGGGCGTATCGACGTTCGGTTCGTCCCCGCGAAGGTCCATCGCGAAAAGCCGCCCAAGGGCTGCCACGGCCCCAAGACCGTGATCGAACAGGGCCACTTCGTCGGCGTGACCGCATTTCACGGCGAGGCCGGCTACACCGAGGTCCACGCGCACCGCGCGACCGGAGCGATCATCCGCACCCCGGCGTTGACGTGTCGGACCGCCCCGCCCCCGAACCTGAAGAAGCTCAAGCACGAACTCGAAGCCGTCGAAGGCACGGAAGAAGCCGAAGAAGCCGAAAAGGCAGAAGAAGAAGCCGAAGTCGAAGTCCTGTCGGTCGGGCTCTCAGCGAAGGCCCGCGGAGGCCACGTGACTCTCACCGCGCAGAAAGCGGCGCTGAGGGACAAGCAGGGCAAGGCGTTCGCCATCACCAATATCACGGTCTTCGGCGACTGGCACCGCGGTCGGATCGACGAGAGCAGCATCACCGCCTACCTGTTCGGCAAGGGCTCTACCTTCCTCGTCCCGAACCGCAAGAAGCCGGCAAGCGAAGCGGTCCTGAAGCCGCCCGCCCCGTTCTCGGGATCGGGGACCTTCCGCCGCCACCCCAAGAAGCCCCCGACCTGGACCGGTGACCTGAAGATCGCCCTACCCGGGCTTCGGGCAGGTGCGGCTGGCCGGGCCCGGCACCCACGCGTCGATGTGCGAGGGGACCGCCTGCGGGCACTTCGATTCCCCCTCCGCCCAGAGTCTCCTTCAGAAAATGGGCTGGGAATGAGGAGGATCGCGCCGGCCTTCGTCGCCGCGGCTCTCGCCGCGATGGTGCTGCTGCCGGGCGCGGCGAGCGCGAAGCCGGGCCCGGGGACGACCTGGACGCGGACTTCGGCAAGGCCGGGCACCTGAGGGCGCGCTTCGTCCCGGAAAAGGTTCAGGAACAGAAGGCACCGAAGGGCTGCGTCGGCGACCCGATGATCGCCGAAATCGGCCATTTCGTCGGCCCGCTCTCCTTCCACGGCGCCAACGGCTTCACCAGCTTCAAGGCGCACAGGCTCAGGGGTTCCGTCACCCGCTTCGTCAGCTGGGTCTGCCGAATCTCGTCCGCGCCCAAGGACTCATCCTCGATCGAACTCGAAGGCGTACTTGATGCCGTCGCCGGGAAGCCTTCCGGCTCGACCTTCTTCGACGCCGTCACCGAACCGGCGGTGGACAACTTCCCCGCGAGCAGCACCTACACCGCCACGAGCGAGCATCGGGAAGGGTCGGTCGACATCCTCGAAACGATCGGCGTCCCGGCCCCGGCGCCGCTCGCCATCCCCGACCTGACCGCGGCGCTACCCGCGACCATGACCTTCGAACCGCCGGCGCCCTTCTCCGGCTCGGCGACGATCGAAGCGCCGTCACGGGCGACCGCGACGCTGAGCGGCGACCTCGCGATCGACTTCCCCGCGACCGGCGAGACTCCACTCACCGGCCCGGGGGTCGACGCGGGCCTCTGCCGCGACTACACCTGCTCGGGATCGTTGCCCAGAGCGCTGCGGCCGCAGCGCCCGAAGTACGGCCTCGGAATCACCACAGCCAGGCCGTACTCCAGACCATCCGCTAGCTGAGCGGCTCCCACTCCCACGCCTTGGCCGAGGCCAGCGCCTCGCTGTCGACGTGGCGGCGGAATTCGGCGAGCTCCTCGTCGTCGATCGCGTAGGCGTGCTCGGGGCCCGGGAAGGAGCCGCCGCGCACCTCCTCGGCATAACGGCCGACGGCGGCGGTCATCTCGGCGTGCACGTCGGCGTACTGCTTCACGAATTTCGCCATGTGGCCGGTGGTGATGCCGAGCAAGTCGTGGAAGACGAGGACCTGGCCGGAGGTGCCGGCGCCGGCGCCGATGCCGATCGTGATGACGTCGAGGCGCTCGGCGATGGTCGACGCGATCTCCGCCGGGACGGCCTCGAAGACGATCGCGAAGCAGCCGGCCTCCTGCAGCGCGAAGGCGTCCTCGTACATCCGGATCGCCGCCTTCGCCGACTTGCCCTGCGCCTTGTAGCCGCCGAGCGCGGTCGCGGTCTGCGGGGTGAGGCCGAGGTGGCCCATCACCGGGATGCCTGCGGCGACGATCGCCTTGGCGCGCTGGGTGGAGACACCGCCCGCCTCGAGCTTCACGGTCTGCGCCCCGGTCTCCTTGATCAGGCGTTGGGCGCTGATCACGGCCAGTTCGTCACTCGCCTCGTAGCTGCCCATCGGCATGTCGGCGACCATCATCGGCGTGCGGAGCCCGCGCCGCACCGCTTTGCCGAGCATGATCATCTCGTCCATCGAGACGAGGTCGGTGCGGTCGTAGCCGAGCACCACGTTGGCGGCCGAATCGCCGACCAGGACGAGGTCGACGCCCGCCGCCTCGGCGACCGTCGCCGAGGGGAAGTCGTAGGCCGTGACCATCACGATCGGTTCGCCGTTCTCCTTCATCTCGGCGAGGAGGGGCAGGGTCACCGCGACGCGATCGGCCTGCGGGACGGTGTGCGAACGGACTCCTGAGCTCATGCGATCAACACCTCCGGACGGTCGTCGATTGCGATTGGCTTGTTGTCGGCGTCGACGTGGACGACGACCGGCGCGTAACTCTCCAGGTCGGCCTCGTCGTAGGCGCCGAAAGAGGCGACGATGATCAGGTGGCCGGGCTCGACCAGGTGGGCGGCGGCGCCGTTCACCTGCATCGCGCCGGAACCAGGCTCGCCGTCGATGGCGTAGGTGACGAAGCGCTCGCCGTTGTCGACGTCCCAGACGTGGACCTGCTCGTTGGTCAGCAGCTCGGCGCCCGCCATCAGCTCGGTGTCGATCGTGATCGAGCCGATGTAGTCGACGTCGCAGTCGGTCACCGTCGCGCGGTGGATCTTCGACTTCAGCATCTGCCTCTGCACGGTTTGGGATCTCCTTACTTGGTGGCGCCCAGGGGCGGGTCGATGACGACGTTGTCGATGAGGCGGGCGCCGCCGACCTTGGCGGCGACGGCGATCAAGATCGGACGGCCGGTCAGGCCTTCGACCCGCTCGAGGGTCTCAGCATCGCGGGCCTCTAAATATTCGGTCTCGAGATTTACGGCGGCGAGTTCGATCCGAGCCGCCTCGAGTCCCGCCTCGAGCGAGCCGCGCGTGATCGTCTGCTGCTCGCAGGCGGCGAGGGCGCGCGAGATGGCGACGGCGCGGGCGCGGTCGTCGGGCTCGAGGTAGACGTTGCGACTGCTCATCGCCAGCCCGTCCTCCTCGCGCACGATCGGCATCACCTCGACCCGCACGGGGAAGTTCAGATCGCGCACCATCCGCTTGATCACCGCCGCCTGCTGGGCGTCCTTCTGCCCGAAGTAGGCGACGTCGGGGCCGACGATGTTGAAGAGCTTGGCGACGATCGTGGTGACGCCGTGGAAGTGGCCGGGGCCGCGGCGCCCGGGGTCGCCGTCGAGGACCGAGGTGAGGCCGCCGGTCACCTCGACCGCGGTGGCGGCGCCGTCGGGATAGAGCTCGGCGACATCGGGGGCGAAGACGAGATCGACGCCCGCCTTGGCCGCCAGCCGCAGATCGCGCTCCTCGTCGCGTGGATAACGGTCGAGGTCCTCGTTCGGGCCGAACTGGGTCGGGTTGACGAAGAGGCTCATCACGACCACGTCGTTCTCGGCGCGGGCGGCGCCAAGCAGCGAGATGTGGCCCTCGTGCAGGAAGCCCATGGTCGCGACGAGGCCGATCGCACGGCCTTCCCGCCGGGCCGGGGCCAGGGCGGCGCGCAGCTCATCGATCCCGCGCACGACGCGGGCGGCAGCGCTGGTGGTGACGGTGTCGCCGGGGGAAGGTGATTCCAGTTTCATCAGGTCCATGCCTCCAGGGGTCACGGCCGTAGGCGAATTATAGGCACCTGCCCGCCTTTCGTTACACAGCGCATGGGAAAGCCGATTCGCAGGAATTTTGATCCGTTCCCGCAGCCCTCTCGCAAGGACACCCAACAGCGGTTCCAACACCCCCACAGGAGGACTGAGAATGAGTTCGCACAAGGTCTTGGGCCAGTTCGATCAGAGCGAGGCCCTCGCAGAAACGCATCACAACGCGGTCGAGGCGCTCGACGAGGGCGACAGCCGCCGTTCGTTCCTGAAAAAGGCGGGTCTCGGCGGCGCTGCGGTGATGGGCTCCGGCGCCCTGCTCGCCGCCCTCACCCCGGCCGGCGCTGCCGCCGCCAAGGGCAAGGGCCGTCCGCCGGCGAAATTCGGCAAGGGCGACATCGGGATCCTCAACTACGCGCTGACCCTCGAGTACCTCGAGGCGGCGTTCTACAACGAGGCGACCAAGAACAACGTCGCGAGCGGCTCGCAGGAGTCCGCCTTCCTCAAGGCGGTCACCGCCGACGAGAACGCCCACGTCGCGTTCCTCAAGAAGGCGCTCGGCTCAAAGGCGGTCGGTGCCCCGAAGGTCGACTTCGGCGACGCCACCAGCAAGGCCAAATGGCTCCCCACCTCGATGGTGCTGGAGAACACCGGCGTCAAGGCGTACGGCGGTCAGGCCCTGAACATCAGCAGCCCCGCCTACATCACCGCCGCCCTGTCGATCTGGGCCGTCGAGGCGCGTCACGCGTCGGTCGCCGGTCTGCTCGTCAAGGCCGCCCCGACCAGCATCTCGCCGGAAAAGGGTCCGTTCCAGACGACCGCCACCGCGGCCGAAATCCTCAAGGCCGTCGAAGGCACCGGCTTCCTCGTCGGATGATGCCCAACGTAGGCCCTCTGGAGATCATCCTCGTCCTGATCGTGGCGCTCGTCGTGTTCGGGCCGAAAAAGCTGCCCGATCTCGGGCACTCGCTCGGCAAGGGGATCCGCGAGTTCAAAGGCTCGGTCACGGGTGAGAGCGACGAGGCGACTCGGATCGAGTCCGCCCCGGTCGCGGCGCACCGCACTCCGGTCACCTCGCACCGGGTCGAACCCACACCCACACCCACGCCTAGCCACCAGTAACCAGACCGTTCCCCACGCCACCCCCAGGAGACCAGCCGTGCGCCGCATCAGACCCGCCTCATTTGAGGACCAGATGAGCCTCGTCGAGCACCTCGACGAGCTGCGCGCACGGCTGGTCGTCTGCATCGCGATCTTCGGCGCCGCCCTCGTCCTCTGCTTCTGGCAGAACCACCTGCTGCTCGAACTGGCGGCGATCCCGCTCCCGGCGGGTCACGAAAAACTGATCACCTTCGGCGTCACCGAGCCCTTCACGACCACGCTGACGGTCAGCGCCTACGCGGCGATCATCCTGGCGCTGCCGTTCGTGCTCTACCAGCTCTACGCCTACGTCCTACCGGCATTCTCGAAGCAGCAGCAGCGCCTCATCGTGCCGATGCTGCTGATGATCCCGGTCCTCTTCATCTCCGGCGTCGCGTTCGGCTACTTCCTCGTCCTCCCCGCCGCCGCCAAGTTCCTCCTCAACTTCAACGACTCGCAATTCAACGTCCAGGTGCAGGCGAAGGAGTACTACGGCTTCTTCTCGATGACCCTGCTCGCCACCGGCATCGTGTTCCAGGTCCCGGTCGCGATCCTCGCGGTGACGCGCCTCGGGATCGTGAAGGTCGAACAGCTGACGAAGAACCGGCGTTATGCCTACTTGGTGTGTGCGGTCGTGGCGGCAGCCCTGCCCGGCGTCGACCCGATCTCGATGCTGCTGGAGATGGCCCCGCTGGTCGTCCTCTACGAGATGTCGATCCTGCTGGCGAAGGCGTTCGGCACCCCGCGCGAGCGCTTCGAGGCCGAGCCTCAAGGCTCCTGAGCGTGTGCGTCTCCCTCGCCGTCGCCTACGCCAGGAGCGCGGTAGGCGATCGGCTTGATCGGCTTCGCCGGGACCCCCGCGCAGATCGTCCGCGCGGGGAGGTCGCGGTTGACGACCGAGTTGGAGCCGACCACGCAGCGCTCCCCCACGGTCACGCCGCTGGTCACCGCGCAGTTGACGCCGAACCAGCAGTTGGCGCCGATCTCGACCGGGCCCTTGGAGGTGAAGCCCTGCCAGGTGATCGGCAGCTCGGGGTCGTCGAAGCGGTGCTCGGCGTCGCCGATGAAGCAGCCGTTGGCGAACATCGTGTGGTCGCCGATCTTCACGCTCTTCTGCGCGGCGATCATCGTGCCGCGGTTGAGGAAGCAGCCCTCGCCGATCTCGATCTCGGCGTCGGGGGCGAGCGTCAGCCAGCAGCCGGGCTCGAGCAGCGTCCCTTCGCCGATGCGCAGGCGCCCCTCGTCGAGCGCCTCGAGGATCTCACCCTCGACCGGATAGCGGACGAAGAAGCCGCCGCGGGCGGCGTGCCGGTCGATGCGCAGGCGACGCGAGAGCCGGTGGTTGCGCTCGTACCAGCGCCGCTTCGCCCACCAGATCCGCCACCCCGTCTGCGCCATCCGCGCACCGTACATAGACTTGCGCCCTATGAGTGACCTGCGCGGCGGCATCGACCTCGGCGGCACCAAGATCCAGACCGCGGTGATCGACGCCGCGGGAGAGGTCAAGGGCGAAGCGCGGCGGCCGACGCCGACCGAGGGCGGGCCGAAGGACGTCGCCGCGGCGATGGTCGAGGCGCTGGTCGAGGCGGCCAAGGCGGCAGGGGTCGAGAGCTCCGCGCTGCAGGGCGTCGGGGTCGGCTCCCCGGGTGACGTCGACGAGAAGGCCGGCACCGTCTCCAGCGCCCGCAATCTGCCCGATTGGGACGGGACCTTCAAGCTGGGCGAGGCGCTCGAAAAAGACCTCGGGACGAAGGTGAGGATCGGCAACGACGTCCAGGTCGCGACCGAAGCCGAGTTCCACCTCGGCGCGGGCAAAGAGTTCGACAGCCTGATCGGCGTCTTCTGGGGAACCGGGGTCGGCGGCGGGCTGATCCTCGGCGGCAAACCCTGGCTCGGCCGCGGCGCGGCCGGGGAGATCGGCCACATGGTGATCAAACGGGGCGGCGCCAAATGCCCCTGCGGACGGCGCGGCTGCATGGAGGCCTACGCCGGGCGCCTGGCGATGGAAGCCGAGGCGCGTCGCCGTCAGGAGGACGGCGAGAAGACCGACCTTTTCAAGCTGATGGAGAAACACGACAAACCGCGGCTCACCAGCGGCATCTGGGAGCGCGCCCTCGATCACGACGACAAGCTCGCGATCGAGCTGATCGACCGCGCGATCGAGGCCCTCGGCACCGGGGTCGCCTCGGCGATCAACCTCCTGGACCCGGAGGCGATCCTGATCGGCGGCGGCCTCGGCATCCGCTTCGGCGAGCGCTACATGGAGCCGCTCCTCGACGAGATGCGCAAGCACGTCTTCTTCGAGACGATGCCGGCCGTGAAGGTCGCCACCCTCGGCGATCTGGGTGGCGCCATCGGCGCCTCGCTGTTGGTCTCGCGCTAGGGCTCGTTTCAGGCGTTGTTCCGGCGGGTTGCGGCAGTCCTAAGTGGGTCCTGGGCGTCTCATGGC
>JBOGYZ010000232.1:0-17457 GCA_050697015.1 Solirubrobacterales bacterium
GCCAGTAGGGGGTCGGCCCGGAATCCGCGGCTCTCGGAAGCCCTCTCCGGCCAGGAGTCACTCCCTAGGCGTTGAAGCTCATCGCCACCTGGGTCAGCCGGATCGCGTTCCCGGAGGGATCGCGGAAGCCCGCGTCGATCCCGTAGGGGCGATCTTCCGGCGTTTCGGTGAACTCGACCCCGTTGGCGGTCAGCCGCTCGTAGTCGGCGCGGCAGTCATCGGTGACGAGGAACACCGTCCCGGCGAAGCCCTTCGCGGCGAGGTCGCGGATCTGGCCCTGGGTGGTCGGGTCGATCATCGGCTCGCCCGGCACCGCCATCAGGACGATCGAGACATCCTCCTGGCCGGGCGGGCTCACGGTGAGCCAGCGGAAGTCGCCCATCTCCGGCATCGTCACGTCGGAACGGACCTCGAAGCCCACCTTCTCGGTCCAGAACTTCAGCGCCTCCTCCTGGTCCTGCACCCACAACTGCGCGCTCCCGATCTTCATCTCGTCCTCCTGTTTTTCGTTTCGAAATCGACTGTGAGTCGACTCTAGGAGCCGGTCGGCGGTCTGTCTTCTCGAAACGTGCGCTTTCGCGGCCGGGCGTAGTTGCGGACGACGCAGCCGGGGAGGACGGCGAAGGCGGAGGCGGGCGGGAACGACGCGCGGTAGGCAGTCGGCGTCTTGCCGAAGTTCCGTTTGAAGCTCGTGGTGAAGGAGCCGACGCTGGTGAGGCCGACGTCGAGGCAGATCTCGGCGACGGGGCGGTCGGTGTTGCGCAGCAGCGCCGCGGCGCGCTCAAGCCGGCGGGTCAGCAGGTAGGAGTGCGGGGACTCGCCGAAGGCGCGGCGGAACTCGCGGCTGAAGTGGGCGCGCGAGAGCCCCGCCGCGGCGGCCATCTCCTCGACCCCGAGCGGCTCCGCGTAGCGCGCATCGGCGAGGTCCTTGGCGCGTAAGAGGTGCCGGGCGGGCGGGGCGAATGCCATCGCCTTCGCAGTCTAGGCTCGCGGTTTCGTGATCGGGACCTACGCAGCCGCCCTCGCCGTGTGCGTCGCCTCGCCGGCGATCGGCCAGGCAGTCATCGTCCTCTGCGGGCGCTCCGGCTGGTCGTGGACGTCGGCCCCGGTCGGCCTGGCGATCCTCTCCGCGGTCTGCTGGGGGACGGTGCGCCTGCCCGGCCACGGATCGATCTCGGCGATCGTCGTCCTGGCGATGGTCGCCGTCTCGCTCGCATACCTGCAGGGGCGCGGGGTATGGCGCGAGCCCTTCGCGCAGGGCTGGCCGGTCTTCGTCCTCGCCGCGCTCGGCGCCTCGCTGCCGTTCATCGTCGAAGGCCACTTCGGAATCCTCGGCACGAGCTTCAACCCGGACATGTCCCAGCACCTCCTGGCCGCCGACCAGCTCGCCAAGGGCCACTCCGGCCAGCTGATCCATCAGGGCTATCCGCTCGGCCCGCACTCGATCGTCGTCGCCCTCAACAAGGGTCTCGACATCGGCCTGGTGAAGGGCTTCAGCGGGCTGACCGTGGCGGTCGCCGTGCTGGCGCCGCTGAGCGCGCTCGCCGCCTTCCGCGACCTGCGCGCGCTGCCCCGCACCGCGGCCGCGCTCCTCGTCGGCCTCGCCTATGTTTTCGCCTCCTACTTCGCCCAGGGCGCCTTCAAGGAGGTGATGCTGGCGTTCTTCCTCCTCGGTTTCGTGCTCTTCCTGCGCGAGAGCGTCCGCGAACCGACCGACTCGCCCCTCCACTTCGCCCCCGCAGCTCTCATCGCAATGGGAGCGGTCTACACCTACAGCTTCCCAGGGCTCCTATGGCTGCTGGGGACCGCGGTCATCTGGGCGATCGCGGAGCTCGCCCTTGCTCGTCTCGGAGCGAGCGCCCCATCCGCGGGTGGCGCCCCGATGGGGGCCCCCCGCCGCGCGGAGGCGAAGCCGAGCACGGTGGGGGTGATCGGGGCGACAGGACCCGCGGTCGCCAGGCCGGTCTTTATCGCCGTTGGTGTCCTGGTCGTCCTCATCGCCCCGGAGATCGGGCGGATGATCGACTTCCATAAGTTCGAAACCTTCGACCCCAACGGCCCCGGCCTCGGCAACCTCTTCGGCCAGGTCTCGCCGTTCGAGGCGCTCGGGATCTGGCCGTCCGGGGACTTCCGGCTGGCTCCCGGGGACGGTGCGGTCCCCGCCGCCGCCTACTACCTCGGCGCGGCCTTCGCGAGCGTCCTCCTCATCTACGGCGTCTGGCGCTGTGCGCGCCGCCGCGAGACCGTCGTCCTGTCGGGCCTCTTCGTCGCCGCGGTCGCCTACCTCGCCGCCCGCGTCGGCGGCACCGCCTACACCGCGGCGAAGGCGATCGAGATCGCCGCCCCCCTCTGCGCCCTGACGATCCTCCTGCCGCTGACCCACCGCGCCCAGTTGTTCCTTATGGACGCCAGGGGTCCAAAAGGAACAGCGGACGAGGGGGAGGGCGACGCGCAGCCGTTCCTTTTGCCGGAGGGGTCGGCAGAAGGAACAGCTGACCGAGGCGGGATGCTCGCCACGGCCGCCTGCCTCGTCTTCTTCGCCGCGGCCGGGCTCTGTTCGGCGCTCGCGCTCGCCAACGCGCCGGTCGGCCCGGGGACGTACTCGCCCGCGCTCACCGGGCTGCGGCCGCTGGTCGAGAACGACTCGACGGTCTACCTCGCCTCGCCCGAACTGATCGAAGACGACCACGGCACCAACTACGTCGCCTGGGAGCTGCGTGGCGGCCGGGTCTGCATCGAGACCCGCGCCGAAGCCGAAGGGGCGCCGCCGAAGGGGGTCCGCTTCGTCATCACCGAGGGCTCCCGGCACAAGCCTCCCTTCGCCGGCCTACGCGTGAAGAAGGTCACCAAGCCCTACGTGCTCTGGGAAGTGACGGGCCCGATCGCGAAGCAGAGCGTCTGCCCGCTGATCGCCGTCCGCCAGGCCCGCCAGGGCCCCGCCCGCTGAGCCGCCCACGCGGCGCGGACACACCGGCGCAACGCCTGGCGGGGGCAGCCACGTACCATGGCGTTTCGTGGAGGCCGCAACGGACAAGATCGTCGTCAAGCTCCCTGACGGCACGCCGCTCGAGCTGCCCGCGGGCGCCACCGGCGCCGACGCCGCCGCGGCGATCGGGCCGGGGCTCGCCAAGGCCGCGCTGGCGATCAAGGTTGACGGTGACCTACAAGATCTCGACGCGCCGCTGCCGGAGGCCGGGGCGGAGGTGGCGATCCTCACCGAACGCGACCCCGAGGCGCTGGAGCTGATCCGCCACGACGCCGCCCACGTGATGGCCGAGGCGGTGACCGAGCTCTACCCCGGCGTCAAGGTGACGATCGGCCCATCGATCGACAACGGCTTCTACTACGACTTCGAGTTCCCCGACGGCGTCCGCATCACCGAGGACGACCTGCCGAAGATCGAGAAGGCGATGCAGACGCACATCAAGGCCGACGAGCACTTCAGTCGCCGCGACGTCCCGGTTGGCGAGGCGATCGAGATCTTCGGCTCGCAGGGGCAGAACTTCAAGGTCGAGCTGATCGAAGACCTGGTCAAGAACGAAGGCGTCGAGACCGTCTCCCTCTATAAGAACGGCGACTTCGAGGATCTCTGCCGCGGCCCACACTCGCCCGGGACCGCGCGGATCAAGGCGATCAAGCTGAGCTCGGTAGCGGGCGCCTACTGGCGCGGCGACGAGCACCGCGAGCAGCTCACCCGCATCTACGGCACCGCCTTCTTCTCGAAGAAGGACCTCGAGGCCCACCTCGAGCGGATCGCTGAGGCCGAAGCGCGCGACCACCGCCGGCTCGGCCCCGAGCTCGACCTCTTCATGCTCCGTCCCGAGGCGCCCGGCATGCCGTTTTGGCTGCCCAACGGAACCACGCTCCTGCGCCTGATCGAAGGACAGGTCCGCGAGCAGCTGCGCAAGCGCGACTACAAGGAGATCGCGACGCCGCAGGTGCTCGACGAGGGCCTCTGGCACCGCAGCGGGCACTGGGACAACTACAAAGACGAGATGTACTTCATGCAGGACGACGACCGCAACTACGCGCTGCGGCCGATGAACTGCCCCGGCGCCTGCCTCGTCTACGGCTCCGACCGCCACTCCTACCGCGAGCTGCCGCTGCGCCTCGCCGAGTTCGGCCGGGTCAGCCGCAACGAGCGCGAGGGCGTCCTCCACGGCCTGCTCCGCGTCCGCGCCTTCACCCAGGACGACGCCCACGTCTACTGCACCGAGGACCAGATCACCGCCGAGGTCGCCTCGATCTGCGAGGCGATCGACGAGCTCTACGCGCGCTTCGGCTTCGACGACGTGAAAGTCGAGCTCTCCACCCGTCCCGACAAGTCGATGGGGACCGCGGAGCAGTGGGCGAAGGCGGAGGCGGCGCTCGCCGAGGCCCTGAACAGCCAGGGTCGCGAGTACGAGCTGAACCCCGGCGACGGCGCCTTTTACGGGCCGAAGATCGACTTCCACATCACCGACGCGCTCGGCCGCTCCTGGCAGTGCGGCACCTGTCAGCTCGACTTCCAGATGCCGGAGAACTTCGACCTCTCCTACACCGGGGCCGACGACGAAGCGCATCGGCCGGTGATGATCCACCGCGCGCTGCTCGGCTCGATGGAGCGCTTCGCCGGGATCCTGATCGAGCACTACGCCGGTCGCTTCCCGACCTGGTTGGCGCCGGTCCAGGCGATCGTCCTGCCGATCTCCGACCGCCACAACGAGTACGCCCGGCGCGCCCACGACGAGCTCCGCGAGCTCGGCGTCCGCGTCGCCATCGACGACCGCTCGGAGTCGATCGGCCGCAAGATCCGCGATGCCTCGCTCGGCCGTTATCCCTACATGCTGGTGGTCGGCGACCGCGAGCAGGAGAACGGCGCGGTGGCAGTCCGCTCGCACGCCGACGGCGACGTCGGGGAGATGAACCTCGCCGACTTCGCGGTGCGGATCGACGAGGAGACCGCGGGCACATGAAGGGGCGTGGCTTGCGATGCGCCCGTCTGTGTCTATACTTCTCGGAACTTGATCGTTGGCACCTCAAATCTTCGCCGTGGCCGCTGAGCGTCCCGTGCCCACAGATCGACTCGTCCTCTTGAAGCAACTTCTCCACTCGCACTAGTGCCGGTTCCGCGTAGGTTCGATCGGCGCCCACCAGAGCGCGACACGACGAGGATCAACGAGCGGATCCGCGTCCCGCAGGTGCGCCTGATCGGTGCCGACGGAGAGCAGCTCGGAATCGTCGACACCCCCGAGGCGCTGCGCCGCGCCCAGGCCGCTGACCTCGATCTGGTCGAGGTCGCGCCGAACAACAAGCCGCCGGTGACGCGGATGCTCGACTACTCGAAGTACAAATACGAGCAGGAGCAGAAGCAGAAGCAGGCGCGCAAGCACCAGCAGCAGGTCAACATCCGCGAAATCAAGCTCCGGCCGAAGATCGCGGCGAACGACTACAACACCAAGAAGGGCCACGTCGAGCGTTTCCTCAAACACGGCGACAAGGTCAAAATCACGATCATGTTCCGCGGTCGCGAGCAGGCCCATCCGGAGCGCGGTCGCGATCTCTTGGGGAAGCTCTTCGAGGACCTCGGTGGGATGGCCGTGATCGAGTCGGCGCCGCTGCAGGAAGGCCGCAACATGAGCATGCTGCTCGCGCCGAGCAAAGAGGCTCGCGCCGAGAGCGCCGAGGGCACCGAGAGCGCCGGGGGCACCGAGACGGCGCCCGACACCGCGCAGGCCGACAGCACCAGCGCCCAGAGTTAGCGCCCTTCGGGCGGTGCGACGGCTAGCGCTCATCGCCGCCGTCCTCACCGCGGCACTCCTGAGCGCGGCGCCCGCGGCATCGGCCGCGAGAACCGGCGCGCACACGATCTTCTTCATCAACCGGACCCCGGTGAAGATCTGGATGGCCGCCTCGCCGGGATCGACCTCCAGGCAGACCGGCTGGACGGTCCCCGCCGGCGCCGGCGGCTCCTTCGAGGTCTCGCAGGGCTGGAACGGGCGGGTCTGGGGACGGACGGGCTGTCACTTCGGCGGTGACGGCGAAGGCCACTGCGCGACGGGGGACTGCGACGGCCGCTACGAGTGCAGGGGATGGGGGGAGATCCCGGCGACGCTCGCCGAGTACAACCTGGACTCCTTCGCCGGGCTCGACTTCTACGACGTGTCGATGGTCGACGGCTCGAACCTGCCGATGTACATCAGGGTCATCCACGGCGAAGCCGAACGATCGGTCGACGCGAACGGCTGCCTGAGTCCCGGTAGATGCACCTCGGAAGTCCGCTGTCCGAAGGCGCTGCGGGTCCCGCGCGGCAGTCCCGATCCGGTCGGCTGCATCTCGCCCTGCGCCCGCTTCGGCACCGACCGTTACTGCTGCCGCGGCCCGTTCGCCGCGAACTGTTCACCCGCCCGCACCTGGCCGGTCGACTACAGCAAGGTCTTCAAGCGCGCCGAGCCCTACGCCTACTCTTGGTCTGGCGACGACGCCACCAGCGTCTTCACCTGTAAAGGCGGCTGCGACTACGAGATCGTCTTCGGCGTCACCCCGCCGTCGATCGCCCACCCGCCGGATTTCCCCGCGCTCAGCCTCCAGCGGCTCGGGATCGGGTCCCCGCCGGGCTGATCGCGACTGGGGGAAAATCGCCCAGTCCTCTCGCCGGGCCCTTTCGGTCGCCGGGATCGTGGGGCATGATCGGCCCGTGTCCGTCCGACGCCCGCGCGTTCTCACGCCGCTGACCCTCGTCTGCGCGCTCGCCGCGCTCCTGGTCCTGCCCGGGGGCGCCGGGGCGGCGGCGACCCAGTTCGGCAGCTCGCTGACGCCGGGGCCGGTCCTCACCTTCGGCTGCAACGCGAAACCGGGCCTTACCAACTCGCCGAATTGGGGCGATTTCGGCTTGTTCGCCAACAACGAACCGGCCGGCTGCACCTGGAGTCAGGCCGGGGTCTGGGGGTTGAACTCGGGCGGCGACCCGCGCACCCGCAGCGTGCCGAGCGACGGCCGGATCGCCGCCGCCGAAGTTCTCTCCGGCGCCAATCCCTCGCCGATCTCGATCACGATTTCAAGCAGTTGGCCCAGCCGGGCGCCGGCAGCGCCTGCTGCTTCTTCGCCAGCGACACCGGGCCGTTCCAGCTGACCCCGAACGCGATCACCACCATCCCCCTGGACATCCCGGTCGAACGCAACACCAAAGAAGGGGTGCTCGGCGTCGACCTGGTCTCGGTCAGCGCCGAAAACGACGGCGGGTCCTTGCCCCTGCGCGAGGTCGGACCGCACAATGTTCTTTCGATCCCGGACGGGAATCCGATGGCCGGGGCGTTCTACCCACGTCTGGGGCGAATCCCCAACGACTCCCAGGGCGGGCGGCACGAAATCCAGGAAGGTGTGCCGGGCCTCGAACTCTTGGTCCGCTGGACGTTCTGCGCCGCGGGCGACGTCACCTGCACGCCGGGCGCGGCGCCCTCACCGGCGGGACCTGCTCCTGCGCCGCAGCCCGCACCGACGCCGACGCCCGGAGGCCCACGAGCTCCACGCCTCGCCGGCAACCAGGCCGTGGTCCAGGGAGCGAACGCGCTCGTCGGGCTGGTCTGCGGTGGCGACGCGGCCTGTGAAGGCCGGCTCTCCCTGCTCGGGTCGACCGCGACGGCCTCGGCCGCCGCCGGCAAGGCGAAGCCGGTCGTCTACGGCGGCGCGTCCTACAAGCTCGCCGCCGGCGCCAAGGGCACCGTGAAAGTGACCTTGACCGCGAAGGGCAAGAAGCTCCTGCGCAAGCACGCCAAGGCGACCGTGACCCTGCGCCTGGCCCCGAAGGGCGGTACCCCCACCACCGCGAAGCTCACCCTCAGGCGGTGAGCAACTCCGGGTCGGGTGGCGAGAGGATGTCGGCGATGCGCTCGGCGGCGTGGCCGTCCCAGAGGGGTGGTTGCTCGGGCGGGGCGCTCGGGCGGGACGCCAGAGTCGCCGGGATTTCGGCGATCGCTGCCGGGTCGAGGCCGAGCAGGGTGTTGGTGCCGAGCTCGACCGTCACCGGGCGCTCGGTATTGGCGCGCAGGGTGAAGCAGGGGACGCGCAGGTAGGTCGTCTCCTCCTGGATGCCGCCGGAGTCGGTGAGGACGGCGCGGGCGTCGGTCTCCAGGGAGAGGAAGTCGAGGTAGCCGAGGGGCTCGATCAGCTGCAGGCTCTCCGGTGGGCTCCAGTCGGGCAGTGCTTCCATCATCTTCCGCGTCCGCGGATGGACCGGGAAGACGACCGGCATGTCCTGCGCCAGGTGGGAGAGCTGCGCCACCGTGTCCGCCAGCAGGGGGCCATCGACCAGCGCCGGGCGGTGCAGGGTGACGAGCAGGTAAGAGCCGGGGGAGAGGCCGAGCTTCGCCGCCGCGCCCGCCTCGGAGATCCGGTCTTTGAGCGCGATCAGCGTGTCGATCATCGTGTTGCCGACGAAGTGCATCCGTTCCGGACCGATCCCTTCGGCACGCAGGTTGCCGATCGCCTCCTCGGAGTGGAGGAAGAGGTGGGAGGAGAAGCGGTCGGCGACGATCCGGTTGACCTCCTCCGGCATCGAGAGGTCGAAGCTGCGCAGGCCCGACTCGACGTGGGCGACCGGCACCTCCATCTTCACTGCGGTCAGCACCGCCGCGAGGGTCGAGTTGACGTCGCCGGGGACGACCAGCAGGTCCGGCTGCTCCGCCTCGATCACCGGCTCCAGGCGCTCCATCGTGCGGGCGGTCTGCTGGGCGTGGGTGCCGGAGCCAACCTCGAGCATATGGTCGGGAGCGGGCACGCCGAGCTCCTCGAGGAAGACCTCCGACATCAGCCGGTCGTAGTGCTGCCCGGTGTGGACGATCACGTGCCGACCGTCGGGCAAGCGGCTCCGCATCGCGGATATAACTGGTGCCGTCTTGACGAAGTTGGGTCGGGTGCCGACGACGTAGAGGATGCGCATGGAGGCGTGACCCTACCCAGGCTCTCGGTTCTGCTTCAATGTCGGACCCGTATGCCGAAGATGAAAACTCACTCGGGCGCCAAGAAGCGCTTCAAGAAGTCGGCCACCGGAAAGATCCGGGGCCGTCACGCGATGTCCAGCCACATTCTGGAGAAAAAGTCGCCGAAGAAGAAGCGGAACATGGCCCGGCCCGCCCCGATCGCGAAAGTTGACGTGCCGAACGTCCGGAAGCTTCTCGGAGGCGGCAAGTGAGTCGCGTCAAGCGCAGCGTCCACGCGCGCAAGAAGCGGCGCAAGGTCCTGAAGGAAGCCAAGGGCTACTTCGGGCGCAAGCATTCTTCTTACCGGTTCGCCAAAGAGCAGGTGCAGCGGTCGGGCATGTACGCCTACCGCGACCGTCGCAACAAGAAGCGGACCTTCCGTCGGCTCTGGATCACCCGGATCAACGCCGCCGCGCGGCTTGACGGGATGAGCTATTCGGAACTGATCCACGGCCTGAACAAGGCCGAAGTCGAGGTGAACCGCAAGATGCTGGCCGAGATCGCCGTCTCGGACCCAGAGGGGTTCCGCCGATTCGTGGAGATAGCCCGGGAGGGTGCGGCCGCCTGACCAAGGTTGCTGACACTTTCACTCTTCAGGGCGGGCCGCAAAGTAGCGGCCCGAGTTGCGGTTCATGAGGGGGTTGGGCCCGCCGAGAAGAACCCGACGTCACCAACACACGTCAACACCGATGATCGAGAGCAAAGACAACGAGAAGCTGAAGCTGGTGCGCAAGCTGCAGGTGCAGAAGCACCGCAGGCGGCAGGGGCTGTTCGCGACCGAGGGCGAGGACCTGTTCGAGGCCGGGCTCGCCGCCGGTGCGACGCCGCGGTTCGTGCTCGTCGCCGGAGGGACCGGGCTGCACGGCACGGACTCGGGGTCCGGCCCGGCGTACCCCGTCGAGGTCGTCCACACGGACCTGCTCGACTCGGTCTCCTCGCTCGGGTCCGGCACCCGGGTCATCGCGGTCTGGCCGCGGCCGGAGGCAGCCACTCCGGGCGCACCTTGCGTCTACCTCGACGGGGTCGGCGATCCCGCCAACGTCGGGGCGATCGTCCGCACCGCCCACGCGCTCCTCGACGCGACCGTCGCCCTTGGTCCCGGCTGCGCCGACGCCTACGGCCCGAAGGCCACCCGGGCGAGCATGGGATCGCTTTTCGCGCGGCCGCCCGCGACCGTCGCCGGGGTCGAGGCCACGCCGGAGCCGCGGGTCGCCCTCGTCGCCCACGGTGGCGAGGGGCTCGACGGGCTGGCCGGCGCCGCGACCCTCTGCCTGGGCTCCGAGCGGGACGGATTGCGCCCCGAGGTCCTCGCCAGCTGCGACGCGAGCGTCACGATTCCCCTGCACGGAGGCGCCGAGTCATTGAACGTCGCCGCGGCGGCGGCTGTAGCGTGCGCGCGGATGAGTGAGGTGAGCGCCGATGCTTGAGCAGATCGAGAAGATCCGGGTCGAGGCCACGGAGGCGATCGTCGACGCCTCCACGAGCGCCGCGCTGGAGGAGCTGCGGGTCAAATACCTCGGCCGCAAAGCGGAGCTGACCCAGATCCTGCGCGGGATCGCGCAGTTGCCGCCGGAGGAACGCGGCCCCGTCGGTGGCGCCGCGAACAAGGCCCGCAAGGAGCTCGAGGCGTTGATCGAGAGGAGCGCCGAGCGCCTCGACGCCGCCGAGCTCGATGCGAAGCTCGTCACCGACCGGGTCGACGTGACGATGCCCGGCGCGCCGCCGCGGCCGGTCGGCCACCAGCACCTCATCACCCGCACCACGCGGTTGATCGAGGACATCATGGTCGGGCTCGGATACGAGGTTGCCGAAGGCCCGGAGATCGAGCACGACTACTACAACTTCACCGCCCTGAACCACCCGGTCGGCCACCCGGCCCGCCAGCTTCAGGACACCTTCTACATCCAGTCGCACCCCGACGTGCTGCTGCGCACCCACACCTCGCCGATGCAGATCCGGGCGATGGAGACGCAGGCGCCGCCGATCTTCATCGTCATCCCGGGCAAGGTCTACCGGCGCGACTCCGACGCCACCCACAGCCCGATGTTCCACCAGATGGAGGGGCTGGCGATCGCCGAGGGGCTGACCCTCGCCGACCTGCAGGGGACGCTGCTGTCGATGTCCCGGGCACTCTTCGGCGACACCCGTGAGGTGCGCCTGCGGCCGCACTACTTCCCCTTCACCGAGCCGAGCGTCGAGGTCGACGTCTCCTGCTTCCAGTGCGAGGGCAGCGGCGTCCTGCCCGACGGCAGCCGCTGCAACCTCTGCAAGGGGCAGGGCTGGATCGAGATCCTCGGCGCCGGGATGGTCGACCCGAACGTCCTCGGTTTCGTCAAGGAGAACGGCTACGACCCCGAGCGGGTCCAAGGCTTCGCCTACGGCCTCGGGATCGAGCGGGTGGCGATGCTCCGCCACGGCATCCCCGACCTGCGGCGTTTCTTCGACAACGACGTGCGGATGCTGGAGCAGTTCGCATGAGAGTCCCGTACACCTGGCTGCGCGAGTACTGCGATCCCGGCGTCCCGGTCGAGGAGCTGGCCGACCGGCTGGTGATGACTGGCACCGAGGTCGAGCGGGTCGAGATCGTCGGTCCGCCCGCTCCCGAGAACTTCGTGATCGGCAAGGTGACCGAGGCGGTCCAGCACCCCGACGCCGACCGGCTGCGCGTCTGCACCGTCGAAGTCGGCGAGGACGGTCCGCGGACGATCGTCTGCGGCGCCCCCAACGTCGGCACCGGCCAGACCGTCGCCGTGGCGCTCCCCGGTGCGCGGATGCCGGGCGGCGAGAAGCTGCGCAAGGCGAAGCTGCGCGGGGTCGCCTCCGAAGGGATGATCCTGGCCGCCGACGAGATCGAGATCGGCGACGAGCACGACGGCATCATGGTGCTCGACGACGCGCTCGCCGCGGGCACGCCGCTGGCCGAAGTGATCCCGCTCGCCGAGCCGGTGCTGGAGATCGAGGTGACGCCGAACCGCAGCGATTGCTTCGGGGTCCATGGGGTGGCGCGCGAGGTCCACGCGGTGACCGGCGCGGCGCTCGGTCCCGACCCCTGGGCCGAGGACGCCCCCGCCGAGGGCGAGGGCGACGCCTCCGAATTCGCGTCGATCACGGTCGAGGTCCCCGACCTCTGCCCGCGCTTCACCGCCCGCGTCTTCCGCGACGTGAAGATCGGGCCCTCGCCGCTCTGGCTGCAGGAGCGGCTCGCCGCCGCGGGGCAGCGGCCGATCTCCAACGTTGTCGACATCACCAACTACGTGATGCTGCTGACCGCCCAGCCGCTCCATGCTTATGACCTGGCCAGGGTCCCCGGCGGCGAGCTGATCGTCCGCACCGCCCGCGAGGGGGAGAAGATGACGACGCTCGACGGGATCGAGCGGGAGCTCGACGCCGACACGGTGCTGGTCTGCGACCGCGACCAGCCGAGCGGCATCGCCGGGGTGATGGGCGGCCTGGTCTCCGAGGTCTCGGGCGAGACGACCGACCTCCTGCTCGAGGCGGCGAACTGGAACGGGCCGAACATCCTGCAGACCTCGCGGCGGCTGGGGTTGCGCTCGGAGGCTTCGGCGCGCTTCGAGAAGCAGCTCCATCCCGACCTGACGATGCGGGCACAGGCGATCGCCTCCAAGCTCCTCGTCGAGCTCTGCGGCGCGACCATGGTGCCGGGGACGATCGACGTCGCCGCGCCGGCGCCGGAGCCACGCACGCTGCGGCTGCGTGGCACCCGGGTCAGCGGCATCCTCGGCATGGAGATCCCGCAGGACGAGCAGGTCACCTACCTGGAGCGGCTCGGCTTCGGTGTCGAGCTCGACGGCGATGACCTTCAGGTGAGCGTGCCCGCCGACCGTTACTACGACGTGACGCGGGAGATCGACCTGATCGAGGAGGTCGGCCGCCTCCACGGCTTCGACCGTCATCTCCCGACGACGCTGCCGCGGGTCGGCGAGGGCAAGGTCGGGCGGCTGAACCGGACCCAGCGACTGCGGCGGCGGGCCGAGGACGAGCTGCGCGACCTCGGTTTCGACCAGATCGTCGGCTGGAGCTTCAACAACCCCGCCGAGGCACATCGTCTTCGGATCGAGGGGAACGACCCGCGCGCGGACCCGATCCTCGTCGCCAACCCGCTCTCCGACGAGGGTGCGGCGATGCGGACGACCCTGCTCGGCTCACTGCTCGACGTGGCGGCGCGGAACCTCTCGCGCGGCGCCGAGGCCGTCGCCCTCTTCGAGGCCGGCGCCGTCTACCTGCGCGGCACGCCGCCCGAGACCGGTGGGCCGCTGGCCGGCAACTTCCCCGGCGACACGCCCGCGCCGGTCACCGAGCCGCACCGTTACGGCGCGCTCGCGGTCGGGCCGCTGGTGCCGCGCTCGTGGCGCGGCGGCGGCGAGCCGGTCGACTTCTTCGCCCTGAAGGGCGTGATCGAGGCGCTCGCCGCCTCGCTCGGCTGCCCGCCGCTCGAATTCGAGCCGACGGGAGACGAGCCGTTCCTGCACCCGGGTCGCTCCGCCACGGTCTCGATCGGCGGGGCGCCGCTCGGCTGGCTCGGCGAGGTCCACCCGCTGGTCTGCCGGACCTGGGACATCGACGCCGCGGTCGGCTTCGAAATCGACGCGGCTCCGCTGCTCGCGGCGGCAACGCTCGGCGAGGAGCTCTTCGAGGACGTCACCACCTTTCCGGCGGCGCTGCGCGATCTCGCCGTCGTCGTCGACTCCGACACCTCCGCCGCGACGGTCCGCGCCGCCGTGCTGGCGGGTGGGGGAGAGCTGCTGCGCTCCGCCGAGGTCTTCGACCTCTATGAGGGCGCGCAGCTGGGCGAGGGCAAGAAGTCCCTGGCCTTGGCGCTCGAGTTCCGCGCCGCCGACCGGACCCTCACCGACGAGGAGGTGGACGCCGCTCGCGCCTCGATCGAGGCGGAGCTGACGAAGATCGGGGGTGGGCTCCGTGCTTGACCTCGACGCCCAGCAGCCGCTCAGCGGCGAGCCCGCGGCGCGGACCCTCGTCGCCGGTGCCAACGGCTTCACCGGTGCGCTTGCCGCGAAGATCGTCTGGGACCACCCGCGCCTGGAACTGGTCGCGGCGACCTCGCGCTCCGACGCCGGCAAGCGGATCGACCAGCTCTACCCGCGCTACCGGGTGCCGGTCGAGCTGACCGAGCTGAACCTCGACGACGCCGATTTCCTCGCCGGGATCGACGCCGCGATCGTCGCCTACCCGCACGGCGCCGCCGCGCCGACCGACGCCGCCCTGCGCGCCGCCGGGATCAAGGTCGTCGACCTCTCCGCCGACTTCCGCCTGCGGGACATGGACACCTACGAGCAGTGGTACGGAAAACATAAATCGCCGAGTCTCTTTGGCCAGGGAATTTATGGCCTCACCGAGCTATACCGAGAGAAGCTGCGTGGTGCGGATCTCGTGGCCACGCCGGGGTGTTATCCAACCGCCACGCTGCTGGCGCTGGCGCCGCTCGCCGAAGAGGGCTTGATCGCCGACGTCTCGGTCGCCGCCTTCCAGGGCACGTCCGGCTACGGCCGCTCGACCGACGACGTCGTCCACTTCTCCTCAATGACCGAGAACGCCTTTCCCTACAAGACCGAGGGGCACCGGCACCGGCCGGAGATCGAACAGGAGCTGGCGGCGCTCGGCAGCGCCGATGTGGCAGTGAGCTTCGTGCCCGCCCTGATCCCGCTCGACCAAGGCGAGCTGGCGACCTGCTTCGCCGACCTCACCGAACCGATCGGCAAGGACGCCGCGCAGGCGCTGTATCGCGAGCGCTACGCGTCGGAGCCGTTCGTCCGGGTGCTCAACGGGCCGCCGAACCTGCGGGCTCTGCGCGACACGAACGAGTGCCACGTCTACGTGACGATCGACGAGCACGGGCGGGCGATGGCCTTCGGCGCGATCGACAACATCTGGAAGGGCGCCTCCGGCCAGGGCGTCCAGAACCTGAACCTGATGCTGGGCCTCGACGAGACCGAGGGCCTCAGATGAGCGACGGCTTCTTCAGGTCGCGCTGGGTGGACGCGCCGCGGGGCGTCGAGGAGCTCGGGCCGGCGCAGCTCGCGCCGGGGTTCCGGGCGGGCGGCGCTCACGTCGGCCTGAAGAACGGCGGGGCGACCGACGTCGGCCTGCTGGTCTGCGATGCCGAGCGGGTCGACTCGGCGCTGGTCCTCACCCGCAACGCCTCCGCCGCGGCTCCGATCCGCGTCTGCCGCGACGTCGTCGACCAGGCGCACGTCCGCGCCGCGGTCGTCAACTCCGGCAACGCCAACGCGGAGACCGGCGAGAAGGGCTTCGCCGACGCGCTGGCGATGTCCGAACGGGCCGCCGACGCACTCGGCCTCGAGACCGCCCAGGTCGCCGTCGCCGAGACCGGTGTGATCGGCGTACCGATGCCGATGGGCTCGGTGCTGCAGGGGATCGAGGCCGCCGCCACAGACCTCGCACCCGACCACGCGGATGTCTTCGCCGAGGCGATCACGACCACCGACCGCTGGCGCAAGCTCGTCACGCTGACCCTCGACGGCGTCACCCTCTCCGCCCAGGCCAAGGGCGCCGGGATGATCCAGCCGAACATGGCGACGATGCTCTGCTTCGTGCAGACCGACGCCGTCGTCGACGATCCCGCGGCAGCGCTGAAGTGCGCCGTCGACGCCTCCTTCAACCGGATCACGGTCGACGGCCAGATGAGCACCAACGACACGGTGCTGTTGCAGGCGACGGGCGCCTCCGGAAGGCCGCTCCCCGAAGGCCTGCTCGAGGCGGTGCTCCTCCAACTGGCGATCGAGGTCGTCCGCGACGGCGAGGGCGCCGCACGGGCGGGCCGGATCGACGTCACCGGCGCCGCCGACGGCGCCGAGGCGGAGCGGGTCGCGCGGGCGATCGCCAACTCGCCGCTGGTGAAGACGGCGCTCTACGGCCGCGATCCGAACTGGGGCCGGATCGCCCAGGCGGCGGGCGCGGCGCTGGCCGGTGCCGACATGGACGAGATCGGCGCCGAGTCGATCGACGCCACCGAGCTCGGGGCCGATGTCCCAGAGGCGAACATCGCCCTTCGACTCAGTCGGGGCGACGCTCGGGCGCACGTCTATTTCGCCGACCTCGGTCACGAGTACGTGACCCTGAACGCGGAATACACGACGTGACCGAGCGCGCCCCGCAGTCCCGAGCGGCGGCCACGAGCGTGCAGACGCTGCTCGAGGCCCTGCCCTACATCCGCGAGTTCCACGGCCGCACGGTGGTGATCAAGTACGGCGGCGCGGCGATGCTCGACGAGGGGCTGCGCGACGCCTTCGCCAACGACGTCGTGCTGCTCAAGTACGTCGGCCTGAACCCGATCGTCGTCCACGGCGGCGGCCCCGAGATCACCCGCTACATGGACAAACTCGGGCTCGAGGTGAAGTTCCACGAGGGCCTGCGCGTCTCCGACGGCGACACCGTGGAGATCGCGAAGATGGTCTTGGTCGGCAAGCTGAACTCGGAAATCGTGCAGCGGCTGAACCGCCACGGCTCGCCCGCGGTCGGGCTCTCCGGCGAGGACGGGACGCTCTTCGAGGTCGCGCCGGCGGCGAACGCCGAGCAGGTGGGCTTCGTCGGCGAGATCCAGCGGGTCGACGTCGACGTCCTCAACCACATTGCCGCCGACTACATCCCGGTGATCGCCTCCTCGGCCTCCGATCGCGAAGGCCAGTCCTACAACGTCAACGCCGACGAGGCGGCGGGCAAGGTGGCGGCGGCGCTGGGGGCGACGAAGGCGATCTTCCTCACCGACGTCGAGGGCTGGCTGGCCGACGCCGACGACGAGAGCTCGCTGATCTCCCGGGCCGCGGTCGGCGAGGTCGAAGCCGCGCTGCCGGGCCTCTCCGGTGGCATGCGGCCGAAGCTCGCGGCTTGCGTCGACGCCGTCAACGGCGGCGCCCAGTCGGCCCACATCATCGACGGGCGCATCCCCCACAGCCTTCTTCTCGAGCTTTTCACCGACGCCGGCATCGGCACGATGGTGGTGCCATGAGCGCGGAGCGACCAAGCATCGCAATCTGGTTCTTTGCGCCGGTCGCGAAGGCCGAGGATTTGTCATGAGCACCGCGGAAGGGACGACGATGATGGGGCTGGCCGAGACGCAGACGCTGGAGGAGCGCTACCTGATGCGCACCTACAAACGTGGCCCCGTCGACTTCGTCCGAGGCGAGGGCGTCTACCTGTATGACACCGAGGGGCGTCGGTACCTTGATTTCCTCGCGGGCATCTCGGTCTGCTCGATCGGCCACTGCAACCCGGCGGTCGTCGCCGCGGTGACCGAGCAGACCGAACGGCTGATGCACGTCTCGAACCTCTTCTACACCGAGCCGATGACCAAGCTCGCGCAGCGGCTGTCGGACTCGAGCCTCGGCGGGCGCGTCTTCTTCTGCAACTCCGGGACGGAGGCCAACGAGGCGGCGATCAAGGTCGCCCGCAAGCACGCCCACGGGCGCGGGATCACGGCGCCGGAGATCGTCAGCTTCGAAGG
>JBOGYZ010000233.1:0-8827 GCA_050697015.1 Solirubrobacterales bacterium
ACGCCGATGGAGGAGTTGATCGACCATCAGGACGAGGCGCCGATGTGGGATCCCTCGACCCAGCTGCGGGTCGTGAAGAAGGGCGAGCGGACGCCGTCTTACCCACGGGCGTGACGGACATAGGGAACAGGAGGAGCAATGAAACAGTTCAAGGACGTCAGCTACGACTTCAGCGGCCGCACCGTGTTGGTGACCGGCGGCGGGCGCGGCCAGGGCATGGCCCACGCGCTCTCGTTCGCGATGGCCGGCGCCGACGTGGCGATCGCCGACGTCGATGCCGACATCGAGACCGTGCCCTACGGGCTCAGCGATAGCGCCCGTCTCGACGCAGTCGCCGAAGCGGTTGAGAAGGAGGGCGTCAAGTGCTCGAAGCAGATCTGCGACATCCGCTTCCCCGGCCAGGTGCAGGCGATGGTGGAGGCGGTCGAAGCCGACCTCGGCGCCGTCGACATCCTCGCCAACAATGCCGGGGTGGAGAGCGTCTACCCGGTCACCGAGATGCCGACCCAGGCTTGGGACGACATGCTGAACACGAACCTCCGCGGCGCCTTCCTCTGCGCCCAGGCGGTGCTGCCGGGGATGATCAAGAAGGGCGGCGGCAAGATTGTCAACACCGCCTCGACCGCGGCCAGCGTCGCGATCCCCAGCAATGCCCACTACGTCGCCTCCAAGCACGGGGTGATGGGGCTGACCAAGGCGTTGGCGGTCGAGTACGCCCAGCACCGGATCAACGTGAACGCGGTCTGCCCGGGCTCGATCGACACGCCCATGAACGATGGGCTGGTGGCCAGCTCGTCGGAGTGGATCATGGGCCTCGGTGACCTTGCTGGCCCCTGGAACCTCTTCCCGCATACCGACGCCGATGCGATGATGGCTCCCGAGGAGGTCAGCCAGGCGGTGATGTGGCTCGCCTCCGACGCGGCAAGCTTCGTCACGGGGGCGTCGATCGCGGTCGATGCCGGCTTCACGATCAAGTAGCGGCGATGGGACCACTGGCCGGCCTCCGGGTCGTCGAGATCTCAGGGATCGGACCGATCTCCTACGCCGGGCAGATGCTCGCCGACCTCGGCGCCGAGGTGACCCGGATCGATCGTCCGGGGGCGACCCTTGAGGACTGGGGCGCCTCGCCGGTCCTCGATCGCGGCCGGCGATCCCTGCGTGTCGACCTCAAAGATCCCGCCGGGGTTCAGCGCGTGCTGGGGCTCGTCGCCGCGGCGGACGCGCTGATCGAGGGCTTCCGACCCGGGGTGATGGAGCGGCTCGGCCTCGGCCCCGAGCAGTGCCTGGCGCGCAACCCGGCACTCGCCTATGGCCGCATGACCGGCTGGGGCCAAGATGGCCCCTACGCGCAGACGGCCGGCCACGACATCACCTACCTGGCGATCTCCGGCGCACTCCACATGATCGGCGAAGAGGGCGGCAAGCCAGTGCCACCGGTCAACCTGCTCGGCGACTTCGGCGCCGGCTCGACCTTCCTCGCCTTCGGCGTCGTCTGCGCGATCCTCCACGCTCGCGCCACCGGCGAGGGGCAGGTGGTCGACGCGGCGATCGTCGATGGCGCCGCCTCGCTCACCGGTCTCTTGCACGGCTTCCTCCGGTCTGGCGGCTGGCGCGACGAGCGCGGGGTGAACCTCCTCGACGGCGGCGCCCCGTTCTACGACACCTACCGCTGCGCCGACGGCGGCTGGGTCGCGGTCGGAGCGTTGGAGCCCCAGTTCTACCGCGAGCTGCTCGAGAAGCTCGGGCTCGCCGACGTTCCGGCGCTCGCCGGCGACCACCACGATCCGCGGGTCTGGCCGCAGCTGCGCGAGCGGCTGACGGCGAAATTCGCCGAGCGCGACCGCGACGAGTGGGCGGCGCTCTTCGCCGGCGCCGACGCGTGCGTGGCGCCGGTCCTCTCGATGCTGGAGGCGACCACGGACGCCCACAACCGGGCCCGCGGGAACTTCGTCGAGATCGGCGGCGTGGTCCAACCAGCGCCGGTGCCGCGTTTCTCGGTCACCGCCCCTGAACTGCCTAGCCCGGCGCCCGACCCGGGCGCCGATCAGCACACCTAGCGCCGCTCAGAGCTCGACGCCGAGGGTAAGCGCCAGGTTCTCCTCGTGGCTCGCGTACGCCAGCCGCTCAATCTCGGCGTCGCTGAGGACGAGCTCTATCACGGGCAGGAGGCCTTCCAGCTGGGCGACCGCGCGAGCGCCGGCGATCGGCGCGGTCACCGTCGGCTGGGACAGCGGCCAGGCTAGGGAGATCGCGGCGACCGTGGTGCCGTGATCGGCGGCGATCCCGTCGAGTGCGACGAGCGTCGACAGGCCTCGCTCGTCGAGATAGGCGGTGGCGTTTCGCGGCCGTTCGACCGGGGTCGTCGGCGTGCACTCTGTCGACGGCGGTCCCGGGCCGGTACTTGCCCGTGAGGATCCCGGCGGCGAGCGTGTAGAACGGGAAGACCGCGATTCCGTCAACGCCAGGGTTCTGCGCGACGCGCCGCCATCGGCGCGTCGCTCGGGGAAGGCGCGGTAGCCCGTTGATTCCTCCCCGGGGGGTCACCTGAGCAGTGCCCGATAGGTGCTGCCATCTACATCCATGGCCGAATTGATCACCTTGCGGCAGGGTCAAGCACGACAATGGGACCCTCGTCACAGCGAGAACTAGGTCAGCAGATCAGAGGCGCAGTCGACCAATCCGTTCCGTCCTCTGAAGCCCGCGGGCCGAAAGGGCGTCGGGATCGCCCGCGCCACAAGGAGCGGCTCAGGCAGACGCGGCTTCGGTTCGGCGGAGCAGGTCGAGCCCGTCGAGGATGAGATCGAGGCCCCATGTGAACTCGACTGCGTTGTCGTATCCCGACTCGGGGAGCTTCTCGGCAATCTCGACCAGATGCGGATAGTCGTGGAGCGCATCGATCGTCGCGGCCCTCCTCTGCGCAGCTTCTCCGGCGCTGTCGGGACTCTCGAGCTTTAGATCTCTTTCCTGCAGGGCGAAGCCGTAGATGTAGGCGTCCTGGACCGAGTAGGCGTGGACCGCCACCTCGAAGGGGAAGCCCGCCCCACGAAGGCAACCCATGACCGCATCGTGGTTTCGCAGGTTCGCCGGACCTGGGTGCCGCGACTCCATCATCCCGATGGCCCAACCGTGGCGCTGGAGCGCCTCCCGCGTGGAGAGCGCCCGCCGGCGCATCGCGGGCCTCCAGTCGAGCTCGGACGGAGGGAGGTCGATCTCGCCGAAGACGATGTCGACCATGCCGTCGAGGAGGTCCTCCTTGTTCGCGACGTGCTTATAGAGCGCCATCGGAACCACGCCGAGTTCCTGCGCGAGCCCGCGCATGCTGAAACCGTCGAGCCCGGCCTTGTCGGCCAGGGCGACGGCGGCCCGCAGGACTCGAGCTCTGCTCAACGGCTTTCGGGACGGGCGTTTCTGCTTGGCCATGGCTTGACAAGTGTACGACGTACACCTATATTCTGCAAATGAAGTGTACGCCGTACACTCAACCGAAAGGCAAGTCTCATGAACCCCGACGCGCCGTATCCGGTCCATTTCGCGGTCGATTACCCCGAGCGCCCGCTCGATCGGTTGACCACGTTCTTCCGTCTGATCTGGGCGATCCCGATCTTCATCGTCCTCGCCCTCATCGAGGGCGGCGGATACGCCTGGGGAGGCGGTAAGGCAGACGGACTGGCCGCAACCGCCGGCCTCGTCGTGCTGCCCACGCTGCTCTTGATCGTGTTCCGCCAGAAGTACCCCCGCTGGTGGTTCGACTGGAACATCGAGCTGATGCGGTTCTCCGCCCGGGTCGGCGTCTACCTGGCCCTGATGGATGACCGCTCCCCCTCGACCGACGAGCAGCAGGCCGTTCACCTCGACTTCTCCTACCCCGACACCGCAAAAGACCTGAACCGGTGGCTGCCGCTGGTCAAGTGGCTGCTGGCGATCCCGCACTACGTGGTGCTCTTCTTCCTCTACGTCGCTGCGTTCTTCGTCGTGATCGCCGCCTGGTTCGCGATCCTGTTCACCGGCCGCTTCCCGCGCGGGATGTTCAACTTCCTGGTCGGCGTCGGCCGCTGGACCAACCGGGTGATCGCATACGCGCATGTGCTGGTCACGGACCGCTATCCGCCGTTCCGCCTCTCGCCGTAGGTTCGCTCTGGTCGTCGCAAGGCCGAACGCCGTGATCCGGCCCACCACAGGCTGGGTCACGGCGGGGGTGGGGTTTATCTGGAGGGGCGGGTCGCCGGCTCCCGCGCCGTTCACCCGACGGAACCCCCGACGACCGCGGCCCTAGGACCGCCGGCCACGGTCGCCTGGCCGAACATCTCGCAGCCGACGTTCCCGTTTTTGAGGAAGGAGAGGTCGAGGTTCGCGACCGTCGACGGCGTCTGGCGCGTGGCGACCTGGACCGTCACGGCGTCGACATATTCCTGGCCGGCGAAGCCGATGCTTTCTCCGTTGCCGACCGTGCCACCGTCGACACCTAGCCCGTAGTGGTTCGTCTGGTCGAGGATCGCACCCGATTCGTTGACGATCTTGTAGCCGCCGCGCAGGTAGGTGGTGCCCATGCTGCATTCGGCGGTCAGCCGGCCGATCCCGGGCAGACTCATCACGGTGACGCCGGATGCGCCGACCGCCAGTTCGCGGTGGAAGGTGAGGAACCGGCCGCCACCCTGCATGAATGAGCTCGCCGGATTCCCTTGGAGGGCGGCGGCATCCCCGGCGCTGTCAGCGCTCGCGGCGTGGGAGGCATCGAGGGCCGAGTCGGCCCTTGCCGCGTGGGAGGCGTTCTGCGCGGAGTCCGCACTCGCCGCGTGTGAGGCGGCCGGGACCGTCCCGAGCGTCGAGAGGTCGATCTTCTGACCGCTGACCGCCCGGTTTCTGATCTTGGCGCCGGTGACCGCGTTGTTCTTGATCTGCCTGGTGCCGACCGAGTTCTTCGGCAGCTTGACCGCGGCGTAGCTCGCGCCACCCAGGGCGATGAATACGGCGACCGTCGCCATCGCGTTGGCGTAGGTCAGCTTCCTGCGCAGGAATGACATCGGGTTCCTTTCGGGAAAGAGCAATGGGACCTAGGAGGACCGTCCCAGGCCCCCGTCGTGTCGTCCAGGGTGAAGCCTGCTTCGGCAAACCTGGATCGCCGGCCCGGTTGCAGTCGTGGCGAGGACGCCCGGGCCTCCTGGGATCTCTTCTCGCTCGACCGCGAGGGTCAGGTCGCCGAGGTGGAACGATCCCCCTCAGGCGCCTCCACGCTCTGATCGCACCCTTGACCGCGGCGCGATCGGGCAAGGGCAGATCGTGCCTTGGGCAGCTGAGCACCAGCCCCGACTGACCGTCGCGCGCAATTCTTCCCTTACCGGCGGCGGCCGCGGGAGGATCCTCAGCTCGACCGACGACCCCGGGCAGGAGTGCCGGGGTCGTTGTGTTTCATCCGGCCTCTCCCGCCAGCTCATCCTCGCGCAAACCGGCACCCACCTTCTGCTCCATCACCCGCCCGGACGAAGGTTTCCGTCCGGAGCTCCCCATCCCCCCGCCCACGACAGGGCGGGCGAGGGGATGGGCGCTCCCGCGGGGACTAGCTAGAGACGCTCGACACCGTCCCGCGCACTTCGCAGGAGGTGGTCAGGTCGCGGGCGTCGACGTTGATGTTCATCACCTGGTTTGAGATCGCGTAGACGATCCGGGCCTCGACCGAGGTCCCGAGGTAGACGAAGTCTTTCTCGCCGCTGCCGCCGGGGAGGCTTTCCTGGCCGACGCTTGCGTTACCCGCACCGGTGCCCGAGATCCAGCCGAGCTGCCCGGCGGCGGCGCCGCCGACGTTCTGGAAGGCGAGCTCGACCAGGCCGCCGTCGTGGCAGACGGCGAGCAGGCGCAGGCCGTTGCCCAGCTCGATCGGGGCATTCACGCCCGCGGCGGGGTTGGCGCTGATCGCCGTCACCGGGAAGGCGCAGGTGACGTCGCCTTCGTTGGAGATCCCGGCGATCGCCGAGGGCGGCAGGCAGCCGGCTTTCAGCTTCTGCTGGTATTCGGCGGGAACCTTGCCGCCGAATCTTTCCGCGTCGCCCGCGGTCGTCGCGCGGTCGGCCGTGGTCGCGCTGGTGGCTCTGTCGGCCGTCGTCGCACTCGTGGCTTTGCCGGCGGTCGTGGCGCTGTCGGCCTTGGTGGCTTCATTCGCTTTCGTCGCGGTCGCCGCTTTGGTCGCGGTGTCGGCGCTGTTTGCGTGGTTGACGCTGGCGTTGCCAATCCGCGCGTTGTAGACCTTCGTCGCGATCTTACCGACCTGCTTCTTCTGCTTGCCGGTGAAGGCGCCGGCGGCGAGCGCGGTGCCACCGCCGAGCACCAGGAAGACGGCGATCGTCGCCATCACGTTCGCGTAGGTGAGTTTGCCTCGGAACATCTTCATGCGGACCTCCTCGGTCTGGTGGACGAAGGGCGAGACGCCGCGAGCCTCTCACACGGCTCGCGCTCCGCCGGCGGTCTCGGCCCATCGGCCGGGCCGAGGCCGCGGCACCGCCGGTGCAGACGGGAGCGGTCCGCACCCGTCTTCATCCCCTTCCTCGGGGCGATGATCGCCTCGAAGTCGCTGGGCAAGGATGCCGCGGCCGAGGCACGGGTCGGGCTCGCCGGCCCGGTCGCAGGCTCGATCGCGACGCTGGTGCCGCTCGGGATCTGGCTCGCGACGGGGAGCGAATTCTGGCGAGCGCTCGCCTACCTCGGCTTCTTCCTGAACCTCTTCAACCTGCTGCCGGTGGTGCCGCTCGACGGCGGCCGGGCGATTGCTTTCCAAGGCGGCTATACATCCGCATCCGCCGCTCTCGTCCCTGCCGAAGAGGCGCCCTCGCCGGCGCAGGTCTGATCGCTTTCGTCCTGGTCCTCGCGTCGACGCTCGCGAGCGTCGGCTGTCCGCCCGCTTAGGCGGGAGGCCCGGCGGCCCCGTCCGCTCGAAGCTCCGCCTAGAGCCCGCGGGAGACGAAGGTCTCCGCCACGCCGACCGAGAGCGCCGCGGCGAGCCCGAGGTAGACGAGCGCGACGAGCGCGCGGGTGCGGGTGGGGACTTCGTAGTAGGCGCGGTTCTGCGGCAGCTTCCTTCCCTGCCAGCGCCGATAGCTCTCATAGCCGCCGAAGACGAGGATCAGGGACGATGATCGGGCTCGGGTAGAAGATCGCGAGCGCGACCAGGCCGATCAGGCCGGCGATCCAGACCGCCGGGCTGAGCGCCGCCATCGCCCGGCCGCCGTAGCGAGCGGTCGCCCGTCACAAATTCGCCGCGGCTCCGGCGGTCCGGGGAGCGACGGATGCCACGGGTCCGAGATCGGGTTCGCCAGGAACGAGGCATGGCCAGGCGATCGGCGACGGGTCGACACCATCGGGCCGGTCACGGGAATCAGCCCTCCGACTCGATCACGGCTTCGGCGATCCCGCGCGGGCGCCCGGACCGGACCCAGGACCAGTAGAGGACGGCGGCGATCAGCGATGCCGCCGCCAGAGAGGCGATCGGGTCGCCGCGCAAGAGATTGACGATCAGGGTGAAGGCGACCAGGACGGCGCCGATGACACTCATCGCCATCGACCCGAGCCGCCTCTCGTGCCGCTCGAACCTCGCCATGGCCAGCAGGCCGACGAGGAAGCTCATGAAGACCGACACCGCGTAAAAGAGGACCAGCTCCTGGTCCTGGGCCCCCGCCGCCACCACGACCAGAGCTGAGATCACGAAGAAGACCGCCACCGCCCAGAAGGGGGTGTGGTGCTGGTTCGTGACGCCGAGGCGCGGATGGAGGATCCCGGTCCGCAGGCCGCTCGGATGGGTGCGCCGGGCGAGTGCTTTCAGCAGGCCGGGGCCGGCCTGGAAGGAGGAGCTGGCCGCCGCCAGCAGGAGCAGGGCGGTGAGGATCTGGAAGGCCGCGAAGAGGCCGTGGCCGACGCTCGCCTTGGCGATGTCGGCGATCTGGGTCGAGTCGTGGGCCGGGATGCCGATCTTCAGGCGCACCGCGGCGGCGGTCAGGCCGAGCGTCAGGGTGCCGACGATCGCCAGGGTCAGCCACAGGGTCACCCGGCCGAAGCGGCGGCGCCCGGCGTCGTCGAGCTGGCCGAGTTGAGCGATCGCCGAGGACGGTGCCTCGACGCCGGTCGCCAGTGCCATCGCCACCGGGAAGGCGAGAAGGACGGCGAGGAAGGCGGCGTGGCCCGGGGAGGTCGACGCAGGCGAATGATGGGTCGGCGGCGAGGCCCCGAGGCCGCCGACGAGGACGGCGGCGGTCAGGGCGACGAAGCCGACCGTCATCACGGCGAAGACGGTCCTGCCGATGTGGCCGAACCACGTGAGGCCGGCGACCACTGCCAGAACCACCAGAGCGATCACCAGCCGCAGGTCGGCGAGCCCAGGCACATAGGCAATCACCGCCGAAGAAGCCGCCGAGACGCTGATCGCGATGGTGAGGACGAAGTCGACGATGAGGGCACCGATCGGGATGAACGCCCAGGCCTCACCGAACGCGGATCCTGCCGCGGCGGCGGCGCCGCCGCCCTCCGGGAACCGGGCGACGAGCTGGTGGTAGTTGGCGATGATCAGGGCGATCAGCGCGACGACCAGCGCCATCGTCGGCAGCAGCAGGGCGAGGTCACCGTTGAGTGCCCGCAGGGCGGCCTCGATCGCGTAGGCGACCGAGGAGACGGGGTCGGCCATCACGGCGAAGGCGAAGGCGAGGAGCAGCGCCGGTCGGCTGAAGAGGAGCGCCCGCAGCCCGCCGCGCGGCGGTCCTTTCGACGGTGGCGGCTGGAGAGGGGCGGCGGGCAAGATGGCAGGGGTCGACTCGTGCCGACCAGTCTTCCCGGCTCACCGAGGGTGATC
>JBOGYZ010000234.1:0-2024 GCA_050697015.1 Solirubrobacterales bacterium
AGGCTGTGGCGATGTCCGTCTTCCCTACCCGATTGGCCAACTTCTCGAGGGCTTCGGTGGCGTCGACGACCTCATCAGGAGCACCCGGCACCATCTGACTCGACCAGCCTGGGCTGCGCTCCTTCGCGACCTAGGACACCCACCACTCTAGAAACCTTTGGATCACCAACAGTGGGGCACCGAAATAGCAGCTCGATATCTAGCGTCATTCTCGTTTCCCCCGTCGCCCCAAGCGTTGCGAAAGAGGGGAAGCGGGTGGAGCCCGCTTCCCAGAGTGATCCTTGAGAGGACAATTGGAATACGACTGAGTGGTGACGAAAGTTGCAACCGAGACAAGAAACTTGGGCAGACCGACGCCTACCATAGGGTTAAGAGGTGGCCGGCTTGGTCGGGACAGTTTTTCGCTCTTGATGAGTGGAAGCTCTGCCGGTTGCCGTTGTGGTGTGCCGGTTTCGGGGTGGCACGCTGAGAGGGCGTAGCCCGACCAGAGTGGCGCCCGAAACCGGCGGCGAAGTTCATGCTGCCGCGACCTGCAGCAGGTGGTCGAAGTAGGCGAGATCCGGCGTCCGGGCGTCAAGGCTCGAATGCGGGCGCTTGCGGTTGTAGAAGTCCAGATACCGGCCGATCGACGCGCGCGCCTCACCGACGCTGTCGTAGGCCCGGAGATACACCTCTTCGTATTTGACCGAGCGCCATAGCCGCTCGACGAAGACGTTGTCCCGCCACGATCCCTTGCCGTCCATGCTGATCGCGATGGCGTTGTCCAGCAGCAGGCCAGTGAACTCGGCGCTGGTGAACTGGCTTCCTTGGTCCGTGTTGAAGATCTCCGGCCTGCCATGCTTGGCGAGCGCTTCCTCGACCGCCTCGAGGCAGAACCCGACCTCCATCGTGATCGACAGCCGCCAGGCCAGAACCCGGCGGCTGAACCAGTCCACCACGGCGGCGAGATAGACGAAGCCGCGCGCCATCGGGATGTAGGTGATGTCCATCGCCCACACCTGGTTGGGCCGGTCGACCGCCACCGAGCGCAGCAGATACGGATAGATCTTGTGGCCCAGCGCCGGCTTCGACGTGTTCGGCCGGCGATAGAGCGCAGCGATGCCCGTGCGCTTCATCATCGTCGCGACGCGTTGTCGGCCGACCTCGATGCCCTCGCCGCGCAACAGGTCGCGCAACATCCGGCTGCCGGCGAACGGATAGTCGAGATGCAGCTCGTCGATCCGCCGCATCACCGCCAGATCGGCCGGCGCCACCGGCCGCGGACGGTAGTAAAGGCTGCTGCGGCCGAGCTTCAGGACCGCCGCCTGTCGGGTCAGCGGAAGTTCGTGCTCACGGTCGATCATCGCTTTGCGCTCAGCATACCGGCCTTGCCGAGCGCGCTGGCCAAAAAATCGTTCTCCAGCGCCAACTCGCCGATCTTCGCATGCAGCGCCTTCAAATCCACCGCAGGCGCGGCCTCCGTACTCACCGCACCGGAGCCGAACACGCCGGCCGCCCCGTCCAGCAGCTGCGCCTTCCAGTTGGTGATCTGGTTCGGGTGAACGTCGAACACCTGCGCCAACTCCGCCAGCGTCTTCTCACCCTTGATCGCAGCCAACGCCACCTTCGCCTTGAATGCCGGTGTGTGGTTCCGGCGGGCCCGTCTCGTCATGGTCTCTCCTGATCCGCGGCGATCCTCGCCGCCCTCAGGCAGAAAATCCACTTATCACACCGTCCAGATTCCCCAGGCCAGCTCTTTACTCGCCGCGGGGAGCGAGATCCTATCCTGCCCGCCAATGCGCTGCCCTAGGGAGCCAACGGCCCGGCCCGGCCCCTATGTCGAGCCCCGGGCGCCGATCGGCGCCCGGCGGGCCTCTGCCGGGCTCGGCGTTCAAGGCCGTGATCGAGCCTGCGGCGACCTATCGCTTTTGGGTGAACGAATCCCTGAGCACCTGCATCTGCTTGGAGTCGACGACGGTGTACCCTCGTGTAAGTCACCGTCTATAGTCACGCCGCGCCGGAGTAGCGGGAGCCGTCATGGTCGC
>JBOGYZ010000235.1:0-24971 GCA_050697015.1 Solirubrobacterales bacterium
GAGGCCGGCCTCGTCGAGGTCGGCGCCGATCGACGCCCCGTTCGCGCCGCTTCCCAAGATCGCGATCTTCATCGCGCCTAAGTGTATGCTCTCGTTGAACGGTGATGGTGGACGACGCCACAGGGAAGCTGCCGGAGACCTGGGAGGACCCCCGGGTGGTCGAGGGCACCCGTCGCCAGCTCTCCGAGCGCGACCGCATGCTTGCCGACGGCGCGCGCCGCCTCGGCTGGAAGCTCGGTCTCGGCGCGCCCCCGGCGCGCGAGAAATGGGAGATCAAAGGCCCCGCCGTGGGCTTCATCACCGAGGTCACCTTGCTCGGAACGGGGGTGACCCAGCCAATTGCCGACTGGGAGAAACCGGCGCTCGAGGCGGAGGTCGCGGTCCGGGTGGCCGTCGACTTCGACGGAGCCCGCGTCGGCGCCCTCGGCCTTGCGATCGAGTTGGCCGATCTTGGCTCTGGGCCTGCCGATCTGGCCGACATATTGGCTGGCGACATCTTCCACCGCCGCACCGTCCTCGGCGCCCTTGACGTCGACCCGTCGACCTCGGTCGGCGCCATCACGGTGCAGCGCGACGGCGCAACTCTCGACGTCGCCGAGGACCCGACCGCGCTGGTCGGCGGGACCCCGGCCGAGATGACGTCCTACCTGGGCCGCTACCTCGCCGCGTTGGGGGAGGAGTTGCGCGACGGCGACGTGATCATCACCGGCTCGACCATCCCTCTGGTCGACTGTTCCAACGGCGGCCATTTCGTCGTGAGCTCACCCGGCCTTGGCAGGGTCGAGGTGACACTCAGGTGATCTGTGTTTAGTATTACCGCACACTCGGTGCTGGACGCACCGTCGGGTTAAACACAGAAGGAGGGACGCGTGTCGGGGAAGCGGATCGCGGTAGTCGGTACCGGTGCCAACGGGGCGGCGATCGCCGCCGACATGACGAACGCCGGTTTCGATGTCACCTGCATCGAGCAGTGGCCCGCTCACGTGGAGGCGATCCGCGAGCGCGGCGTGGCCGTCCGCACGCCGCAGGGCGAGGAGGCGGTGACCCAGCTGCGCATCCACCATCTCTGCGAGGTGGCCGAGATTCGCGAGCCCTTCGACTTGGTCTACATCGTCACCAAGGCTTACGACGCGCGCTGGCACTGCGAGCTGATCAAGCCGGTGCTGAAGCCCGACGGCCTCGCGGTCGGTCTCCAGAACGGGATGACCCTCGACGACATGGCCGACGTCCTCGGCCCCGAGCGGACCTTCGCCTCGGCGATCGAGATCGCCGGCAACTGCTTCGAGCCCGGGATCGTCGAACGCCAGACGCCGCCCGCCGGCACCTGGTTCGCGCTCGGCCCTTATGACGAGCGCACCCCCGGCGAGCGGGTCGAGGAGCTGGCCGAGCCGCTGCGCAGCGCCGGGGCGGTCGAACCGACCGACGACCCGCGCTCCTCCAAGTGGATGAAGCTGGTCGCCAACGCGGCCGAGATGCTGCCGTCGGCGATCCTCGGCGTCCCTCTGGTGGAGGCCCTACATGTCGAAGGCATGCGCGATGTGATGGACGCGGCGGGAACCGAGGCGCTCGACACCGCGCTGGCCCTCGGCAACAAGATCGTGCCGATGTTCGGTCAGGAGGGGATCGACGACCTGCCCCCCGAGCGCTACTCCGCCGCCCTGCTCGACGCGGTCCTCGCCGGTTGGTCGCTGGAGTCGACGAAAGTGGCGATCCTGCAGGACTGGCTCAAGGGCCGCAAGGGCGAGGGCGAGGAGATGAGCGGCCTCGTCGTCCGCGAACAGGAACGGCTCGGCGGCGACGCGCCGGTCAACCGGATGCTGGTCGAGCTGTCGCGGCGGGTCGAGTCGGGTGAGCTGGAGCCGAAGCTAGAGAACGCCGCGTTGATGTTGGAGACGTTCCAGACCGAAGGGAGTGTCAAATGAAAGCGCTGATGTTCCAGGGGCCCAACCAGGCCGAGGTGGTCGAGGCGGAGCGTCCCGAGATCGGGCCGGACGAGATCCTGGTCGCCTCCCGTGCGGTCGGCGTCTGCCACTCCGACTTCGACCTGCTGTCGGGGAAATACATCATCCCGATCAGCTTCCCGACGATCCCCGGCCACGAGTGGTCCGGCAAGGTCGCCGAGGTCGGCCGCGAGGTCACCTCGTACAAGCCCGGCGACCGGGTGGTCGGCGAGTGCGTGATCGGCGAGGACCACTTCGGCTTCTCGATCTCCGGCGCCGCCGCCGAGTACTTCAAGGTCCGTCCCGAGTGGCTGCACAAGCTGCCCGACGAGCTCTCCTTCGCCTACGGCGCGCTGGTCGAGCCCTTCACGGTCGCCTATTACGCGGTGCAGGAAGCGCGCAATGTCAACGCCTCCGACCTGGTCGCCGTCCTCGGGGCCGGGCCGATCGGCCTCTGCTGCCTCGCCGCCGCCAAGGGCCACGGTGCCGACGTCGTCGTCATCGACCCGGTCGCCGAGCGCCGCGCGATCGCCGAGTCGATGGGCGCGGCGGCGACGCTCGAGCCGGGCGAGGGCCTCGAGGAGCGTTTCGCCGCGGTCGCCGGGGAAGCTCCGCAGGTGGTCATCGAGGCCTCCGGCAATCCGCTGGCGATGGCCTCCGCGGTCGACCTCGCGGGCTTCAAATCGCGCCTCGTCTACGTCGGCATCGAGACCGGAGATTCCGCCCCTGCCTTCCTCGGCCAGATCCAGTCGAAGGAACTGAGCATCCGCGGCGTGATCGGCTCGCCGAACGTCTGGCCCGCGGCGCTCCGCTTCCTCGCCCGCGGCGGGATCGACCTCGACGCGGTGATCACCGCCAGCTTCCCGCTCGAGCGGGCGACCGAGGCGCTCGACGCCGCCCGGCGCACCGACGAGAACGTCAAGGTCCAGATGGTGAGCGAGGTGAGCGCCTGATGAAGGCCGCCCGCTACTACGGCGTCAAGGACATCCGGGTCGAGGAGGTTCCCGAGCCCAGCGGCGACCTCGGCCCGACCCAGGTCCTGATCGCCCCGCGCCAGGTCGGCATCTGCGGCACCGACCTGCACGAGTACGTCGCCGGCCCGATCGTCACCCCGTCCGAGCCGCACCCCCTGACCGGCGCTCAGCTGCCGCAGATCCTCGGCCACGAGCTCTCCGCCGACGTCGTCGCGGTCGGCACCGAGGTCACCAACGTCGTCCCCGGTGACCGGGTCTCGGTGATGCCGCTGGTCTTCTGCGGCAAGTGCTACTTCTGCCGCCGCGGCCTCAACCACCTCTGCGTCGAAATGGGCTGCTTCGGCCTCTCTTGGGACTGGGGCGGGATGGCCGGCCTCGGCGTCGTCGAGTCCTACCAGGCGTGGCCGCTGCCGGACGAGGTCTCCTACGAACAGGGTGCTCTGGTCGAGCCCGGCGCGGTCGCCGAGTGGGGCACCAAGCAGGCGGGCGTCGGACCGGGGGACACCGTCCTCGTCGCCGGTGCCGGGCCGATCGGCGCGCTCACCGTCCTCGCCGCCCAGGCCGCCGGCGCCGGCGCCGTCTACCTCTCGGAGCCGAACGCGCGCCGCGCCGCCCGCGCCCAGAACCTCGGCGCCGCCCAGATCTTCGACCCGACCGCGACCGACGTGCCGGGGGAGATCCGCGAGCGCACCGAGGGCCTTGGCGTCGACGTCGCGATCGAGTGCGCGGGCAACAACGCCGCCCTGCGCGCCTGCCTCGACGCGGTCCGCGCGCACGGCACCGTCGCCCAGGTCGGCCTCCACGTGAAGGACGCGGCGATCGACGCGATGGAGCTGAGCCACCGCGAACTGACCTTGGTCGGGACCTGGTGCTTCTCGGTCCACGACTGGCCACGGATCATCGGCCTCGTCGCCTCCGGCGCCTACCCGGTGGAGCGCGCGGTGTCCGATCACGCGACCCTCGACCGCGTCGTCGAGGACGGCTTCGAGCAGTTGATCGACCCGGCAGGGGACCAGATCAAGATCCTCGTAGAGACGAAGTAGGGAAGGGAAGAAACATGAGCGATGGGAAGCTGGACGGACGCACGATCGTGATCACCGGCGCCGCGCGCGGCATCGGCCAAGGGGTCGCGCAGCGGCTCGGCGCGGAGGGGGCGAACGTCGTCGTTGCCGACCTGAACGCGGAGGGGGCCGCCAAGGTGGCCGCCGAAATCAGCGACGCCGGCGGCAAGGCGATCGGCGTCGGCGTCGACGTCGGCGATCGCGACAGCGTCAGCGCGGCCCTCGCCGCCGCGGTCGGCGAGTTCGACCGCCTCGACGTGCTCTTCAACAACGCCGGCATCTCCAAGACCCAGCACTTCATGGAAGTGACGGAGGAGGACTACGACCGGATCATGCGGGTGAACGGCAAGGGCGTCCTCTTCGGCATCCAGGAGGCAACGAAGATCTTCCAGGCCCAGGGCGGCGGCGGCAAGATCATCAACACCGCCTCGATCGCCGGCAAGGAGGGCTTCCCGCTCTTCCCCGCCTACTGCGCGAGCAAGTTCGCCTGCGTGTCCCTGACCCAGTCGGCGGCGCGCGACCTCGCGGGCGACCACATCACCGTCAACGCCTTCTGTCCCGGAGTCGTCACCACCGAGCTCTGGGACCAGCTCGACCAGGACTCGCGCGACGTCGGCGAGACCGAGACCGAGGGCCAGCTGATCAACGAATTCAGCGAGAACATCCTCGTCGGGCGCACCTCGACCCCCGAGGACATCGCCGGGCTCTGCGTCTTCCTCGCCTCCGCCGACTCCGACTACATAACCGGCCAGGCGATCAACGTCGACGGCGGCATGCTGGTCCATTGAGACGCGACGTCGAGCGTCTTCGAGGTCGCGGTGGTCCCGGTGCCGCACGAGCGCTGGGGCGAGCGTCCGATCGCCTTCGTCGTCCCCGCCCCGGCACCGCCCCCGAGGCCGCCGCATTGGACGCCCACGTGCGTGGCCTGCTGGCCGGCTTCAAGGCGCCGGACCGCTACGAGCTGCGCAGCGAGTTGCCGAAGACGGCGATCGGCAAGATGCGCAAGTTCGTCCTGCGCGACGAAGCGCTCGCTAGCTGACCCGCGGATCCCCGTCGCGGCCGACCACGGTCCAGATCGCGACCATCGGCTCGCTGTCGCCGCGATTGAAGATCCGGTGCGGGGTGCGCGAGTCGAAGGCGATCGAGTCGCCGGTGCCGAGCTCGTAGGTCTGGGCGCCGACCGTCGCCCCGCACTGGCCGGAGAGGACGATCCCGTACTCGTTGCCGGAGTGGGTCATCAGGTCGTCGACCGGGCAGGACTCGCCGCCGATCGGATAGGTGCACCGGAGGAACTCGACGCCCGGATCGTGGGACGCCGTCAGCCGTTCCCAGCGGACGCCGGTGGCGAGGGTGAGGCTGAGGCGGTTGCCGACCCGGAGCACCGGCCCCTCGCTGGGTGCCTGCCAGTGGCTCGACGGCAGTCGTTCGCTGCCGGTGTCGGCATGGTGGTCGACCATCGCCACCGTCTCCCCCGAGATCGCCTCCGGCGCCGCCGCGCCGCGCGGCCCGTCGAAGAAGAGCTCGTCGAGTGAGACGTTGAGGGTCGAGACGATCGCGTAGAGGGTGCCGACCGACGGCGTCGCCTTGCCGTGCTCGATCTGTGAGATGAGGCTGGGGGAGACGCCGACCTGACGGGCCAGCTCCCGCAGGCTCATCCCGGCCTCTTCGCGGTGGGCGCGCAGGCCCTCGCCGACCGGCGCCGGCAACCGGCTGGGCCCGCCATCGGCGGTGCTTTTCCGTTTTTTGGTCGTTCCCCCGCTTGCCATCATTTTCAAAGGTACTAAACGCGGGTCCTACTTAACACACTGTCCAGCCCGGATACTCGGCAATTAAGCCCCAGTTGACGCCGCTGTTCAGTTTCGTTTACTATCCTGCGGAACGCGGACAAGGGAACGGCCGCGTCGAGGGACAGAAAGGACACGCCTTGACCAACATCGCTTCACGTGGCGCCACGATGGGTGTGGACTGGGAGCAGCGCATCGACTTCGGCAAGCTCCGCGGCGATCGCCTCGCCCGGGCCCAGGAGGAGCTCGCCAAATCTGACCTCGGCGCGCTGCTGCTCTTCGATCCCAACAACATCCGTTACGTCACCTCGACCCATATCGGCGAGTGGGCCCGCGACAAGAACGCCCGCTTCGCGCTGTTGCCGCGCACCGGCCTGCCGGTCCTCTGGGACTTCGGCTCGGCCGCCAAACACCACCAGATGTACGCGCCCTGGCTTCCCCCGGAGAACTTCCGCGGCGGCGTCAGCCCGATGCGTGGCGCGATGCCCGACCACACCGGCGTCCCCGACAAACTGGCCGCCAACATCTACGAGGAGCTGCGCGAGCGCGGCCTCGAGAACGAGCCAATCGGCATCGACATGACCGACATGGTCGCCCTCGCGGCGCTGAACCGGGCGGGTCTGGCCACCACCGACGGCTCGCAGGTGATGCTCGCCGCCCGCACGATCAAGACGGACGAGGAGGTCGCCCTGCTCGACCACGCGGCGGCGATCGTCGACGCGACCTACGAGCGGATCTACGAAATCCTGCGCCCGGGAGTCACCGAGTCGCACGTCGTCGCCGAGGCGCAGCGGCTCCTCTTCGAGCTCGGTTCCGAGCAGGTCGAGGCGATCAACGCCGTCTCCGGCGACCGCTGCATCCCGCACCCTCACGTCTTTTCCGACCGCCTCCTGCGGCCGGGGGACCAAGCGTTCTTCGACATCATCCACTCGTTCATGGGCTACCGGACGTGCTACTACCGCACGTTCTCGGTCGGCGGCGCGAACCAGGCCCAGGTCGACGCTTATACGCAGTGCCGCGAGTGGCTCGACGAAGCGATCGACCTCGTCCGTCCAGGTACCACGACCGACGAAATCGCCTCGGTCTGGCCGACGGCGGAGGAGCAGGGGTTCCCGAACGAGGAGGCCTGCTTCGGCTTGCAGTTCGGTCACGGCCTCGGAGTCGGGCTCTACGAGTCGCCGATGATCTCGCGCCTCCACAGCCTCGACCACCCGGAGGAGATCGTCCCCGGCATGGTCTTCGCGCTGGAGACCTACTGTCCGGCGTCAGACGGCGTGTCCGCCGCCCGGATCGAGGAGGAGGTGCTGGTCACCGAGGACGGCAACCGGCTCCTCACCCGCTTCCCCGCCCAGGAGCTCTTGGTGGCCGGGCGCCAGTACGTGCGCGGCGCCGACATCGCGCGCGACAACAAGGTCACGGTCTGAGGGAGGACTGACGATGGAGGCAGCGGCTCAGAAGAAGCGGATCGGCAGCGGCGGCCTCCAGTGGCCCGCCTCGACCGTGATCGTGATCGGCACCGCGGCGCTCTTCCTGTTCAGCTGGATCGTCGAACCGAACAGCACCAGCCACGGCTCGATCACCGGAATGCTGCCCTTCGCGGCGGTGCTGGCGATCGCCGCGATCGGCCAGACCCTGGTCGTCCAGCAGGGCGGGATCGACCTCTCGGTCCCGGGGATGATCTCGCTGACCGTCGTGATCATGACCCATGTCCCCGCGGGGGATTCGGGCAAGCTGCCGCAGGCGCTGCTCCTCGCCTACGGCTGCGCGATTGCCGCGGGTCTGCTGGCGGGGACAATCGTCAGCGTCGTCGGGATCACCGCGATCGTCACCACGCTGGGGATGAACGCGCTCCTCTACGGGGTGAACCTGCAGATCTCGCACGGCCTCACCTCGACCACCACCCACGGCCTGCAGAACTTCGCCGAAGGGTCGGTCCTGGGCGTCCAGACCCCAGTGGTGATCGCGATCGTGATCACCGCGTTGGTGGGGCTGATCGTGAAGCGAACGATCATCGGCAGGCGCTTCGAGGCGGTGGGCGCGAACCCACGCGCCGCCCGCGCCGCCGGGCTCGAACCGACCCGCTACCAGATCGGTGCCTACGTCGGCGCCAATCTCATGTACTGCAGCGCGGGCGTCCTCCTTGCTGGGATCATCTCCTCCCCCAGCGCCTTCCAGGGCGACACGTACCTGCTGCCTTCGGTGGCGGCGGTCGTCCTGGGAGGTACGTCTCTGCTTGGCGGTCGCGGCAGTGTCGTCGCCACCGCGATCGGGGCGCTGTTCATCAGTCAGCTCGACCAGTTCGTGCTCACGGCGGGTGTGGACTCCGCCGTCCAGTACCTCGTGCAGGCCGGGGCCCTTGCCCTCGGCATCGCGGTCTACAGCGTCCCATGGGGACGCGTTCGTGAACGGTTCGCGGACATGACCGCCGGACGCAAACCAAGACAAGTGACCACCACTACTACATAAACGGGATGAGGGAGAGAAAATGAATTTGAGGCTTAGCCCGAAGTTGGGAATAGCGGCTTTGCTGGTACTGGTTCTTGCCCTGGGCCTGGCGGCATGCGGTGGCTCGAGCAGCAGCTCGAGCTCGAGCGAATCGTCGAGCGCAGAAGAAGAACCGGCCGAAACGGGCGGGGGCGAAAGCGAACCCGAAACGTCCGAAGGCGAATCCGAAACCGCGAGCAGCGGCGGCACGCCGTCCTGGTGTGGCGAAAAGGAAATCACGCTCGCCCTCGCCGACGGGTTCGGTGACAACAACTGGCGCAAAATCACCCGCGCCGAAGCGGAAGCCGAAGCGGCGGAATGCCCCAGCGTCACCGAAGTCATCTACACCGACGGCCAGGGCAACACCCAGAAGGCGATCTCCGACCTCGAAGGTCTGACCGCCCAGGGCATCAACGCGGCGGTCGTGTTCCCGGACGCCGGCAAGGCGATGCTCCCGGCGATCACCAACATGTACAAAGCCGGAGTCGTCACCGTTCCCTACCGGGTGTTCCCCGGCGGCGAAGCGGGTGTCAACTACAACACCTACGTCGAAACCGACTTCAAAGAAGCCGGAAAACTCTGGGGTGAATGGCTGCTGAAAGCCCTGCCGAAAGGTGGCAAAGTGCTGCCGCTGGGCGGGCCGGCCGGCAACACCCAGTCGGAAGAAGAGTACGAAGGCATGGCCGAAGTGGTCGAAGGCCACGGGATCGAAATGGTCGGCGAACAGCCGTTCTCGGTGACCAACTGGGAACCGGCGAAAACGCAGCAGGTGATCACGGCGAACTTGGCCAAGTATCCGGAAATCGACGCGATCACGACCGACTTCGGTGCGGCCCTCGCGAGCGCCTTCCCGGCGTTCAAGCAGGCCGGCCGCGAAATCCCGCCGATCGCGACCGAGGACTCGAACGAACTCTCCTGCATCCAGAAGAAAGAAGGGTTCCCGCTGTTCACGGTCGACTCGCAGAATTGGATGGTGCGTACCGCGATCCAGTTCGCGGTGGCGGAAGCCACCGAAGGCACCGCGCCGAGCTCGAACAAAGTTCCGCAGAAAGCGTTCGAAGACTCGATCAGCGGCAAACCGAACCCGGTCATGTGCAACGAAAAATTGTCCGGCGAAGCGATTCTCTCCTCGCATCTGAGCGAAGAAGAACTGGCCGCTTCACTCGAATAGACGGCGCGTGGGCGCGGGGCCTCGGCTCCGCGCCCGCCGTCCTTACAACGGTGATTTCATGGACGTGAAAACTCAGATCGATCCCCCGGCTCCCGGCGCCGGCACCGCCAGCGCGGTCCTGCGCCTGACCGACATCTTCAAGTCCTTCCCGGGCGTGCGCGCGCTGCGCGGCGTCAGCTTCGACGCGAGGCCGGGGGAGGTGCACGCGCTGCTCGGCGAGAACGGTGCGGGCAAGTCCACGCTGATGGCGGTCGCGGCGGGCGCGATCGCTCCCGACTCCGGCACGATCGAGCTGGGCGGGGAGAGCTTCGACGCGATCCCGCCGATCGCCGCCCAGGAGCGTGGACTCGCGATCGTCCGTCAGGACCCGGCCCTGCTGCCCGACCTGACGGTCGCCGAGAACATGGCGATCGCCGCGCCCCGTGGCCTCGGCCTGCGCGGCGCCGCGCTGCGCGACTGGATGAGCGAGCAGCTCGACCGGATCGGCCTGCGGGTCCACCTCGGCACGCGGATCGAGGAACTGACCGTCGGCCAGCGCCAGCTGCTCGAGCTGGCCAAGGCCCTGGCGCTCGAACCGAAGGTGTTGATCCTCGACGAGCCGACCGCGCCGCTCGGCGAGCAGATGGTCGACAAAGTCTTCGAACAGGTGCGGGCGGCGACCGCCCGTCAGGCCGCGGTCATCTACATCTCCCACCGCCTTCCCGAGGTGCGCCGGATCGCCGACCACGTTACGGTGATGCGCGACGGCGAGGTCCGCGGCAGCGCCCCGATCGGCGAGATGTCCGACGAGGAGATGCTGCAGCTGATCGTCGGTCGCAAACTGGAGGCCGCCTTCCCGGACAAGCCGGCGCGCCAGCCCGAAGCGCCCGCGCTGCGGGTCAGCGGCCTCTCCGGCGCCGGGTTCAACGGCGTCGAGCTGGAGGTGGAGCCGCGTGAAATCGTCGGCCTCGCCGGGATCGCCGGCAATGGGCAGACGGAGTTCGTCCGCGCCCTCGCCGGGCTCGAGAAATCCTCCGGCGAGGTGCGCCTCGGCGACCGCAAGCTGAAGCTCGGCCGCTCCAAGGCGTCCAACGACGCGGGAATCGTCTACCTCTCCGCCGACCGCCACGACGAGGGCCTGGTGATGTCGTTCTCGGTGCGCGAGAACGCGGCGCTCTCGGCCCTCTCCCAGTACTCGCACGCCGGCTTCGTCAGCCGCCGCGAGGAGACCGAGGCGGTCCGTGAGCAGGCCGAAGACCTCGACGTCAAAACGCCTTCGATCGCCACCATCGTCTCCTCCCTCTCCGGCGGCAACCAGCAGAAGGTGGCGCTGGCGCGGGCGCTCCTCTCGAAACCGTCGCTGGTGCTGGTCGACGAGCCGACCCAGGGCGTCGACGCCGGGGCCCGGGTCGAGATCTACCGCAACCTGCGCGAGATCGCCGCGGAAGGGATCCCGGTCATCGTCGTCTCCTCCGACAGCCTCGAGCTGGAGGGCCTCTGCGACCGGATCGTCGTCTTCTCGCGCGGCACGATCGTCGCCCAGCTGACCGACTCCGAGGTCTCCGAGGAACAGATCGCCCGCTCGATCGTCACCGCGAACACCCACCGCGAGGAGGCGGGCAAGGGCGACGACGGCGAGACCAGCTGGAGATCGCGGCTGGTGAGCTTCGCCCGCGGCGACTTCGCGCCGAGCGCGATCCTTGTCGCCGTCATCCTGATCTACGGCGCCTACACCTACAGCCAGAACCACCTGGTCACGTCCGCCTACAACCTCAACTCGGTGGCGATCCTGGCGGCGGCGCTCGCCTTCATCGCCTTCGGCCAGATGATCGTCATCTTCACCGCCGGGATCGACCTCTCGGTCGGGCCGCTGGCCGGGTTGCTGGTCGTCATCGCCAGCTTCTTCGCGGTCGAAGGGAAGTCGACCACGACCGTGATCCTCGGCTTCCTGATCATGATCGGGGCGGCGATCGTGATCGGCACCCTGAACGGGAGCCTGATCCGGTTCGGCAAGTTCACGCCGATCGCCGCGACCCTGGCGACCTACGTCGCGCTGCAGGGTGTGTCGCTGCTGCTGCGCCACACCCAGGGTGGCTACATCTCGACCGGGATCACCGAAGCGATCGAGACCAAAGTCGCCGGCATCCCGGTCGCCTTCATCGTCGCCGTGCTGCTGGCGTTCGCGCTCGAGTACCTCCTGCGGCGCAGCCGCTGGGGGCTGAACCTGCGGGCCGTCGGCTCGCGCGAAGACGCTGCCCACCGGCTGGGCATCAAGACGAACCTGACGGTGGTCTGTGCCTACGTCTCCTGCTCGCTCCTCACCTTCCTCGGCGCGATCATGCTGATGGCCCAGCTCGGGGTCGGCGACCCGACCCAGGGCGTCACCTACACGCTCAGCTCGGTGACTGCGGTGGTGCTCGGCGGCGCCAGCCTCTTCGGCGGCCGCGGCTCCTTCATCGGCGTGCTGCTCGGAGCGTGCCTGCTGCAGCAGGCGAACAACTCGACCACGTTCCTGAAACTCGACCAGTCCTGGCAGTACTGGATCGTTGGCATCCTGGTGCTGGTGGCCGCGGGTATCTACACCCAGGCCCGGCACGTGGGGCGCCGGGCGTGATGCGGGCGGCCGTCTACCACGGCGCGGGCGACGTCCGTGTCGAATCGGTGAGCGCCCCCGGCGATCCGGGGCCGGGGGAGGTGCTGATCTCGCCCTCGATGGCGGCGATCTGCGGCACCGACGCCTCCGAGTACGCCCATGGCCCGCACATGATCCCGCTGCACGAGCGCCATCCCGGCAGCGGCCTGGTCGGCCCGCTGATCATCGGCCACGAGTTCGTCGGCCGGGTCGAGGCGATGGGCGACGGGGTGGAGAGGCTCGCGGTCGGCGACCGGGTCGTCTCGGGCGCCGGTGTCTCCTGCGGCCACTGCGACTGGTGCAGGGCCGGGCGGACCAACCTCTGCGCCACCTACTACACGCTCGGACTGAGCGCCCCCGGCGGGCTCGCCGACCAGGTGCTGAGCCCGGCTTCGATCTGTGTCCCGGTCCCCGACGCGGTGCCCGACGAGGGCGCGGCGATGGCCCAGCCGTTGGCGGTGGCGATCCACGCGCTAGACCGCGGTGGCGTCGGCCCTGGTCAGACCGTCGCGGTGCTTGGCGTCGGTGGTATCGGCGCCTTCATCGTCGGCGCCGCCTCGACCCGCGGGCTCGCGCAGCTGATCGCGGTCGACGTCGATCCCGCGAAGTTGGCGCTGGGTACGGCGCTCGGCGCCGCCGAGACGATCGACGCGCGGAACGAGGATGTCGCCGAGGCGATCAAAGAGGCGACCGGCGGCGTCGGCGCGGACGTCGTGCTGGAGGCCTCGGGCGTCTCGGTCAACCCGTCGATCGCAATCCACGCCACCCGCCGCGGCGGTCGCGTGGTGATCGTCGGCCTGCAGGCAAAGCCGCCCGAGGTCGACCTCTTCGACGCGGCGCTGCGCGAGGTCGACCTGACCACGACCGTCGCCCATATCTGCGATTCGAACCTGCCCGAGTCCCTCTCGGTGCTGGCCGAGACCGACCTCGCCCCCCAGGTGCTCGACCGCGTGGTCCCGATCGAGCGGGTCGTCGACGATGCGCTCGTGCCATTGGTCGAGGGCCGCGCGGGCGGCAAGATCGTGGTCGAGGTGGCGTCGTGAGTGCTGCGGAGTCGGGCGGGACGCCGCAGCCGCGGGTCGGCTTCGCGGGGATCGGGCGGATGGGCCTGCCGATGGCCCGCAACGTCCTCGGCGCGGGCTTCCCGCTCACCGTCTTCAACCGGACGCCGGAGCGCTGCGCCCCGCTGGTCGAGGCCGGCGCGACGCTTGCGGCGACGCCCGCCGAACTGGCGCGGGCGAGCGAGGTGGTGATCACGATGGTCGCCGACGGCGACGCGGTGCGGGCGCTCCTCGACGGGCCTGACGGGATGCTGGCCGGTGCCGAGCCGGGCCTGGTGCTGACCGAGATGAGCACGATCGGGCCGCTCGCCGCGCGGGAGCTCGCCGCCCACTGCGCCGAGCACGGCGTGGCGATGATCGACGCGCCGGTCTCCGGCTCGATCGCGGTCGCGACCGCGGGGGCGCTGACGATTCTGGTCGGCGGTGAGGAGGCGGCGCTCGAGCGCGCCCGTCCCGTCCTCGACGCGATGTCGAAAGCGGTGCTGCACCTCGGGCCGAGCGGGTCCGGGGCGGCGATCAAGCTCTCGATCAACCTGATCATCGGCGCCACCGTGCAGTCGGTGTCGGAGGCGCTGGTCTTCGCCGAGGCGAGCGGGATCGAGCGCGAGGCCGCCTACGACGCGATCGCCTCCAGCGTCGTCGGCTCGACCTTCGTCGACTACAAGCGCGATGCCTGGCTCGACCCCGACGGCACGCCGACCGCGTTCACCCTGGACCTGATGCTGAAGGACCTCGGGCTGGCGTTGGAGCTCGGCGCCGCGACCGGCGTGCCGCTGCTGGCGACGAGCGCGGCCGCGAACGGCACGACGCTCGCGATCGGCCTCGAGGGCGGCGACGGCGACCAGGTGCGGATCGCCGACGCGCTGCGCCAGGTTCGCGACGGGAAGGCGGACGCGGGGGAGGGGCAAGCGTGAAAGGCATCCACCACGTCGGCATCACCGTTCCCGACCTCGACCGCGGCATCGCCTTCTACAACGGCGTGCTCGGCCTCGAGCTCTTCGACCCGCCGAGTCCCGTCTTCGACGGCGAGGACCTCGGCGAGCGGGTCGGCGTGCCGGGCGCGGCGCTGCGCCAGGTGAACCTGAGCCTCGGCGGCACGATCGTCGAGCTGCTCGAGTACACCGCGCCCGCGCCGCCCTACGGCGACGAGCCGATCCTCGCCAACGCCCGCGGCGCCGCCCACGTCTGCTTCCAGGTCGAGGACGTCGAGGCGAAAAAGGCCGAGCTGGAAGCGGCCGGGGTCGAATTCTTGAGCGACGTCAACGTGGTCGACGAGGGGGTGCTGGCCGGCTGGCGCTGGGTCTACTTCCGCGACCCTTTCGGGATCGTCCTGGAGCTGGTCGAGATCGCCTACCACGACGACGAGGCCGCCCGGCGAGGGATCGCCGCGTACCGCGAGGCCGCCGCGCAGGCCAACTGAAAACGAAGCGAGGAGAGCGACGAACATGAGTGAGAAGACGCAGGTCAAGGCCCCGGGGGCCGAGATCGACGCGGAGGCGGCGCGCGACCTCTACCGCCGGATGCGGCTGATCCGCACCTTCGAGGACACCGTCCAGTCCCAGTTCCAGAAAGGCAACGTCCACGGCACCACCCACCTCTACTCCGGTCAGGAGGCGAGCGGGGTGGGGGTCTGCTCGATGCTCACGGACGGTGACAAGGTCGCCGGGACCTACCGCGGCCACGGCCACTCGATCGCCCTCGGGGTCGACCCGCAGAAGCTGATGGACGAGATGCTCGGGCGGACCACGGGTGCCTGCGGCGGGCGGGCCGGCTCGATGAACGTGGTCGACGTGGAGAGCGGGCTGATCGGCTGCTTCGGCATCGTCGGCGGCTCGATCGGCGCGGCGACCGGCGCCGCGCTGGCGGAGAAGCTGCGCGGCACCGGCAACGTCGCGGTCGCCTTCTTCGGCGACGGCACCTCCAACCAGGCCTACTTCCACGAGTCGCTGAACTGGGCGCAGATCGAGAAGCTGCCGGTCGTGTTCGTCTGCGAGAACAACCTCTATATGGAGTTCACGCCGATCGAGAACGTCACCGCCGGGTCGATCGGCTCGCGGCCGATGGCGATGGGCATCCATACCCAGCAGGTCGACGGTAACGACGTCTTCGCGGTGCGCGAGGCCGCGGGGGAGGCGATCGAGCACGCGCGCTCCGGGAACGGTCCTGCCTTCCTGGAGACGATGACCTATCGCTTCGTAGGCCACTCGCGCTCCGATCCGGGCAAGTACCGCAAGCCGGGCGAGATGGACGAATGGAAAAAGCGCGACCCGCTGATCCTCGGGCGCGGCGCCTTGGAGGAGCGTTATGGCATCGAGACCGAGCGCTGTGACGAAATCGACGCCGAGGTGGCGAAGCAACTGGAGGAGATCGTCGAACGGGGCCTGGAGGCGCCGTTCCCGGATCCCGAGTCGGGCGGAAAGGAGTTCAAGTGATGGCGCAGGCAGGCGAGACGATCGAGTACCGGGTCGCGGTCCGCGAAGCGATCGCGGCGGAGATGGAGCGCGACGAGTCTGTGGTCTTCTTCGGTGAGGACGTGGCGATCGCGGGCGGCGTGTTCGCGGTGACGCCAGGGCTCTACGAGCGCTTCGGCGAGCGTGTCATCGACACCCCGATCTCCGAGCTGGCGATGTCGGCGGGGGCGTTCGGCGCCGCCGTGAACGGCCTGCGCCCGGTCTTCGAGATCATGTTCGCCGACTTCCTGCTGCTTTCCATGGACAGTCTCGTGAACCAGGCGGCGAAGTACTGGTACGTGTCGAACGAGCAGCGGAGCTGCCCGCTGGTGGTGCGCTCGGCGATGGGCGCGGGCGGCAACTTCGGCGCGATGCACTCGCAGTCGCCGATCCCGTGGCTGCAGGGCGTGCCGGGGCTGAAGGTCGTGGCGCCGGCGACGGCGGGCGACGCCTACGCGCTGCTGCGCCAGTCGATCCGCGACGAAAACCCGGTCGCCTTCCTCGAGCACAAGCGCCTCTACTCGGTCAAAGACCCGGTTTCCGAGGTGGAGACGCTGCCGCTCGGCGAGGCCGCGGTGGTCCGCGAGGGCACCGACGTCACCATCGTCTCGATCTCCAAAGGAGTGCGCGACTGTCTGCGCGCCGCGGACGAGCTGTCGGAGAAGGGCGTCAGCGCCGAGGTCATCGACCTGCGCAGCCTGCGTCCCCTCGACACCGACACGGTCCTGCGCTCGGTCGCCAAGACCAACCGCGTGGTGATGGTCGAGGAGGGGCCGCTGATCGGCGGCTGGGCGGCGAACCTGCTCGGCATCGTCGCCGCGGAGGGCCTCCACGACCTCGACGACGCCTGGGTCATCGCCTGCCCGGAGACGCCGATCCCCTACACCCCGAGCCTCGAGGACGCGTTCCTCCCGAACGAGGGCCGCATCGTCCACGAGGTGTCGAGCCGCCTCGGCCTGGCCGCCGAGATCGCGACGGGGGCCTAGCGATGGCGAGCACGGCCGTGCAGGACATAGCGATGCCCCGCCTCTCCGACTCGATGGAGGAGGGCACGGTCCTCGCCTGGCGCAAGCAGGTCGGCGACGAGGTCGCCGTCGGCGAGGAACTCGTCGAGATCGAGACCGACAAGGCGAACATGGGCTACGAGGCCGACGTCGCCGGGACGTTGCTCGAGATCCTGGTGCAGGAGAACGAGAGCGCCCCGGTTGGGGCGGTGATCGCTCGGGTCGGGGATCCGGACGACAAGGGATCGACCGTAGAAGCTGCGGGTCCTGTCGCTGCAGGGGACCCACCGTCGCCTCCGGTAGCTAAAGCTTCCTCAGCGACGGTTCCCCCTACAGCGCCACCCGCAGCGCCGGCGGGTTCGGCTAACGGCAAGGGTTCGGACCGGGTCAAGGCTTCGCCGCTCGCGCGGCGCATCGCTTCGGAGCTTGGCGTCGACCTCTCCACGCTTTCCGGCTCCGGACCGGCGGGACGGATCGTCAAGCGGGACGTCGAGGCGGCCGGCTCCACGGCGTCCGCCGCCCCGACGGCTCCGTCCAGCCGTTCCTTTTCCCGACCTGTCCGGCAAGAGGAACAGCCGGCGGAGACCGAGACGGTCAAGGGCACGGTCGAGACCCTCGAGCTCACCAAACTGCAGCAGGTCGTCGCCCGCCGGATGGCAGAGTCGAAGGCCACGGCGCCGCACTTCTACCTCACCTCCGAGGTGGACATGAGTGCCGCCGTCGCCGCCCGGGCGCGGATCAAAGAGATTTCCGCGGAGGGCGAGGTCGTGCCGTCCTTCAACGACATGGTCGTGAAGGCGTGCGCGATCGCCCTGAAGAAGTTCCCGCGCGCCAACGCCTCTTATAAGGACGGCCGCTTCGAGCTTTACTCGCGGGTGAACGTCGGCATCGCCGTCGCCGCCCAGGACGCTCTGGTCGTCCCGACGGTGTTCGACGCCGACCGCAAAGGCCTGCGGGAGATCGCCGCCGATGCCCGCGCCCTCGCCGGCAAGGTGAGGGACGGGTCGATAACGCCGCCGGAGCTTTCGGGCGGCACCTTCTCGGTCTCGAACCTCGGCATGTACGGAATCAAGAGCTTCGAGGCGATCGTCAACTCACCGCAGGCGGGCATCCTCGCCGTCGGCGAGATCGCCGATCGCCCCGTCGTCAAGGACGGCCAGATCGTCCCCGGCAAGCTGATGGAGCTGACCCTCTCCTGCGATCACCGGATCCTCTACGGCGCCGACGGGGCGGAGTTCCTCGCAGAGGTAAAGCGCCTGCTCGAGGAGCCGATCGGGTTGGCGCTCTGATGGCGGACCGCAAGGCACTGATCGTCGGCGTCACCGGCACGACCGGCTACACGACGGCCCACCATCTGCTCGACGCGGGGTGGGAGGTGCACGGCCTCTCGCGGCGCGCGGCGCCCGGGCTCGACGGGGTCGTGCCCGTCCACGTCGACGTGCTCGATCGCGCATCTACCGCCGCGACGCTGAAGGGCGGCGGCTACACCCACGTCTTCTTCAACATCTGGATCCGCCAGGCGACCGAGGATGAGAACCGACGGGTGAACAGCGGGATCGTCGCCGGCGTCCTTGACGCTCTCAGGGGCGAGCCGGTCGAGCACGTCGCCCTCGTCACCGGGCTCAAGCATTACCTCGGCCCGTTCGAGCGCTACGCCGAGGCCCCGGCGGCGACGCCGTTCCGCGAGGACCAGGGTCGCCTCGAGTTCCCCAACTTCTATTACGACCAGGAGGACGTCCTCTTCGAGGCGGCGGCCCGCGACGACTTCAGCTGGTCGGTCCACCGCGCCCACACCGTGATCGGCTGGGGCCCGACCAACTCGATGAACATGGGCGCGACCCTCGCCGCCTACGCGGCGATCTGCCGGGAGACCGGCAAGCCCTTCGTCTTCCCCGGCTCGCCGATCCAGTACGAAGGGGTGGTCGACGTCACCGACGCCGCCGTCCTCGCCGAACAGCTCCTCTGGTCGGCCACCGACCGCCGCTCCGCCAACGAGGCCCTCAACATCGTCAACGGCGACGTCTTCCGCTGGAAACGCATGTGGGAGGTGGTCGCCGACGCCCTCGAGGTCGACCCCGCGCCCTACCCCGGCGAGCCGACCCCCCTGGAGCAATCCATGGCCGGCACCGAGCCCGTCTGGGACGACCTCGTCGCCAAGCACGGTCTGGTCCCCAACCCCCTCGCCACGGTCGCCACCTGGTGGCACACCGACGCCGACCTCGGCCGCCCGATCGAGGCCTTCGCCGACATGACCAAGTCCCGCGCCCTCGGCTTCCAGTCCTTCCGCCGCACCGACGACACCTTCCGCAACACCTTCGCCGAACTCAAAGCCGCAAAGATCGTCCCGTGAACTCCTGTCGCAGTACGTCGAAGGTCGTCGCGTCGATCTGCTTGTGATCGTGCGCGATCTGGTCGGCGAGCGCGGTGACGAGAGCCTCGCGCGGGTCCGTCGCGTCGGCGTCGGGTTCGCCGAGCGACGCGCAGAAGGCGCAGCCGACGTCTTTGGCGAGCATCCGCCGCGGTCTCCTTCAGCGGGTTGGGGACGGTCGAGCTCGGCCCTAAAGAAGGCCTTGTCCAGCTTCGCCCAGGTGGCGAGGATCTCTGGACGGTGGGCGAGGACTCCGTAGAACGGGTCGGTCGCGAGGTCCTGCATGTCGGCCTGGCATCGAGCCGGGATCAACTGGGTTGACGTTCGGCATTTTCCTCCTCCTTCGGATGTGGAAAGGCCGGGAGACGGCGGTGTTGCGGTTCTGGTCCGAGGCGGGGATCGAGGGCGACCCGCGCGAGGTGGCGGCGAAGCTGGAGGGCGGCTACCGGGCGCTCGAGGCGATGGAGCGGCATTTGTCCGGGCGCGAGTTCTTCGTCGGCGAGGGCCCGACCGTCGCCGACCTCGCCCTCTATGCCTACACCCACGTCGCCCACGAGGGAGGCTTCGAGATGGCGCGCTTCGAGGCGATCGCGGGGTGGCTGGGGCGCATCCGCGCGCTCTCGGGCCACGTTCCGATCACGGCCTGATCACAAGATCTCGGGATTTGCGGATTCGTCGTGCGGCGCCCCCTTGCGCGCCGCCGATCGGCGGGTAAATTCTCTCCTGCGACCGGGAGAGACCAGATCCCCGCCCAGCCAGACGGGAGGACGATCTCAAAGGCGATGCGACCGAGCTTCTGAGCGCGAAGGCTACGCGCGTGGCAGGCTACGAGCATCCCCCCGGTCGTTTTTTCGTGCTCGCGACCCGGTGCATCACGCAGGAAACGCGCTCCATAAAGCTGCATCGCGACTTCCGCGAAAACTTGGATTACGGATTCAGGTAGGCGGGTAGACCACCGGCGACGGCAACGTCCGTCGGATATCGGTCGATTGCCCGCACGCTTCTCCACAGAGCCTATGGGCGGGCAATCGGGAGTAACCCAGGTTTCCCAAGGCGAAATGGATAGGAGAGGCGATGAGCGTTGTAGCGAGCGAATCCCCCGATCGGGTTGCGGAGCGCGAGCTCTGGCGACGATTCACCGAGCACCGCGATCAGGCGGCTCGGACCGAGCTGGTCGAGCTCTACATGCCGCTGGCGCGGCGGATGGCAAGCCGCTACGCCGGCGTCTCGGAGCCATATGACGATCTGCTCCAGGTCGCCAGCCTCGGCCTGCTGAACGCCGTCGACCGCTTCGACGCGAGCCGCGGCACGCCCTTCGCGGGCTTCGCCAAGCCGACGATCCTCGGTGAGCTGAAGCGCTACTTCCGCGACAAAGTGTGGACGGTGCGGGTGCCCCGCTCGGTCCACGACCGGATGGGCGAAGTCGAGAAGGCGACCGAGAAGCTGACCCTGGAGCTGGGCCGGCCGCCGTCGGTCGAGGAGCTGGCAGAGCAGGTCGGGATCGAGGCCGACGAGGTGCTCGAGGTGCTCGAGGCCAAGCACAACCGCAGGCCACTCTCCCTCGACGCGCCGCCGATCGGCGAAGACCCCGAAGAAACCTCCGGCGCCGAGTGGGTCGGCCGCCCCGACGGCAACTTCGATCTGGTTGAGGACCGCCTCGCGATGGCCTCGGTCCTGCCGGTCCTGGGCGAGCGCGAACGCGAGGTGCTGCGGATGCGCTTCGCCGAGGAACTGCCGCAGACCGAGATCGCCCTGCGGATCGGCTGCTCGCAGATGCACATCTCCCGTCTTCTGCGTCGCTCCCTCGACAAGCTGCGCGAAGCGGCCGAGGCGGAGGTGGCTTAGCCTGCGGACAGCTCGGTGACAGGCAGGCCGAAGCGCTCGCGCGTCGCGGCGGCGAGGCCCTCGTCGTCGGGGTCGACGCGACCACTTTCACCTCGAGATCCTCGCCGGCGGTGATCTCCTCCAGCGGCTCGTGGAGGTTCGTCTCGGCGGACGGATCGTCGGTCAGGATCAGCAGGCGCATACCTAATTTTCACCCTACAAGGACGGCGGGCGGATTGGCCCGACGTTCGACTCGACCGCCGCCGCGACCCGCAGCAGGAGGTCCTCGGACCCCGGCCGACCAATCAGCTGCAGGCCGACCGGCAACCCCTCGCGCACGCCCGCCGGGACGGCGACCATCGGGCAGTCGAGCTGGCTCAGTGGGGCGACGCACGAGAGCAGGGCGGCGCGCACGGGACGACGCTCGCCGCGGACCGTGATCTCCTCGGCGGCGATCGGCGGCGGGAGCACGGGGGAGGCCGGGGCGAGGACGGCGTCGACTCCGTCCATCGCGGTGGCGAACGCGCGGGTGAAGAGGCGACGGTGACGCTGGGCGCGTAGGTAGGCCTCGGCGGAGAGTCCATAGCCGGCCTCGATCCGCGCCCGCACCTCGGGCGCGTAGCGGTCTCGCTGACGCTCGAACCAGGGGGCGTGCGCGGCCGCCACCTCGCAGGCCTGGACGATCCGGTGGATCGCCGTCGCGCGGTCGAGGTTCGGGATGGAGCAGTCGACGACCTCGGCGCCCGCCTCGCGGAGCCCGTCGGCGGCGACGCCGAGCGCCCCGGCGACCGGTTCCTCGGCGAGGCCCATGAGCGACGTCGCCACCCCGAGGCGCAGCCCGTGGACCTCGGGCCGCGGCGCCGGCGCGGGCGTGCGGCCGGCGAGGACGTCGAGGAGCAGTGCAGCGGTGGCGACGTCGCGGGCGAGCGGGCCGACCGCGTCAAGGCTCCAGGCGAGCGGCACGACGCCGTCGGCCGGGACGAGCCCGCGGGTGGGGCGGATGCCGACGACGCCGCAGAGGGCGGCCGGGACGCGGATCGAGCCGCTGGTGTCGGAGCCGACCGCGCCGTCGGCAATGCCCGCGGCGACCGCCGCCGCCGGGCCGGAGCTCGACCCGCCGGTGAGCCGCGCCGGGTCCCAGGGGTTGCGGCAGTCGCCCTTGTGTGGGTTGCGGCCGTCGATGCCGCAGGCGAACTCGTTGGTGTTGCCCTTGCCGACGACGACCGCGCCGGCCGCCCGCAGCCGCGCCACCACCGTCGCGTCCTCGTCGGGCCGGCGGACCCATCCGGCGCCGCCCGCCGTGGTCGGCATCCCGGCGACGTCGATGATGTCCTTGACGCAGATCGGCATCCCGGCGAGCGGTCCGGGCGCCCCGTGTGCCGTCTCGATCGCCTCGACCTCCGCCGCTTCGGCCCGCGCGCCTTCGAGGTCGACGTGGAGGTAGGCGTTCAGCGTCGGGTTCAGCCGCTTCGTCGCCGCGATCGCCGCCTCGACCCGATCCACCGCGCTCACTCCCATTCCTGCGGTCCCTGGACCGGCGGCACGCCGTCGACCTCCGCCTCCGACAACGCCGCGGCGAGGGCCTCGAGCTCCGCCAGTTCGGCCGCCACCAGGGCGTCGGGATCGTCGGGACGGTTGGTCATCGGCGCAAGGCTAGCCACCATCGGGTAGAAGCTCCGCCGTGTCCGCAGCGCTCCACCAATCCTGGCCGCCCTTCGTCCTGATCGCCGGGCTGCTCCTGATCGGCCTGCTCGCCAACCGCGACGGCCTCTTCGCCTGGGGCGGCGCGCGGTTGCAGACTCTGCCCGGTGGCGGCGTCGCCCTGCTCGCCGCGGCACTCCTCCTCGATGCCGTCGTCACCGCCGTCCTCAACCTCGACACCGCGGTCGTCTTCCTCACTCCGGTGCTGGTCTTCGCCGCACGGCGGCGCCGCGTCGCGGTCGAGCCGTTCCTCTACGGCTGCGTCTTCATGGCCAACGCGTCCTCGCTCTTCCTTCCGGGCTCGAACCTCACCAACCTGCTCGTGCTCGATTCCCACAACGGCGGCAGCGGCGCGAGCTTCGCGACGAAGATGTTCCCGATCGCGATCACCGCCGCGGTGGTGACGGCGGTGGGGGTGGGACTGAGCTTCCGGCGACACCTGGCGGCGGGACGAAGCGAAGCGGTCGCGGGCGGTGTGGTCTCCGGCGGCACCGGCGCCGAGCCACGCGTCGTTGTCGGCGCCGGTGCGGTCGCCACGGCCGCCGCGGTGGTCCTCGTCCTGGCCCTGCGCCAGCCCGCTCTCGCGGTCCTCGCGGTCGGGATCGTCGCCACCCTGGTCGAGCTCGCCCGCCGCCGCGTCGCCCTCGCCGACGTCTGGCGCGTCGTCGGCCTGCCGACCCTCGGCGCGGCCTTCGTCCTCACCGTCGCCCTCGGCACCCTCGCCCGCCACTGGGACGGACCCGCCGAACTGATCGACGGCGCGAGCGGGCCCGAGACCGCCGGCCTCGCGGCGATCTCCACGGTCTTTGTCAACAACCTCCCCTCGGCCGCGCTCTACTCCGCCCACGCGGTCGACCACTCGCGGATGCTGCTGCTCGGCCTCAACGTCGGGCCGAACCTGGCGGTGACCGGCGCGCTTTCGGCGCTGCTCTGGTTCCGCGCCGCCCGCGAGGTGGACGCGCGGCCCTCGTTGGTCGAATTCTCCCGCCGCGGGGTGCCACTGGCGCTGGTTGCGATGGCCGCCGCAATCGTGGTAGGCATGTTGACCTGAGGACTCGGGAAAAGGGCCGAAACCCCCTCCCGACGTGCGCTCCGCCGGCCGGCCGCCAGGCGCCGCGCGCTAATCTACTTAAACCTGATCGGAATTAAGGAAGAGGAGCCAAAATGGCATTGAGACTTGGGGACGAAGCCCCGAACTTCGAGGCGGACACGACCGAGGGACAAATCAACTTTCACGACTGGCTGGGGGACTCCTGGGGCGTGCTGTTCTCGCACCCGAAGGCCTTTACGCCGGTCTGCACGACCGAGCTCGGTTACATGGCCTCGATCGAGCCCGAGTTCGCCAAGCGCAACACGAAGATCATCGGCCTCTCCGTCGACCCACTCGAGAGCAACGCGGACTGGGCGAAGGACATCGAGGAGACCCAGGGGACGGCGCCGAACTATCCGCTGATCTCCGACGCCGACTTCTCGATCTCGAAGGCCTACGGGATGCTGCCCGCCGACGTCTCCGGCGACGCCACCGAGCGCACCCCCGCCGACAACCAGACGGTCCGCAACGTCTTCGTCGTCGGCCCCGACAAGAAAGTCAAACTCATCCTCGTCTACCCGATGACCACCGGGCGCAACTTCGACGAGGTGCTCCGCGTCATCGACTCGCTGCAGCTGACCGCCAACAACAAAGTGGCGACCCCGGCGCAGTGGAAGAGCGGCGACGACGTGATCATCTCCGGCTCGGTGAAAGAGGATGAGGCGAAAGAGCTGTTCGGATCGTGGGAGTCGCCGAAGCCCTACATCCGGATCGTCCCGGACCCGAGCAAGTCCTAGGCAGCTAGCAGGGGCCTTCGGGCTCTTCCCGCTCGGCCGCGGCGCCCGCACAGTCGGGCGCGCGGCCTGCGCTCGCCTGCGAGGGCCTGCTCGGCGGCCGCGAGCTGATCGTTCTGGAGGCGCGCCGTGGCGGCTACGGCGAGGGGACGCCGCGCGAGGGCTGGGACCACGCTCAGGCCTGGCTACCACACTGGGTCGCGCTGACCGGCCTCGAGCCGCGCTTCATCGTCGCCGAACTGACCCTGGCCGACGTCAACCCGGCGATGGCCGACTTCCGCGAGCTTGCCGCCGCCAGCCTGCAGGCGGCCGAGGCCGAGGTCGACTCCCTCTGGACCACGAGCGCGGTCGGGTAGGGGAACGGCCGTTCTTCCGGCCATTGCAGCCGTCCGAGTTGCGTCCCGGGCGTCTCATGGCGGCCCTGGCGGGCTGTGGCCGCCACGAGACGCCCGGGACGTGAGGGGTTCGGGGGAAGACGGCACAGGGACGGCACGAAGTCGGAATTCCGTGACTTCCTCGATGGCCCGGGACCCAACCCTTAGCCCTTTGTAACCCTGTGGGCTACCAAGGGCTAAGGGTTGGGGTCGGCGGCGACAAGGCGTGGAAGAAGGCGGGAGGAAGTGTGGGATTCGTGGCGTCTCCCTCGCGGCGTCACGGTTCCTCCGCCGCTTTCATATCCGGCCGTCTCGGCCACGGCCACAGCCTGCCGGGGCC
>JBOGYZ010000236.1:0-5414 GCA_050697015.1 Solirubrobacterales bacterium
GCATGCATTGACCCCCCTATAGGGGCCCCAATGCATGCAGCGCGTCCGGGGCCCCCTCGAAACCGTCCCGGAAAGCTCCGGAAACCGACCGAAGGCGCGCGGAGGTGTGGAGTTCTCACGGTCTTCGTCAACGATCCGGGCGAATGTGACATCTCTCGCGCCTCCCGATGACGTAGTCCGACCTCCGCCGGTCCTCCCCGTCCCTGTGCCGACTTCCCCCCCGGACCCCTCACGTCCTGGGCGTCTCATGTCGGTCACAGCCAGCCAGGACCGCCATGAGACGCCCAGGACCGATCTCGGACGGCCGCAACCGCCGGGAGGACGCGCAAAGGACGCCCGCGCCGGTCGGAAGCCAGGGCGAGTCGCCGGCTACTTGCCGCGTTTGATTTCGACGATTGCGCCGGCGGCGTTGACTTCGGTTTCGGGAAGTGCGGTGCTGATGTCGGCGACGAAGGTGCCGCCGGGGCTGACCCCGGAGGAGGTCTTCGCCCTCGCTTCGCCGCCCAGGCCCGCGTCGACTTCGTAGCCGACGGTGTACTTGCCCGCGCGAACCGCGGAGAGCTTCCAGATCGCTTCGACCGACTTGCCCGGCTTGAGCGCGCCGAAGGAGTAGGTCCTGGCGTTCGAGGTTTCGGCGCCGCCGGGGGCGGAGGAGCCGGCGCGGCGCGGGTAGGTCGCGGCCAGGACCCAGACCGGGCGGTCGGGACCGGCGAGGCCGGCCTGGGGATCGTGGATCGCGAACGGGATGCGCGCGTCTTCCCCGTCCTTGCCCTGGATGTTGACGGTCACGGTGAGGGCGGGCACGGTTTCGTCGCCGATGTTCTTGACGTCGATCTTCATCAGCGAGGTCTGGCCGATGTCCTGTTTCGGCGGGAAGCTGGCTTCGGTCACAGCGACCTTGTAGGTGCCGGCCTTCTCGTTGGAGTCCGAGGGCGAACCCCCGCCGCAGGCAGCGAGAAGCGCCGCCATGGCCAGGACCGCGGACCCCACCGCGGCGGCTCGAAGGCGGGCACCCCGGTGTGGTGTTCCGGTCCCCCGCAAAGCGAGGCGAATTTAGCACGGGTAATCCCCGCAACCGAGCCATTTTCGGGACGGAGGCCTGGTTAGCGCGATCTCAATATGCGGCTAACGGAGTGGGCCGACCGATCACATAGACTGCGGCGCGTCGAGTGGGGCTGCCGCGAGCGGGAAGGCGAAGGCGGGGCTGGAGGAGCAGATGGTCGGAACTGCAGTGAACAGGGCGTTCCTGCCCGCCAAGTCGGTGTTCGAACAGGTGGGGGAGCTCGTTCTCCTGACCGGCCGCACGATTTCTTCGGCGGTCCGCCCGCCCTATCCGTATGGCGAGGAGTTCATCGGCCAGTTCCTTTTCGCCCTGCAGCTCTGCTGGTTTCCGCTGCTGATCTCCACCGTGGCGATCAACTTCGGCGCCCCCGGCCTCCAGGCCGCCAACTTCCTCACCTTGTTCGGGGCGCTCGACCGGCTCGGCGGCTTCTTCGTCCTCGCCGCGATCCGAGAAATCGGTCCCTTCGTGACCGGCGTCTGCGTGGCCGGGATCGCCGGCACCGCGATCACCGCCGACCTCGGCGCCCGCAAGATCCGCGAGGAGCTCGACGCCCTCCAGGTGTTGGGCGTCGACCCGATCAAGAACCTGGTCGTGCCGCGCTTCCTCGCCCTGATGCTGGTCACCGGGCTGCTCGACATCTTCGCCATCGTCGCCGGCCTCTCCGGCGGCATCTTCACCGAGATCCTCTACCACCAGTCCCTCGGCGGCTTCTTCGCGACGCTGTTCGAGCAGGCTTCGGTCACGGATCTGTGGGGATCGGTGCTCAAGTGCACGCTCTTCGGCGCGATCATCGCGATCGTCTGTTGTTACAAAGGCATGACCGCGTCGGGTGGCGCAGCGGGCGTCGGTCGCGCGGTGAACGAGGCCGTGGTGATCTCGTTCCTCGCCTTCTTCGCCTTCAACTACGTCTTCACCCAGACGCTGCTGGCGACCAATCCGGAATTGCAGACGATCCGATGAGGACCGCGCTCCGATGAACGCCTGGCTCGAAGTCCCGCGCGGCTGGCTCGACTCGCTCGGCGAGATCGCCCGCTTCGGCGGCCGGGTCATGGGGATCGTCTACTCCGGACGCGTCCTGCGCTTCTTCGGCGAGTCGCTGCGCCAGGCCGGGATCCTGATCCTCGGCTCGGCCTTGGTGATCTGGGGCCTCGTCTTCGTGCTCGGCCTGCAGTGCGGGATCGAGGGTGCCTACCTGCTGCGCGCCAACGGCGCGCCGGCCTATGCGGGCGTCTTCTCCGCCTGGTGCGACCTGCGCGAGATTCTTCCGTATGCCTTCGGCTACATGCTCTCGGCGAAGGTCGGGACCGGGATCGTCGCCGAGCTCGGTGCGATGCGGATCTCCGACGAGATCGACGCGCTCGAGGTAATGGGCGTGCCACCCGTCACCTTCCTCTGCGCGACCCGCCTGTTGGCCGCCTGGATCGCCTTCCCGTTCATGTATCTGGTGGCGATCGGGGTCATGTACCTGGCCTCCTACATCGCCGTCGTCAAACAGATCGGCGACGCCTCCTCGGGCGGCTACCTATTGATCTTCTGGCAGTTCCAGAACCCGCCCGACGTGATCTTCAGCCTGATCAAGGGCATGGTGATGGCCACCGCGATCGTCTTGGTCGGGTGCTACTACGGCTATACGGCCTCGGGCGGACCTGTGGGGGTGGGGACCGCGACGGCGAAGTCGATGGTCTTGAACATCGTCTTAGTCCACATCATCGGCATGCTTGGGACCCTGGTCTTCTGGGGAGCGAATCCACGTGCTCCAATAGGAGGGTGAAACGCGATGCGTAACGACGAGGAAGAGCGCTTCAACGAGCTCGAGGAGGAGCAGCACGAGGCCGAGGCGGAGACGAGCGCCGAGCTGGCCGACGAGGATCCTGCCGTCCTGTCAGGGAGCATCCCGAACGACGCCCCCCGCGCCGCCGGCGAGGAAGGCGCCTACGTGAGCGACGACGGCGCCGTGATGGGCCGCGACTTCGTCATCCCCGGGGTCGATCCGCGCGAGCACGACCCATACCGCTTCCACACCGGCCGCAAGCGCGACCACGGCGGCACCGACGCGATCGAGATCATCGACCTGGTCAAACAGTTCGGCCGCGCCCGCATCCTCAACGGCCTGAACCTCGGCCTGCCCGAGAACCAGGTGTCGATGGTGCTGGGCCCGTCGGGCACCGGCAAGAGCGTGCTGATCAAGCACATCGTCGGGCTGCTCTACCCAGACTCGGGAGACGTCCTCGTGCACGGGGAATCAATCCCGAACATGACCGACGACGAACTTTTCGAGACGCGCAAAAAGTTCGGCCTGCTGTTCCAGGACGGGGCGCTCTTCGGCTCGATGAACATCTACGACAACGTCGCCTTCCCGCTGCGCCAGCACACCGACAAAAGTGAGGAAGAGATCGGCGAGATCGTCAACCGTCGGCTCAAAGAGGTCGGCCTCGCCGAGGCGACTTACAAGATGCCGAACGAGCTCTCCGGGGGGATGCGCAAGCGCGCCGGCTTCGCCCGGGCGCTGGTGCTGGAACCGGCGATCGTCATGTTCGACGAGCCCGACTCCGGCCTCGACCCGGTCCGTACCGCGCTGCTCTGCGAGCTGATCCGCGAGATCCACGCCGAGCACGGCGGCTGCTACCTCGTGATCAGCCACGACCTCAACACGGCGCGCCGGATCGCCGACTTCATCGCGGTGCTGTGGAGCGGCAAGATCGTGGAGTCGGGCCCGAAAGAAGAAGTCTTCGACTCGTCCAACCCGTTCGTCAACCAGTTCCTCCACGCGGACGTCACCGGCCCGCTGTCGATGGACTGAGCGCCCGGTGAGGCGCTAGGTAGTGGGGCGCCGCCGCCCGTTCGGGGCGATCGCCGCATGGTCGGTGCGCCATGCCCGCGCCGTGTTGGTCGTCGCGGGGATGCTCGCGATCGCGGCCGCTCTCGCCGCCACCCAGGTCGACACCGACGCGGGTCTATCTACTCTCGTCGGGGTGGGCGACCCGACCTACGAAGCGACCCAGCGCGTGCGCGACGAGTTCGGCGAAGAACCGGTCGTCGTCCTCGTCAAGGGCAGCCTGCCGAAGTTGCTGCTCGGCAAGGACCTCTTCAAGCTGCTGCGGCTCGAGGGCTGCCTCTCGGGCAAGGTGCCGAAGGGGGCGAAGCCGCTGCCCGGCGCCTGCGAGAAGATCGCCGCGATGGAACCGGTCTCCTTCCTCGCCGGCCCGGCGACCTTCCTGAACGAGGCGGTGGTGCAGATCGACGAACAGCTCGAACACCTCTCGCAGAACCTGCCGCCCGAACAATTCAACGAATACCTGCTCGCGGTGGCCTCGAAATACGGGATCACCTCGCTGCCGAGCATCGAAAACGAAGAATTCATCGCCACCGTCGTCTTCGACCTGGCGAAGGCGCGCGGCACGCCGAAGGCACGGCTCGCCTACCTCTTCCCGAACTCCAAGTCGGCGCAGATCGTGATCCGGCTGAAGCCGGACCTCTCCGAATCCGAACGCCGCCAGGCGATCGGCCTGATCGAAGCAGCGGTCGCCGAAACGACGCCGCGCAAGGTCTGCGGCACCGGCGGCAAGGCCGAACCGTGCTTCGTCCTGCAGGGCGGCGAATACGTCGTCACCGGCGCCCCGGTCGTCGTCGACGCGATCGCCCGCGCGCTGAAGGACGCGCTCCTCCTGCTCTTCGGCGTCGCGGTCGTGGTGATGGCGATCGTCCTCTTGCTCGCCTTCCGGAGCCGCCTGCGCCTTCTCCCCCTGGCGCTCGCCCTCGCCTCCGCGGCCCTCGTCTTCGGCCTCCTCGACGTGGTCGGCGGCAGCCTGACGATGGCCTCCGTGGCCGTCCTGCCAATCCTGATCGGCCTCGCCGTCGACTACGCGATCCAGTTCCAGGCCAGGCTGGACGAGGTTGAAGCGACCGGAGCTTCAGGCGCGGAGGCAGCAAGGACCGCCGCCAACCTCTCGGGCCCCACCATCGCGACCGCCTGCGCAGCGACCGCCGCCGGCTTCCTGGTCCTCCTCCTCTCCCCGACTCCGATGGTCCGAGGCTTCGGAGTCCTGCTCTTCGCCGGCGTCCTTCTGGCTTTTGTCTTGGTGATGACCGCCGGTTTCGCCGCGCTAGGCCTGCGTCGCACTCCGTCCGGGGCAAACGATCCACCGGGCGGGTGGCGCCGGCGGGGGAACCATCCCGAGGAAGCTTTAGCTACCGGAGGGATGGTGGGTCCCCTGCGGCGACAGGACCCGCCGGCCGGAGCGCCATCCTCCCTTCCCGCCCCGGGGGCACCCCGCACGGTCCCTTGCGCCAAAAGGTTTCCCAACCGGGGACCCGAACAATCCGCCATGGCCATCGCCGTGAAACCCGAGAC
>JBOGYZ010000237.1:0-12552 GCA_050697015.1 Solirubrobacterales bacterium
CGGCCACAGCCTGCCAGGGCCGTGGACGAGACGGCCCTTCCCTTGCCGGGCGCCATCTTGCGAGGCCTCGTCCCTTGCGGGCGACAGCTTCCGCAGCCCCCGTCCCTTCCGGGCGGAACCCACGCGGCTACGCCGCGGCGAGGAGCTCTCGGGCGTGCTGGGTGGCGGCCTCGTCGGAGGACTCCCCGCCGAGCATGCGGCGGATCTCCTCGACCACGCCCTCGCCGGCCAGCCGCTCCACGGTCGCCACCGCCTGCCCGGCGTCGGTGGTTTTTTCCAGCCGGAAATGGACGTCGGCGAGTGAGGCCACCTGGGGCAGGTGGGTGATGCAGAGGACCTGGTGCTCGGCGCCCAGGGCCTTCAGCCGCTCACCGACCACACGGGCGGTGTTGCCACCGATCCCGGCGTCGATCTCGTCGAAGACCAACGTCGCGGCGCCCGCCGCCGGGCCAAGCCCGCTGAGCGCGAGCATCACTCGCGAGAGCTCGCCGCCCGAGGCGGCATCGCGGAGCGGCGCCGGCTCGATGCCGGGGTTCGGGGCAATCCGGAGCTCGACCGTCTCGCGACCCGAGGCGCCGAACTCGTCCGGGTGGGGATCGAGGACGACCTCGAGCCGCGCGCCGTCCATCGCCAGGCTCGCCAGCTCCGCCGCGACCCGCTCCTCCAGCGGCCCGGCCGCCTTCGCGCGCCCGGCGCTCAGCTTCTTGCCGAGCTTCGCCCGGCGCGCCTCGGCCTCGGCCAGCGCCGCGGTTGCCTCCGCCCCGCGAACCTCGGCGCCCTCCAGCCGTGCGATCTCGGCGCGGCAGCGCTCGGCGTGGGCGAGCACCGACTCGACGGTGCCACCGTGCTTGCGTTCGAGCCGGTCGAGCGCGTCGAGCCGTTCCTCGACCGCGACCAGCCCACCCGGGTCGGCGGCGATGCTCTCCGCGTAGTCGCGCAGCTCCGCCGCGACGTCGCCGACCTCGACGTTCAGCGCCGCGACCCGCTCGGCGATCCCGTCAAGGGCCGGGTCCACCCCGGTCGCCGCCGCGAGCTTCGATTCGGCCAGCGCCAGCGCCGCCGCCGCGCCGCCGCCTTCCAGGTCGGCCCCGGCCAGTCCGGCGTGGGCCCCCGCCGCTGCCTCGTGCAGGCCCTCGGCGTGGCGCAGTCGTTCGCGATCGGCGGCCAGGGCGGCGCGCTCCTCCGGGTCTGGTTCGACTTCCTCGATCTCGGAGAGCTCGTAGCGGTAGAGGTCGAGATCGCGCTCCCGCGAGCCTTCGCGCTCGCGCAACCCGGCCAGCTCGGCGGAGAGCCGGCCGACGTCGCGGTGCGCCTCCCGGTATTCCTCGCGCAGCGCCAGGTGCTTCGTCCCGATGAACCCGTCGAGCACCTCCATCTGGGCCGAGGAGATCGTCAGCTTGCGGTGCTCGTGCTGGCCGAAGAAGGCGACGAGGCGGCCGCCGAGCGCCTTCAGGTCGGCTGCCGTGGCGGAGCGCCCGGCGACGAAGGCGCTGGTCCGCCCCCCCGCTGAGACCCGCCGACCGAGCACCACCTCCTCGGCGCCCGTGGGCAGGCGCTCGGCGAGCTCTGACAGCTCCGGGTCGTCGAGCAACCCGGCAGGGAGGTCGAAGACGCCCTCGACCCACGCCTCCTCGGCGCCCGGCCGCACGATCCCCGATTTCGCCTTGCCGCCCATCAGCAGGTCGAGCGAGTGCGCGAGCACGGTCTTCCCCGCCCCGGTCTCCCCGGTGATCGCGTTCAGCCCCTCGCCGAGCCGCAGTTCGGCCCGTTCGATCAGCAGCAGGTTCTCGATCCTCAGCTCGCGCAGCACTGCATCCGGTTTAGCACCGGCCGCGGCGGATCAAGTGGCGTCAGGGGCGCTATTTGCGGGGACCCGCGCGTCAACCCTCGGTCGACTGCACGAATGAGGAGGAGCGGACCAGGACGAAGCCGGCGATCGCGCCGACGAAGGAGAGGATCGCGCCGATCAAGATGACCGTGTTCAACCCGCCGACGAACGCGACATCGGCGGCCTGGACCGCTTTCACGTAGAGCGCCGGCGGCAGGTGAAGCGCCGCGACGCCGCGCGAGCCGCTCGACGCGACGATTTCGCCGAGTCCCTTTGGCGCGTGCGGCAGCAGTTCGCTGATCTTCGAATTCACATTTGACTGGAAGACGGCACCGAGGCCGGCGACTCCCGTTGCGATTCCCACCTGGCGGAAGGTCGAGTTGATTCCCGAGCCCATTCCCGATTTCTCGACCGGCACGACGGCTATCGCCGCCTGGCCGATTCCGGGATTCGTGACACCGATCCCGATGCCGGCCAGCAGGAAGCCGACCAGCAGCGTCGTCCACTCCGAGTCGGGCGAGATGCCGTGCATGAGAAGAAGCCCGATCCCGACCAGGGTGAGGCCGCAGCCGAGCAGCACCCGGATCGCGACCCGATTCGAGAGCGCCCCCGCCACCGGCGACGCGATGAATCCGAGCACGGTCAGCGGCAGGAAGCGCAGGCCTGCCTCCAGCGGCGAGTAGTCGAGCACGCCCTGGAAATAGATCGTGAGGTAGAGGAAGAGCGCGAACATCCCCGCCGACAGACAGAACGCGACCGCCGAGACCCCGTTGAACGCGGGATTTCGGAAGAGGGTCAGGTCCAGCATCGGGTATCGGGTGCGGACCTCGATCGTGATGAAGATCGCCATCAGGACGGCGGCCCCGATCAGGCAGGCGAGGATCACCCCGCTGCCCCAACCTTCGGCGTTGCCGCGGATCAGGGCGAAGATGAAAAGGAAGAGTGACGCCGAGAAGGTGACCAGCCCGGCGAAGTCGATCGGCTCGGGTTTCTCCACGAATACGTTCCGAACGTTCCGCTCGGTCAGGATCATCGCGACGATCCCGATCGGGACGTTGACGAAGAAGATCCACTCCCAGCCGAGGGTCTCGGTGATCACGCCGCCGATCAGCGGCCCGACCGCGACCGCGCCGCCGACCGTCGCGCCCCAGACCCCGAACGCGGTGGCCCGGTCTTTACCCTGGAACTCCTGGCCGATCAGCGCCAGCGAGGTGGCGAACATGCCCGCGCCACCGACGCCCTGAAGGCCGCGACAGAGGTTCAACACCGTCGGGTCGTTACTGATCCCGCACAGAAATGAAGCCAAGGTGAAGATCCCGAAGCCGATCGTGAAGACGCGCCTTCGTCCCAGACGGTCGCCGAGGCTGCCCGCGGTGAGCAGGAACGAGGCGAGCGTCAACGCGTAGGCGTCGACGACCCACTGAAGTGACGAAAGGCTGGCGTGGAGGGAGCGCTGGATGTCCGGCAGGGCGACGTTGACGATCGACACGTCGAGAAGCAGCATGAAAGTCGCGACGGAGACGAGCACGAGAGTCCACCATTTGCGCTCCATCTAGACCGCCAGGTGTCCGAACTTGTCGCGGATGCGCCCGTAGAAGCTCGTCCCAGGCAACTGGGCCAGGCAGCCGGCGGATTCGACGAAGCTGACCTCGAGCTCGTCGCCGGACGCGAGCTCCCCGAACGCGGTGCCGTCGAGGGCGATTTCCACCGGCTCGCGGTCGGGCGCGTTGCCGACGGTGAGGACGTCGTGCGGGGCGACGACCAGTGCCCGGGCGGTCAGAGAGTGCGGCGCGATGTAGCTGACGACGTAACCCTTCACGCCCCAGGCGAGGATCGGACCCTGGTTGGCGAGGTTGTAGCCGGTCGAGCCGACCGGGGTCGCGGCGACGAGGCCGTCGCAGCGCACGTGGCCGACCTCGTCGGCGGCGACGCGGTAGCTCAGCTCGGCGACGCGGTCGTGCGGACGGCGCTGCAGGGTCACGTCGTTGAAGCCGACGCCGGTGCGACCGCCGGCCTCGACCCGGATCCCGGGCAGCTCGATCGTCTCGACCTCGCCGTCGAGGGCGCGGACGATCCCTTCCTCGGCGTAGGCGCGCTCGACTGCGGCGAGAAAGCCGACCGTGCCGAAATTGACACCGAATACGGGCACCCGTTTGCCGGCGAAGCGACGGAGCGCGTGCAGGATCGTGCCGTCGCCGCCGAGGACCAGACACAGATCCGGCGTCTCGCCGTCCCTCTCCAGCTCGATCCCGGCCGCCTTGGCGCCGTGCTTGTCGAGCTCGGCCTCGTCGGCGACCAGGCGCCAGCCTGCGGCCTTGGCGGCCGCGGCGGCAACCGGCACGGCTTCGGTCGCGGCCGGCGGATGCGAGTGGGTGATCAGCGCAGCCTTCTTCATCCCGCCGCCCCGACGTCGACGCTCGCCGCGTCCGCAGCCGCGACAGCACCCTCGAGGTCGTCCACCTCGGCCCCTTCGCCGCCGCACCACACGAAGGTCTCGCGGTTGCCTTTCGGCCCGGGCAGCCGGGAGGAGGCGATGCCGCGGACCGGCAGGCCAAGCCCGCGTGCGGCGAGCGCCACCTTGAGCACGGCCTCCTGGCGATCGGCCGGGTCGCGGACGACGCCGCGGCCGACGCGGCCTTTCTCGAGCTCGAACTGCGGCTTCACCATCGCCAGGACCTCGCCGCCCGGCACCAGGCAGGTGGCGACGGCGGGCAAAACCTTGCCGAGGCCGATGAAGGAGACGTCGATCGTCGCCAGCGAGGCGAGGAACGGCAGGTCGGCGGGCCCCAGCGCGCGGGCGTTCAGACGCTCGATCACGGTCACGCGGGAGTCCTTGCGCAGGCGGGCATCGATCTGACCGTAGGCGACGTCTACCGCGGCGACCCGCGCCGCGCCCCGTTGCAGCATGCAGTCGGTGAAGCCGCCGGTCGAGGCGCCAACGTCGAGACAGTCGCGGTCGGCGACGTCGATGCCCAGCCCCTCCAACGCGTTCTCCAGCTTGATCCCACCGCGCGAGACGAATCGAGGACGCGCCTCCAGCACGAATTCGGCCTCCGGCTCGACCAGCTGGCTCGGCCGCAGAGCGACCGGCCCGTCGGTTCCGACCCGCACTTCGCCGGCCCGGACCGCGCCCGCGGCCGCCGAGCGCGACGGAAAGAGCCCCCGCTCGGCCAGGACAGCGTCTATCCGGGCCTTCTTCACCAGCGAAAAGCTACAGCGACCCCCAAACGACTCTGCGGATCTTCCGCGTACCTGTTTACGGCCTTTTAACGATCAAGCCTTGCCGAGACCCGCGCACTGGTATACAAGGAAGGCCTCCTAATCGCCCGTCCAAAATTAAATTTGGCTCTAGAGCAGGAGAAATCCCCAAAACTTGGGCCTCTGTGACCCCACTCACAGACATTCAGCACATACGTTCGTACGCTGTTCAAGGATTCAGTCGGAGCAACCGATAGGAAACGAAAGACAAAACTTCTTGGTCGAGTCCCGCGTCGTAATTATGGCCCTAGGTGCTTCCCACATCTGGCGCCCACGACACAACTGGGCTCACCTACCTCCCACGGATCCACATATATAGAGATACACATATCTCTCCTCCCTGTAGTAACCCCAGAAGCGCCCCTCCTTCCCGGAGGGGCGTTTTCTGTTGTGGGGTCTCCTAGCAAGAGGTTCTCGAGTGATCTGGCAAGCGCGACCGGAGGACACCTTCGCGCCGCTCACGTGGAGCCCCCGGCGAAGGCGACCGCCAGTCCGTCAGCTACGGGTCGCCCCTCATCGGAGGCGGCCAAGGTGAGTACCAGCTCGCCGTTCCGCTCGGCGAGGTCGAGGTCGAGGAACGAGCAGCACACCGCCTCGGCGGCGACGATCTCCTCGAGCCGACGGCGGGTCTCCGGGTCGGAGTGGAAACGCAGGATGTGGCGCCCGTCGTCTTTGTCCTGGGCGATCAGAGCGGCAGCGCCGACCTCAGCTATCTCCGTCAGCCGGGCTTGCAGATCGCCGACCCCGAGTGAACAGGTGACGGACTTGGGCTCGGTCATTTCTTAGGCTCCTTCGGGTTGGGCGTCTTCCTCTCGCTACTGTTGAACCTGAACCTGGGTTTAGGTCAAGGGCCAAGATCGAAATGACAGACACAACCCTCACCATCGGGGAAGTCGCCAAGCTGGCGAGGATCAACATCTCGGCGATTCGTTACTACGAGCGAAATGGCCTGTTGCCGGAAGCCGAGAGGGTCAGCGGCCAGCGTCGGTTCACCGCGGACACCGTGCAGCGCCTCGGGATCATCGACGTGGCGAAGCAGGCCGGGTTCACGCTCGAAGAGGTCGGCATCCTGCTCGACTCGGTCGACGGCGGAGCGCCCGCGCACGAGCAACTCCGAGCGCTCGCGACTCGCAAGCTGCCAGAGGTCGAGGCCCTGATCGAGCGGGCACAGGCGATGCGCAACTGGCTCACCATGGCAAGTGCCTGCGGCTGCGATTCACTGGAGTCGTGCGACCTCTTCGCCGATGGCGTCGATTCGCTCGAGGTCGTCCCCGCCGGCCCCTCGACGCGTGAGGGTTTGGAGCGGAACTCCTGAAGCGCAGGCTCCCTTCCCAGTGTGCAACTATCGGGTTGCACGTTGGAGATCGAAGGGGCCGCAAATGAAGGTCGTCGTCATCGGGGGAACCAAATTCGTCGGGCCGGCCGCCGTCGGTCGACTGGTCGCGACGAGGCACCAGGTCGCCGTCGCCCATCGCGGAGCGCACGAGCACCCGGCGGTAGCGGCCGTCGAGCACCTGCATGGTGACCGCGACGCGCTCCTCTCCGACGGCGGTGCGGTCGAGGGTTGGTGTCCCGAGGTCCTCATCGACACCTTCCCCGGCGGCGCGAGCGCCGAGAAGGGCGCGCAGCTCGCTGAGTGTGCGAGGCGGATCGGGGCACGTGTCGTCGCGATCAGCTCTGTCGACGTCTACCAGCACGGCGTCGACTCAGGGATGGGGGACGGCAGCGGAGCCCTGGAGATGACCGTCGACCCTATCCCCCTGCGCGAGGACGCGCGCCGCCGCCTCGGTCCTTATCCCGGCGCCGGCGCGGGGCACGACAACGTCGCGATGGAGGACGCGCTCGAGCGGGCGGGCTGCCCGGCGACGCTGCTGCGTCCCGGCGCGATCTACGGCCCCCACCCCACCGCCCGCGAGTGGACCTTGGTGCGGAAGGCCGCCCTCGGCGACCACGACCTGCCCCTGCCCGACGGCGGCGTCCAGCTGTTCCACCGGGTCGCGATCGACCGCCTCTCCCGCGCCATCGCCGCCGCCTCCGAACACCCCACCGAAGAGCTGTGGGCCTGCAACGTCGTCGACCCGTACGACCGCGATTACTCCGGCTTGGCGCGGCGCATCGGCGAGATACTCGACTGGGAATGGGAGCCGCGAAGGGTGCCCTTCTCCGAAGACGTCCACCCGTGGCAGGTCAGCCACCCCATGCTCGCCTCCGATCGCCGCCTACGCGATGACCTCGGCGTCGGGCCCGACCAGCCCGATCCCGATGACGCCCTGCGCGAGACGGTCGAGTGGCTGTGGGAGCACCGCGAGGAGATCCTCGCGAGCGAAGCGCGCTAGTCACGTCAGCGGTCGCTGGTAGACAGCGTGTAATGCGGACCGCGAGGGACATCGAGAAGGCGCTCGCGGAGGTCGGGACGGCCGAGCGGGCCGCGGGGAGCAAGCGCTACCTGAAGAGCAACATGCGCCACCTCGGGGCGAGCGTGCCGCAGATGCGCAAGGAGACGAAGGCGGCGGCGAAGGAAGTCGACTCGCGCCGGGAGCTGCGGAGGCTGGCCGAGGAACTGTGGGCGGAGTCGGTCTTCGAGCGGCGGGTCTGCGCCGCCTTCCTGCTCGATTATCGGGTCGAGCTGCTCGGCCCGGGTGACCTGCCGGCGATCAAGCGGTTCGTCGCCGGCTCGGAGACCTGGGCATTGGTCGACCCGCTCTCGGCCGACCTCCTCAGCGACCTGCTGCTCGCGCACCCCGATGCGGCCGCGCGCCTCGACCCCCGGCTGGGTGCTGCGTGAGGCCGGCAAGAAGCGCGGGCCGGAGGTCTACGAGTGGCTGCTCCCGCGCGCGGCCCGGGCCTCGGGTGTGACGATCCGCGAGGCGGTCAAGTATCTGGAGCCGGACCAACGGGACGCGATCCTGGCCCGAGGCGGTCCCGCCGGCTCGAGGCGTGCGATCTCATAGCCGAGCAGCCTCTGGAAGTACCGGTGGCCCTCGCCGAGCAGGTAGGCGTCGTCGCTGTTGACGAGCAGTACGCCGCAGTCGCCGCAGAGGCGCTCCACGATCGCGGTATGGAGCAGCCAGCGGGCATATCTGACACTCGAGCCGAGGCCATGCAGCAGGGCGACCTCGTCGTCGACCGTGACGATCGCTTCGGCAACCGGTGGCGCGTCGGCGTCGAGTCCGCGGACCTGCCACCACTCGATCGGCCCCGGCGTGAGGAGTCCGCGTCGCGTGTCATCGAGCCCCGGCTCCCAGCCCGCGAGCTCGGTGTGGGTGACCGTGAGGCCGGCCCGGCGGGCGTGACCGATGTTGGTGCGGACCGCCTGCCTGCGGCGGCCGCGCAGGTACTCAGCGAACTCCTCCGGCAGCGACAGCACGGCCTGGGCGGAGCGGTAGCGAAGTCGGCCCGCCTCGCGGATCGCGAGATGCTCCCCGATCATCTGCCCGGCCGGCGACTTGGTGAGCCCGACCGTCACGGAGGGCAGGCTGTATTCGAAGCGAGCGAGCGTCAACGACCCGGCGCGCAGTCGCTCCCAGGTCGCCGAGGGTCCGCGGCCCTCGATCCCGCGGCAGGTCGACGCGACATCGCACGCGCGCAGAAATAGTTTGCTTCCGTATCCGGTGTCGGGCATGCGGCATGGTGCTTCGGGGGTCGCTTGATTCTGTGGATCCAGAGACCGCTCAGGGGTGAACAACCGGTGACGAAACCGGGCTGTTTTTCGACCCACCGCGGTCACTGCGGCCCGGAACGGGTCCTCAAGTGGTGAGGGAGCCGACGATCTGGGCGGCGGCGAAGTGGCCCGTCGAGATCGCGCTCGCCACCGAGGGGGCGTGGGCGAGGAGGTCGCCGGCGGCGTAGAGGCCGGGGACGCCGGCGTTGCCCGTCGCGTCAACCTCGATCGCGTCGGTGCTGAGCGGCGAGGCGGGGGCGCGGGTCGCGCCGAGCTGGTCGGGCAGATCGGAGCGGCGGTGCAGCGTGACGCCGACCAGGAGACCGGCGAGCGGGCGCTTCGAGCCGTCCTTGAAGACGACCGCGGTCAGAGACGAACCGGGACCCTCGACCGAGGCGACGGTTCGGCCGTCGACCTCCACTCCGGCCCCCGCGAGGCGCTCCGTGGCCTCCGCCACGAGCTCGCCGCCGTCGCTCAGCAGCGTCACGTTGTCGCTCCAACTGCGCAGCAGGAGCGCGCGGTGGACGGCCATCTCGTCGCTGCCGAGGACGGCCAGGTCCCGCCCGCGCACCTCCCAGCCGTGGCAGAACGGGCAATGGAAGACCGAGCGCCCCCAGCGCTCGCGCGCACCCGACAGCTCGGGGTAGCGATAGTCCATGCCGGTCGCCAGGAGGACGGTGCAGGTGACGATTTCGGTGCCATCGGTGAGCTCCAGCGCGAAGCCGTCGGTGCGGCGCTCGCCGCGGAGTGCCTCGGCGTCGCGCAGCTCGATGTCCTCGTAGCCGGCCAGCTCCTGTCGTGCCGCGGCGTAGAACTCGGCGGGCGGGCGCTGGTCGTTGCCGAGCAGCCCGCCGATGCTCTCGGCCACCCGATTGCTCTGCTCGCCGACGTCCAGCAGCAGCGTCCGCCGCCGCGCCCGCCCGAGAACCAGGCCGGCGCTCAGCCCTGCCGCGCCACCACCGACAACCACGCAATCCCATTCAGAAGTCATGGCGCGATGCTCGCCCCGATCATCCTCTACGTCAATCTGTGTTGCTGTAATGGCAAGCGACACCGAGTCGATCGACCTGACCCGCGAAGGCCACGGCGCAGGCCTCACCGCCTACAAGGCTCGCATCAGCGCCCGCCGCCGCAAGCCGCTGGCGGAGCTCGGCGTCCACGCGGGCAGCGACTGGCTCTACGTCCTCTCCGGCCGCCTGCGACTGATGCTGGGCGACCATGAGCATCTGCTCGAGCCCGGCGAGGCGGCCGAGTTCGGCACCTGGACGTCGACGGCCCGGTCGGGGTGATCCTCGTCGTCGGCCCCGACGGCGAGCGGGTCCACCTGCACCGGTAGTCCCGGCCGAGGATTTGCGAAGCTCCGCGGATGGATTGCGTCTGCGGCTGCGGCCGAAACGTCCCCAAAGATTTCACCGGCCGGAACTACATCGCCGCCAGCGTGGCGATCGAGCTGCTGGTCTGGGACAAGAACCGGGCGCTGCCCGGCGCGGGACCGGTGGGGCGCGAAGGCCTGATCGCCCGCGGCGTCGAGTGCTACGAGCGACTGCTCTACTCGCTGCACGGCGAAGGGGCCGGCGATCCGGACCCGGAGTGCAACGCCTGGCTCGACGAATCGCGGGCGATGCGGGCGAAACGCTCCGACATGACCAAGGGGCGGTTCTTCGGCGGCAACGCGCCGAACGTGAGCAAAGAGGACATGGAGCGAATCGACCGCCGACACCCGGAGCGGAGCTTCACCGGAGGGCTTGACGCGGTGCAGGGCACGGCCGCGACGCCGAGCGCCGAGCCGGCGCCACCGAACGGGCCGGCGACCGCGATCGAGGTTGACATCGTCGCGCAGCTCGAACGCCTGCGGACCCTCCGCAACGAGGACGTCCTCACCGACGAGGAGTTCGCCGCCGCGAAAGCGCGCCTCCTCGGACGCGACTGAGCCTCAGTCCTCGTCGCCCTCGTCGGCGATCTGCCTCTCCAGCTCCGCCATCACGCCCGGATCCCGCAAGGTCGTGACGTCGCCCAGCGCCCGGCCCTCGGCGATGTCGCGCAGCAGACGGCGCATGATCTTGCCCGAGCGGGTCTTCGGCAGGTCGTCGGCCCAGACGATCCTCTTCGGTCGGGCGAATTTGCCGATCCGGGTCGCGACCGTCGCGCGGATGCCGGCCTCGACCTCCGCCGAGGGCTCGGTGCCGCCGCGCAGGGTGACGAAGGCGCAGATCGCCTGCCCGGTGTCGGGATCGGACTGGCCGATCACCGCCGCCTCGGCGACGTCGGGGTGGGCGACGATCGCCGACTCGACCTCGGCGGTCGAGAGCCGGTGGCCGGAGACGTTGACCACGTCGTCGATCCGGCCGATCACCCAGAGGTGGCCGTCGGCGTCCTTGCGCGCCGCGTCGCCGACCAGGTAGCGGTCCTTGCCGAATCTCGAGAAGTAGGTCTCGACGAAGCGCTCGTCCTCCTTGTAGAGGGTGCGGAGCATCGAGGGCCACGGCGCCTCCAGCATCAGGAGGCCCTGGCCTTCGACGACCGGGGTCCCCTCCTTCTCGTCGACCACGTCGGCGGACACCCCGGGGATCGCCCGCGTCGCCGAGCCCGGCTTGGTCGCGGTGATGCCGGGCAGCGGGGTGATCATGATCGCGCCGGTCTCCGTCTGCCACCAGGTGTCGACGATCGGGCAGCGGCCGCCGCCGATCACCCGGTGGTACCAGAGCCACGCCTTGGGGTTGATCGGCTCGCCCACCGAACCCAGCAGGCGCAGCGAGGAGAGGTCATACCCGGCGGGGATGTCGGCGCCCCATTTGATGAAGGTGCGGATCGCGGTCGGGGCGGCGTAGAGGATCGTCACCCCGTGGTCCTGGACGATCTCCCACCAGATGCCCTGGTGCGGATGGTCGGGGGCCCCCTCCCACATCACCGAGGTCGCGCCGTTGGCCAGGGGCCCGTAGACGATGTAGGAGTGGCCGGTGATCCAGCCGACGTCGGCGGCGCACCACCAGACGTCCTCCTCGGGCCTCAGGTCGAGGACGTAGCGGTGGGTGGTCGCCACCTGGGTCAGGTAGCCGCCGGTGGTGTGGAGGATCCCCTTCGGCTTGGCGGTCGAGCCCGAGGTGTAGAGGATGAAGAGCGGGTGCTCGGCCTCCATCGGCTCGGCCGGGCAGTCGGGGTCGGCCGCCGCGCAGACCTCGTCGTAGAAGACGTCGCGGCCCTCGCTCATCGGGCACTCGATGCCGGTGGCGCGGACCACGACGATCTTCTCCAGGCTCGCCAGGTCGCCCATCTCGGCGTCGACCTGGGCCTTGATCGGGGCGGTCTTCCCCTTTCTCCGCGCGCCGTCGACGGTGATCAGCGCCCTCGCCTCGGCGAATTCCATCCGCTCGCGTACCGACTCGGCCGAGAAGCCGCCGAAGACGACGTTGTGGATCGCCCCGATCCGGGCGCAGGCCAGCATCGCCACCGCGACCTCGGGGATCATCGGCAGGTAGATCCCGACCACGTCGCCCTTCTCCACGCCGAGGTCCTTGAGGGCGTTGGCGAGGCGCTGCGTGGAGTCGAGGAGCTCTGAGTAGGTGACGTCGCGCCTCTCGCCCTCCTCGCCGCGCCAGTGGTAGGCGACGCGGTCACCCAGGCCGGCGGCGACGTGGCGGTCGAGGCACTGGGCGCTCGCGTTGATGCGGCCGTCCTCGAACCACTTGTAGAAGGGGGGATCGGAGTCGTTCAGGCCTTCGGTGGGGACGACGTCCCAGTCGAGCAGCTCCTTGGAGCGGGCCGTCCACCAGGCGACCGGGTCGGCGGCGGCCTCCTCGTAGATCGC
>JBOGYZ010000238.1:0-7733 GCA_050697015.1 Solirubrobacterales bacterium
CCCTGGGCGAGGCCTTCGGGCCGCTGGCGGTCGACGTCGTCCACGCCAGCGACCTGCGCCGCACCGAGGAGACCGCGCGGGCGGTCGCCGGCGGGCGCCCGGTCACCCTCCACGCCGGCCTACGGGAGCTCGCCCTCGGCGACTACGAGGGCCGCCACGTCGACGACGCCCTCGAGGTTGCCCCCGGCTTCCTTATCGACCCGGACGCCGCCCTGCCCGGCGGCGAGTCCCTCCGCGACCTCTCGAAGCGCACGGTGCCGACGGTCGAAAGGCTCCTCGCCGCCGACCACGAGGACCTCGTCGTCGTCGCCCACGGCGGCGTGAACCGCAGCCTGCTCGGCGTCCTGATGGGCATGCCACTCGAGCGAGCGATCCGGATCCGCCAGGACTGGGCCGGGGTGAACCTGCTTGAGCAGCACGGCTTCAGGTGGGTGATCAGGGGCCTGAATTGGACGCCACAGGGGATCCGTGAGCTCGACCGCACCGCCCGGACCACGCATCTGCACGAGCGCGCGCACGGGAGCTGACAGGGTTCGCGGGCCACGAGCCGCGAGTCCACCGCACCCGTCCCTCCCTCGAGCTGGCGCCCTCCCCTATTACTATCCAACCATACGCTCGTTTGATTACGAGCAGTCCGGAAGAATTTGGAGAAAAGACATATGCCCGAGCTCGAAGCTCGTTTCGAGGATCTGAGTCCCGATCAGCGCGTCGCCCGCCTGTGGGCGACCAAGGAGATCCAGCAGCTCGCCTACAGCTACGCCTATGGCTTCGACATGCGGGACATCGACCTGCTGCGGTCGCTCTGGGCGAAGACCGACGAGCCGGCGCCGGCGCCGATTCTTGACGGCCACGTCGTCAACATGCCCGACTTCGAACAGTGGCTGGAGATGGGCCCGTCGGTGCTCTTCGTCGGCAACCATCGGATCGTCTTCGACGACGACGAGAACGCCCACGGTGCTGTCTACACGATCGTGCAGGTGGAAACCGGCGGCAAATTTGTGGACCAGTCGATCTTCTACCAGGACCGCTACACGCTGCAGGACGGGCGCTGGCTGTTCGTCGACCGTGACCACCAGATGTGGTTCGGCCAGGTCCGCGAGCAGAACCCCTACGAGCAGTCGCCCGCGAACTGGCCGGAAAGCACGGTGGGCAGCGGCACCGTGCCGTACTCGCTGGAGAGCTACCAACGCTTCACCGGCACCAACGGCTCCCCCTGAGAGCCGTCAGACCGCCGGGCCCTTGGGCCCGGCAGTGGTCGGGTCGGTGGGCGCCTTCGGGCCGCCTTTCGCACCCGTGCCCAGGTAGACGCTGTGGATCTGGTCCCGGGAGATGTCCTGCGCCTGCCCGGTGGCCGCCACGCGGCCGCCGCTCAACACCATGAGCTCGGTGCAGTGGCTGACCGCGACCTCCGGGAACTGCTCGGCCCAGAGGATGCCGACGCCTTGCGCGGCGAGGCCCGAGATCAGGTCGGCGATCGTCGAGATCACCTGCGGGGCGAGCCCGATCGAGGGTTCATCGAGACACAGGAAGCGCGGTTCGGTCATCAGCGCTTGGCCGATCGCCAGCATCTGCTGCTGGCCTCCGCTGAGGCTGGCGCCGCGGGCACCCTGCTTGTCACGCAGGGCAGGTAGCAGGCCGTACACGCGCTCGGTCCGCTCCTCGATCCTGTCGCGATCGATGATCCCGCCGATCGCGAGGTTCTCGCGCACGGTCAGCGAGGGGAAGATCGGCCGCGGTTCGCCAACCCAGCGGACGCCCATGCGGGCCATCTTGTGGGCCCGCCAGCGACCGGTGTCGGCGTCGTCGAGGGAACGTTCGCCGGAACGCACCTTGAGCTGGCCGGAGACGACTTTCAGCAGCGTCGACTTGCCCGCGCCGTTCGGCCCGAGGAGGCCGACGCAGACGCCCTCGCGGAGGACCAGGTCGATGTCCCGTAGGACGTCGGTCCCTTTGTAGCCGGCGTGGACCTTCTTCAGTTCGAGCGAGCTCATGCCTCGGCTCCTATCAGGACCTCGCGCACGCCGCGGTGATCGGTCACGTCCTCGGGCGTCCCGTGGGTCAGCAGGTGACCTTCGGCGAGCACGCTGACCTCGTCGGCGATCTGCATCGCCAGCTCGAGGTCGTGCTCGACCACGAGGAAGCTGAGCCCGGCGGCGGCGAGCGCTTCGATCGTCGCCCCGAGCTGTTTGCGCTCGCGCTGCGAGAGGCCCGCCGCCGGCTCGTCGAGGAGCACGGTCGAAGATGGCCGGCTCAGCGCCAGCAGCACGTCGACGATCCGCCGCTGGCCCGAGGTAAGCTGGGAGCACGGCTGGTCGGCGACCTCCTCGAGGCCCGCCGCGTCGGCGATCCGGGTGGCCTGCTCACGGGTCCCCCGCCGCACTTTCCAGGCGAACGGGTCGGAGAGAAGCCAGTGGAAGTAGGAGAGCGACTCCTGGTAGCTGAGGGCCGCGGTCAGGAGTTCCAGCGGCGTCACCTCGTCGGGCAGGTTCGGCGTCTGGAAGGAGCGGCTGATGCCGAGCTTCGCGATACGTGCGGGCGAGCGGCTGGTGACCGTCTCATCGCCGATCGTGACCGTCCCCACGGTAAGCGGCGCGTAGCCGCACATCGCGTTCAGTAGGGTCGTCTTGCCGGACCCGTTCGGGCCGAGCAGCAGGTGCACTTTGCCCGGCGTCACGGTGACCGAGTCCCCGTCCTCGAAGTCGAGGGCGAGGACGCCGCCGTACTGCTTGCGAGCGCCGGTGATCTTCAAGGTCTGGGTGAGGTCGATGCCACCGCGCATCGCCAGCATCTCTTTGACGAGGGCGTCCGGGGAAACGAACTCTTCCGCCGAATCAGGGTCGAGCGCGGCCTCGCTCGCCTCCAGCTCCGCCTCTTCGCCGCGCCGCTTCCCCAGTTTCGCGGTGACCCAGCGGCGGACGCCCTGGAAGGCCTCCTCGATACCGCCAGGGAAGAGGATCACGGCGAGCAGCACGATCCCGCCGTAGACCATGTCGGAATAGCCTTCGACGTCGATCACCACGCGTGGGACGATGTAGAGGATGACCACGCCCAGGGTCGGCCCGACCAGGGTCGTCGAGCCGCCGACCAGCACCGCCGCGAAGAGCAGAATCGTGTAGGTGAGTCCGAACTGGGTCGGCTGCAGGAAGCCACCCAGGTGGCTGAAGACGGCGCCGCCGATCCCGGCCAGGATCGAGCTGAGGACGTAGACCGCGACCCGCACGCGCCACGGCTGCATGCCGGAGGCCGAGAGGGCCGCGGTGGAGTCGCGCATCCGTCGCATCTGGATCCCGAGCGGCGAGTTGCGAACGTTGCGGACCAGCAACAGGGCGATCACCAAGGCCGCGCCGGCGACGTAGAAGAGGCCCTTCGTTTCCAGTTCCTGGCCGAAGAAGTTGATCGAGTCGTAGATCACCAGGCCGGCCGAGCCGCCCGTCTGTTTTTCGAACAGCTGGACGATGTTCGGGATCAGGCTGACGAGGAAGAACCCGACCAGCGCGAAGTAGAATTTCGAGATTCGCAACGCGACCAGGCTCATCGCCAGGCCGATCGCGGTGGCCGCCGCGGTGCCGACCCCGGCGGCCAGCCAGAAGCTCCATTCGTAGTTGCTGGTGAGGACCGCGGTGACGTAGGCGCTGGCGGCGAAGAGGGCCAGCTGGCCGAGCAGGTACTCGCCCGCGAGGCCGAGCGCGAGGCCGAGGCCGGTCGCGGCGATCGCGAAGGAGATCGCGATCGAGCCTTGCAGCAAATAATCTTCGCGGTTGACCAGGAGGCCGACGACGAGGATCGCCAGGGCGACCAGGAGCGGCCCTTGGAAAGAGCGGATGGTGGCCCAAGGGCCACGGGTGGCGGTCAACTCAGACCTCCCTGCCGGCGCGCTGCGTCAGCAGGCCCTGCGGCCGGATCATCAGGATCAAGATCAGCATCCCGAAGACGACGAGTTCCTGTGAGTTGAGGCTGATGTAGGTGCCGCTGAGCGACTGCACGAGGCCAATCAGCCAGCCACCGATCAGGGCGCCCCAGTGGCTGGAGAAGCCACCGATCGAGACGGCGGCGAAGGACAGGATCACGAAGCCGAATCCGGCGTCGGCTTTGGCGTAGGTGACCGGCGCGAGGACGAAGCCGGCGAGCCCGGCGAGGGCACCGCCGACGACGAACGCGCCGATCCCGAGGACCAGCACGTTGATGCCCGCCAGTTCGACCGCCGAGCGGTTGTCGCCGACGGCCCGCATCGCGCGGCCCCAGAGGGTGTAGCGCTGGAAAACCTCGATCGCGAGCGCGACCGCGATCACGACGGCGAAGGTGACGACGTAAGGCGTGGCGATGTTGACGCTGCCGAGGTGGAGGACCTTGGGGCCGATGTAGTTGTCGACCGCCAGCGGCCGCGAGCCCCAGATGCGCTGCGCCGCGCCGGCGAAGAGGATCGCGATCCCGAGCGTCGAGATCAGCCAGGTCAGCGTGTCTTCGCCGCGCCGGGCCAGCGGCCAGATGGCGACGCGCTCGACCAGCGCGCCGAGCGCGCCGACGATGATCACGCTGATGATCAGCGCCAGCACCACCGGCAGGCCAACCGCCATGTAGAGCGTGTAGGCGAACAGTGAGCCGAAGGCCAGCAGCTGTCCCTGGGCGAAGTTGAAGCTCGCCGTGGTCCGGTAGATGAAGGCGTAGCCGACCGCCACCAGGGCGTAGACCGAGCCGACTCCGATGCCGGTGACGAGTGCGGTGAGGAATTGGTTCATCGGATCAACCGGTAGATCACCTTCCGGCGGGCGGGGCGCCGGGCCCCGCCCGCCATCGGGCGTCTACCGTGCCGACGTGCCTAGGCTCCGGCCGGCTTCGGGCATTCGGTTTCCGCCAGCGCCAGTTCGGCCGAGAGGGGCAGACCCCCTTCGTTGAAGAAGCCGCCTTTCATCAGGCCGATGCCTTTCGGGGCGGCGAATTCGTGGCATTCGGGCGTGTAACCAGTGGTTTCACCCATGACCAGGTTCGGGATCGGGGTTTCACCAGCTTCCGCCAGCGCTTTCGTGACCGCTTCCGGTTCGAGGCTGCCGGCTTTGTTGGCCCCCCAGGCGAGCAGCGTCATCCAGTCATGATTCTGGGCGTACTGGGTGAGCGAGCCTTCGATTTTCGTCCCCTGTTCTTTGAGCAGTTTCGCGAGGGCTTGAGACCTTTCGTTGAGCGGCATGCCCATTGCCGCTCCGCCGGCGGTTTCAAGTCGTTCCGCCTGCGCCTTCGGAACCCCGAGCAGCTGCAGGTTGGTAGCCGTGGTGGCCAGACCACCGAACGTCGGGACTTCCCAGCCGCTGGTTTCGAGGTCGCTCATGAAGTGACCGGTCGCCGCGCCGAACAGGTCGACGATCAGCGCTTCGGGATTGCTTCCTTCGGCACGTGAGATCGCCGAGGAGAAGTTGACGCCTTCGAGGCTGACCTGCTCGACGTCGCTGACACTGCCTCCGGCTTCGCTGATCGCCTTTTCGACTTCTTCCTTGTCGGCAGCGCCGTAGGCGGTGTCGTCGGTGATCAGAGCAATCTGTTTGAAGCCTTTTCCTTCGACCAGATACTTGCCCAACGAAGCGGCGATCGCGCCACCCGTATAGGCGGTTTCGAAGGTGAAGGGGTTGTATTTCGGATTGCCGAGTCCGGGGACGGCGCAGCCAGTGATCGAAAGCAGTTCTTTTTTGTCGATCAGCGGAGCGACGCTTGAGCAGCCGTAGTCAGGGTTGTTGACCATCGCGTATTCGCCTTCGGAGATGGCCGCCTGCATGATCGGCAGGGCCTTGGTGTAATCGCTGCCGTCGTCCTTGGTCACGAATTCGATTTCGCAGCCGAGGATGCCGCCTTCTTCTTCGATCTGGGCGATCGCGGCTTCGGCCCCGCCCTTGATGGCGGCACCGTTTTCGGCGCCTTCACCGGTGAAGTTGCCGACGGTGAGGACCTTCACGGGGCAGTTGGCCTGGGCGGTTTCGGTACCGCCTTCTTCGCCGCTACCACCGGTTTCGGCTGCGGTCGATTCGCTGCTCGAGCTGGAGCTTGAACCGCCACCGCAGGCGGCAACCGCCACGGCGCAGACAGCAATCAGAGCCAGAGCCGCGAAAAGACGAATCGCTGGCCTGTTCCCAAAAAGATCCATATCACTCCCCTCCAATGCGTTTTCTGAAAGAAGTCTGCCCGCCACTGATCACGATCAGTCGCGGGCTCGCCCTGTAGTGCTGCGCAATCCCGGCGAGCACCGTATCAACCAATCGTTCGGTTTGCCACCGATCAGTTCGATTTTTAAGTGGTTACACCCAACTTTTCCCGGCGAGGATCGGCCGACTTGCTCAAAGAAATGGGCGGGCCAATAGGCGGGGTCCTTGTAATGGACGTGCACCATCTCGCCGTCGCGGTCGTCGATGTTGTGCTCCTCCAGCCCGAGCGGATGCCCGAGCCGTCGGGTAGACACCGTGGAGCATGTGGCAGTGGCAGCCGTAGATCGGGTAGTCGGTCTATGCGTCGGTGATCCCGCGAGGCTCCCGCATCAGGTGGAAGAAGGCGGGCGCGTCCCAGCAGCCGAAGGTCGGGCGACGGACGCGGCTCTCGGATGTCCGCCCCACCGCTGGTTGGTGGGCTCGACAACATCCGGTGGCAGGCGCCGAGCGGCCGGCTCCGCAACAGCACGGTCTCCTCGTGCCCCTCGATCCAGAAGGTCGAGCCGTGCGAGCGCCAGGCGACCGACCAGGCAGGGATCGACTCAGCGAGCGTCAGCTCGCGAACGGCGTTGATGAAGGGCGTCATGACGACGTCGGCCGTCCATTCCAATGATTCCTCCGCCGCCGCCTCACCTAGGCGCCAGGCGATCCAGGAGAAGAGGCCGGCACGCGATCCTCGGGGTCCTCGGGAACCAGCAGCTCGACGCCGATGTTGTCGCAGGCGAGCGCCGAGACCCCGTGCTCGTGCAGCCACGGGACCGCGTCCTTGCTGATTCCGGGCGTGTTGCCGAAATATTCCTTCGAGGTTTGGGACGAGGACGCCTCTGTCACTTCTTAACCCAACCAAGCGTTTGGCCGAAATCGGCCCAATTGGGAACCAGGCAGCTTCACCACACCGGGATACTCGTCCGCGAAATCGACGCGTCGGCGCGCTTCTACATCGAGGCGCTCGACGGTCACTGGCTCTTCAGACCGACCGAGATGACAGGTGAGACCCCCCGGCTGACCTTCGGCGGCGGGCCCAACGCCGCAGTCAAGTTCTGTTACATCGGCTTCGACGAGGGGGCGGTCGAGTTGGTCCAGTTCACCGACGACCCGGCCGACTACGCGATCGATCCGAAGCCCGCCCGGCTCCCCCATTTCGCGATCGTGGTCGACGACGTGAGGGACACGATCAAGCGGATCGAATCCGCCGGCGGCAGCGGCGTCTGGGAAAAGCCGGTCGACTGGAACGGGGCACTGGTCATCTACGTCGCCGACCCCGACGCCAACGTGATGGAGCTCTTGGACACGCCGCTCGACAAGATCGTCGACATGACGATCGGACTGTTCCCGGACTCGGCGCCCTGAGCGGCGGCCCGAGCGGGTGGTCCCCCGCCGGGCTACCGGCAGCCGGCAGGGGTGACGTGCTCGCCCGCGGGCCAGGCGAAGTCGATGCCGGTGGCGATCTTCTCGCGCGTCGTCTCCGGCTCGATCACGTCGTCGAGGATGATGTTGGCGGCCGCTTCCCAGGGCTCCGACTCGGCCGCCCACTCGGCCTCGAGCTCG
>JBOGYZ010000239.1:0-5426 GCA_050697015.1 Solirubrobacterales bacterium
GGGTTCGGGCGCTTGCGCCTGCGGTTCGGGGCGGGAGGGGTGCGGGGTGCTGGGGGTCGGCTCGGGCGGACGCGCCGGGGGAGCCGGGGGCGGTGCGATCGGGGTCGGCGGCGGGGCGCTTCCGGCAAGCTGCGCTTCGAGCTTCTCGATCCGCCGCAGCAGGCCCTCGGTGGTCGGGTCGAGGTCCGGGCGCGCCGCTTTCAGCAGGGCGATCTCCACTGCCATGCGCGCGTCGTCGCCCTCGCGGACCGCGGTCAGGGCGCTCGCCAGCTCGTCGATCGTGCGGACCAGGGTGGCCGCCCCGACAGCGCTCGCCTGCTGCTTGATCCGCTCCGTGTCGGTGGCGGTGACGACGAAGGTGCCTGGGACCTCGCCGGTCGTCTGGGTGACCAGCAGGTGGCGCAGGTGGGCGAGCAGATCGCGCGCGAATTGGGACGGATCGCGCCCCGAGCGGGCCATCTTCTCGACCCCGAGCAGGACCGCTCGCGGGTCCGAGGCGACGACCGCGTCAACCGCTTCGAAGAGCAGGTCGGCGTCCGCCGCGCCAAGCATCTCCAGCACCTCGTCGAGCCCGACGTCGTTGCCGCCGAAGGCGACCAGCTGGTCGAGCGTCCCGAGCGCGTCGCGGAAGCTCCCCTGGGCGGAGCGGGCGATCATCGCCACGGCGCCATCATCGATCGTGATCGACTCCTGCCCCGCCACCCGCGTCAGCACCTCGGAGATCTGCTCGAGGCTCGGACGCTGGAAGTCGAAGCGCTGGCAGCGGTCGGCGATCGTCGCCATCACCTTGTGCGACTCGGTCGTCGCGAGGACGAAGACGGTGTGCGGCGGCGGCTCCTCGAGCGTCTTCAGGAACGCGTTCCATGCCTCTTTCGTGAGCATGTGCGCCTCGTCGAGGATGTAGACCTTCCAGCGGCCGCCGGAGGGCGCGTAGGCGACCCGCTCGCGCAGATCGCGGACATCGTCGACCGAGCGGTTCGAGGCGGCGTCCATCTCGATCACGTCCATCGAGGTGCCCGCGGCGATCGTCACGCAGGACTGGCATTCGCCGCACGGCGTCACCGTCGGGCCGCCGCGTTCGCAGTTCAGCGAGCGGGCGAGGATCTTCGCCATCGACGTCTTCCCGGTCCCGCGCGAGCCGACGAACAGGTAGGCGTGGTTGACCTTGTCCTGCTCGACCGCGTTGCGCAGCGTGCGGACGACATGGGTCTGCCCCACCACCTCGTCGAACGAGCCGGGGCGGTGGCGGCGATAAAGGGACGTGGACTCGGTGCTCATAAGGGCCTCCAGCCAGTGTATCCACGCCGGATTCGCCCCCCGCCCCGCCCGACCTTCCGAGCTTTTAGGCCACATATGGCCTAAAAGCTCGGACGCACCGCGGGATGGGCCTGTAGGTTGCGTCGCCGTGCCACCGAGCCTCCGCAAGTGGCTCACGCCGGCGGCGTGGGTCGCCGCCGTCACGGCGGTGCTGCTGATCGTCTTCCCGGTCGGCTTCCCCAATTACGACACGATCTACGCCCTCGTCTGGGGACGGGAACTGGCGCACGGGATCAGTCCCGACTACGGCGCCGCCCTGCCCCCCACGCCGCATCCGCTGACCGACCTGATCGGCCTCGTCACCTCCCCGTTCGGCGAAGCGCCGATCACCGTGATCATGACCCTGGCCTACGTCTCTCTCGGCCTGATCGCCTATTTCGTCTATCGCCTGGGGACGGTCTGGTTCGACAAATGGGTGGGGGTCCTCGCCGCGGTCATCGTCCTGACCCGCGCGCCGTTCCTCTCCAACGGCCTGCGCGCCTACGTCGATCTGCCCTACATCGCGATCTGCCTCGGCGCCCTCGACATCGAGGCGCGAAAGCCCCGGGCCGGCTGGCCCGTCCTCGCCCTCCTGGTCCCCGCAGGCCTCCTCCGCCCCGAGGCCTGGGGCTTCGCGATCGCCTACTGGCTGTGGCTGGCCTTCGACCTCCGCCGCGCCGAGCCCTCGACGTTGACGGGCCGAAAAACCACGGATAACGTCTCTTTTCGGCCCATCAACACGGTCTGGGGCTGGGAAGTGGGGTGGCGGGGGGAGCGTTCGCGGTCGGAGCTCGGGTGGCTCGGGCTGCTGGCGCTCGGCGGGCTCATCCTCTGGGTGCTCTTCGACGCGATCACCACCGGCAACCCGCTCTACTCGCTGACCGGCACGCAGGAAACGGTCGAATCGCTGAAACGGCAGACGGGGCCCCTCGATCTCATCATCTACGGGCCGCGCCGGCTCGGCGAAGTGATGCAGTGGCCGGGGATGATCGGCGGCTTCGGCGGCCTCCTGCTCGGCATCTGCCTGCTGCGCCGCCGCTCCGCGCTCGGCTTCGTCGCCGTCGTCCTCGCGCTGCTCGCCTTCGCCTTCCTCGCCGCGGCCGGCCTGGCGATCATCGCCCGCTACACGATGCTGGCGGGCGCGATCCTCTCGATCTTCTTCGCACTCGCCCTGCTCGGCTGGCGTTTCGTCGACCGCGGCAACCCCTGGCGCCTGCGCTGGCAGGTCTTCGCCGGGATCGTCCTGTTGATGGTGCTCATCTGGCTGCCGAACCAGTGGAACCTCGACAAGCAGGTCCACACCGACCTCACCAACCAGGGGCAGATCGAGAACGACCTCTCCGATCTCGTCGACGAAGGCGCCTTCTCACCGGAGTGCGGGCCGATCGCGGTGCCGAACCACCGCGCCGTGCCGCGCCTCGCCTTCGGCCTCGACGTGAAGCCGACCGACATCGTCAGCGCCTCGGAGGCAGTCTCCGGCGAAGAAAAAGAAAAGCTCGGCGAAGCGGGCTATTACGTCGAGCCAGCCAGCTCGTTCGTGATCCACAACTACATCCTCGATCCGAACGACAAAACCAACTTCGAAGACGTTCATCCCCCGGCGGGGTTCCACAAAGTCGCCGGCAACGAGAGCTGGCTGATCTACAGTCGCTGCGGCCCTACGGGGTAGGCAGCGCCGGCACTTCGAAGCCGCGGCGGAAGTTCACGATGCCGCCGCCGTCGCAACTCTCCTTGACTTCGCCGACTTCGTATTCCCTCGGTTCTTCGGGCACGATCACGCTGAGGTCGGCGAAGTCGCGGGTGCCGAAGTGGAGGGTGACGCCGATGTTGCCCTGACGGCCGTCGCCCTGCTCCTGCCATTCGAGGTGGAGCCGCCCGTTCCGCGGGATCGTTTTCCCCTGTGGCGCGTGGGCGGCGCTGAAGAAGCGCGGTTCGGCGGTGCTCGAGTCGCTCGCCTGGCAGAGGATCCTGGTGTTGAAGGCGAGGTCGCGGACGCGCCGGTGGCGGACCTTGAAGACCACGTATTCGCCGCTGCCGCGGGCGAGGCCGCCGTAGGTGCCATCGGGGACCACGGCACCGGGCGCGGGACGCGCGTCGGCATCGCGGTCGGCGGCGAGCAGGGAGGCACCGAACCCGAGGAGGAGCACGGCGAGGACGCTGAGCAGCTGTCGCTTGCGCGACGGGTGGACGAGGCGCATGCCGCCTCATCGACGATGGGCGTGCCGAGCTTTAGCGGCGGTCGGTCCGTCCAGCTGTTCCTTTTGCCGGACGGGTCGGCAAAAGGAACAGCTGGCGTGGGTCAGCCGTCGTGCTCGACCGCGGCGATCGCGCCGTGGGTCTCGGCGGCGAGGTCGGGATCGGCGAGGTCGATCGCGGGGGGCAGCTCGACGTGGAGGTCGTCCGACGGGTCGATCCGCGCCCGCAGGGGCCCGGCCGAGCGCGAGCCGAGCACGTGACCGCCGCGCCGCCGCTCGGTGTCGACGAAGTGCAGGTGATACCCGGCCACCTCGATGCCCTCGACAAAGGTGGGAAAGCGGAAGCCGACCATCGAGCCCTCGACGTCGGTGAGCTCGAAGACGTGCTGGTCGGCGACGACCTCGCCGAGCGGCCGGTACGGCGGCTCCTGGCGCGGGACGGAGCGGGCGCGCACCGTCTCGAAGTGGCCGTCGAGGCGCACCGCGAAGCTCGACTCGCCGGGCGGCGCCAGGTCGTCCAGCGTCGCCAGGAGCGCTTCATGGTCGAGCCCCGCCGCGACCTCCGCCTCGACCGTCGGCTGGAAGCGCGTCACCACCGCGAAGGGCGTCCGCTCCCCCGGCCCGACTGCCGTCACGTTCCCGTCGACGTCCGCCCGGAGAAATTTCCCGTCGATCGCGATCATCTCGCCGTCGAGGCCGTTCAGCGTCCCCAGTCCGAGGTCGCCGCGTTCGCCGAGCTCGGCGAAGGTCAGGTCGCCGTCGTAAGAGCCGTGCAGCAGCGCCCCGATCGTCGAGGCCTGGAAGAGCACGTGCGGCGCCCGCTCCGCGTGGAGGTCGGCATGCCGCATCGACTCGACGTGTAGGGATTTGATCCAGCGTTCGTCAAGCATGGGCAAAAAGGGAAAAAATGGACCGTGCACCCGCCTTCGAAATCTGGTCACCGGGCGTGTCCGTCGTTTATGGCTCGAGCCGGGCTTCCCTGCGGCACCCGCGGCATCCGCTTAAGGCTGCTTCCTTCCGGACCTGACCTGGTTCGCGTGCCCACGTCGCGCAGGACCCGGCCGTCAACGCCTCCGCGACGCACTGACCCCGACGGTCAGTCCCTCGGAACGGTAATCGGCCCCGCTAGAGCGGATTGCGGGTTATAGGGCACCGCTGATTCCCCGCCTAGCACGGTCCGTTGCGAACCTTACCGACCCGACGTAGGATCGCGCCGCTTGATCGACGTCGACACCTCATCATTTTTCGCGATCGTCCTGGTCGCGGCGGTTGCGGCGGTCACCGTCGCCGTGGTGCCCAAGCGCCTGGCGCCGCCCGTCGTCGTGCTCGAGCTGATGCTCGGGATCGTGGTCGGGCCGCACGTCCTCGGCCTCGCCCACTCCGATTCCTTCATCGAATTCTTCTCCAATCTCGGCCTCGGCATGCTCTTCTTCTTCGCCGGCTACGAGATCGACTTCGGCCGCATCAAGGGCACGCCGATGAAGCTCGGCGCCTGGGGCTGGCTGCTCTCGGTGGCGCTCGCCTACGGGCTCGGCGGAATCCTCGCCGCGGCCGGGATCGTCGTCTCCTTCCTCTACACCGGCTCGGCGATGGCGACGACCGCGATCGGCACGCTGATCCCGATCCTCCGCGACAACGGCGAGCTGAAGACCCGCTTCGGCACCTTCCTGCTGGCGGCGGGCGGGGCGGGCGAGTTCGGCCCGATCCTGCTGGTGACGCTGGTGCTTTCCACCGACAGCGCACTGCACGAGTCGCTGATCCTGCTCGCCTTCATCGCCCTGGCGCTGATATTGGCGCTCAGCTCGATGCGCTGGGCGCCACGCGGCTGGCCGATGATCGAGCGCACCTTCGAGGCCTCGAGCCAGGTCGCCGTGCGGCTCACCGTGGTGCTCGTCTTCGGCCTCGTCTTCCTCGCCTCGAAACTGGGCCTCGACC
>JBOGYZ010000240.1:0-9734 GCA_050697015.1 Solirubrobacterales bacterium
GGTCTGGTCCCCGGACGGCAAACGACTCGCCTTCGTCGCCAAGTTCACGAGCAAATTCCCGCCGGAAGTCAACATCTACACGATGGAACCCGACGCGCCGGGCCAGAGTGTCAACGGCGCCATCCAGGTCACCCACTTCACCAACGGCCAGGTCGCGACGGGCGACATCGCCTGGTCGCCGGACGGCTCGAAGATCGCCTTCGTGCGCGGATCCGCGGCCCACAACAACCAGCCCCTCTACGTGGTCAACGCGGACGGCTCCAGCGCCAACGCGACCGAAATCCCGACCGCCCACGGCGCGGGCGATCCAACCTGGTCCGCGGACAGCGGCAAGATCGCCTTCTCCAACAACAACCAGATCTACACCGTCGCCGGCGACATCAGCATCCCGGCATCGCCGGTCCCCGGGGCCATAGGTGCCGAACCGGTCTGGTCGCCGGACGGCAGCCGAATCGCCTACGGGCGCGAATTCCAATACGTCCAGACGATCGGCCCGGCCGGCGGTGCCCCCTTGCTCACGATTCCCGTCAACACCCAATTCATTTCTGCCACCTGGTCGCCGAGCGGCGCCCAGCTCGCCTACAGCGAGCGGGTGGGGGAAGAGAGTCATTTCCGGATCGTCAATGCCGACGGCAGCGGCGACCATGGGCTGCCGGTAGTTCAGGGTCTGAAAACCGAAAATTCGCGGGCCTCCTGGTCGCCGGACGGAACCCGCCTGGTCTTCCAGGGCTACTACTTCGGCGGCGTCACCCTGGCCGAAAAAACCAACAAGGTGTACATCGCCAACGCGAACGGCACCGGCTCGGTCACCTCGCTGACCACGGACCAGTTCTACTCCACCAGCCCCGCCTGGCGGCCGAACCCGGTTCCCGTCCCCGGCCCGCCAGGAAGCCCACCCTCCGGTGGCCCGCCGCCGGTGATCACGCCCTCGGGCGGCTCGAGCGGGCCGCTGCAGGGCCCGAAGGTCAAACCGAAGCTGGTCTGGTTCACCAACCGGATCCCGTGGAGCGAAGCGCCATACGTGCAGCCGCTGAGCGTCTTCTGCGGCGCGCCGGCGTGCGGCGTCAGCGGCGAAGGCAAGATGAAGGGCGCGGTCCCCGCCGGTCTCACCTTCCGGCGGGCCTTGACCGCGACGGCAAGCGCCAGGCCGAAGAAGCCGAAGTCGATCGTCGTCGCCCGCGGCAAGGTGCACGTCCCGTCCAACCAGAAGCGTGTCCTGAAACTGAGGCTGACCAAGCTCGCGGTCGCCGTCCTCAAGAAGGTCGGCAAGCTGAAGATGGTCCTGACGGTGACCACGACGATCGCCGGCCAGAGCCCGGTGAGAGAATCGCGGACGGTCGAAATCTTCGCCACGCAGGCGAAGCCGAAGAAGCACCGCTAGTCGGGCGGCGCTCGCCGGAAGGAGCAAAGATGGGAATCCAACTCGGCATGGTCGTGCTCGATGTGCAGGACCTGCAGCGGTCGATCGACTTCTACCGCCTGCTCGGACTCGAGATCCCCGACCCGTCCCCCGACCGTCCGGTGACCCTCCTCAGGATGGACAGCGGCGTCAGCATCGTCATCGGTGAGGGCCTCGGGGCGGGCAGCGATCCGGGCTGGACCCGCCCCGCGAGCGGCTACCAGGTGTTCCTGGAGTTCTTCGTCGGCGACGACGCGGCGGTCGACGCCGAGTGGGAGAAGCTCACCTCGGCCGGCTACCACGGGAGAAGCGCGCCCGCGAAAAGCGTCGGGCCCTACGGGGCGCTGATCGACGACCCGGACGGCAACGTGATCCTGATCTCCTCCGATGTCGGCGCGGACCCGGGGCCCTGACGAGCTGACCACGTACCGAAACGTTGTCGCCTCTGGGCGGTTGAGGGAGAGGAACGCTCACCTCGACAGAACCGGACCAGAGATGAGATTGCAGAACCGATGGTTGTACGCAGGATTCCTCCTGCTCGCGCCGGCGCTCGGCCTGACGGCATTCGCCTGCTTGCCGACGATGGCCCGCGCGGAAACCAGCAGCGAAAAGGTCTACCACCTGGGGCCTCCGGGCCTCGAAAGCGAAGGCGTAGAAGCGACCCCGAAGGCCGCGCCGACCAAAAACCGCCCCAAGCCCAAGCGGACCCCGGAAGCCCATAACACTGCCACGCCGAAGACCGGCGAAAAAGGACCCGCCGATACGACGACCGGGTCCGAAGGCGAAGCTGCATCCAAAGAACGCCATGAAGCCCACGCGGCGACGCCGGGAGGTAACGACCATCCTCCGGGAGGCGGCCATGGTCAGCGGAAAGGCGGGGCACCGAAGCCGTCCGCCGACTCCGGGCACACCGGCACGCGGCAGCTGGTGAGGACGCCGACCAAGGTCGATTCCTCCGAGAGTGGTGGCGGCGGTGGGTCCTCACCCGTCGTACCGATCCTGATCTTGGTGGCCGTCCTCGCGGCGCTCTCGATCGGAACCGTCCTCTATCGCGGTCGCAGGCAGGACCCACGCCCGGAAGGCTACGGCCGAAACTCAGCCTGAGGCGCCGGGTCCAAAAGCCGCCTCGAGCACGCTGACGGCGTCGAGCCAGGGCAGCACCCCTGGCTCGCCGGCGCGTTCGAGGCGGCGGTGGGCGAACTGGACCCCGGCGACCGCGAGCCACCAGGTCAGCTCGTCCCCGCCGGGCGGCGCGGCGCCGGACTCGGCGAGGAACCCGGATCTGACCGCCCGCGCCCGCGCCGCGTGCTCCCGCGCGGCGTAACCCTCGGGCCCGGCGCCGAGGAGCGCGATGAAGGTCACCCGGCCGAGGTCGAGACCGCCCGGCGCTACCACCACGTCCTCCCAGTCGATGAGAAACCCGTCGGCTCCGTCGTCGAGGAAGTTCCCCGGCCCCGGGTCGCCGTGGGTCAGGGTCAGTGGCGACTTGTCGTAACCGGGAGGGACGACGGGCAGCTCGGCCCGGAAATCACGCCCCAGTGCCTCACCGAGATCGTCCACACGCCGCTCGTGGAGACGCAGGAACTCACGATGATCGAGCGCCGGGAGGCCGCTCCCCTCCCACGGCATCCGCGCCAGACGCGCGAGCGCCACCCCGAGTCGCTCCCAGCCGTCGGTCGAGGTCGGCGCCGTCCCGGCGACCCGCTCGGTTACCAGGCAGAGGGCGCCGGGGTACTGGTTCGAGTTCGCCGGCGGCCCCGAGGCGAGAAGCCGCGGGGCCGGTCCCTGCTGCGAGGTCAGCCACTCCAGCGCCCGGCGTTCGGACTCCAGCGCCCCGGGGATCAGCTCGATCTTCGCCACGACCTCGCGCCCCGAGGATTCCTCGACGCCGAAGAGGACGCGGTGCCGCATCCCCTGCGGGGGCCGGCGAAGGTGCCGGATCGTGGTGCCGTCGGCGAGGCGCAGGGCCATGGCCGAAACCTAGGTGACACAGGCTGAGGTCGTGTCGCGTCGGGTCGTCCTGGGTCTGCTCGCGGTGCCGGCGAGACCCATCCGCTGAGCGTCAGCGCAGCAGGCTGACCCGGCAGCTGAGCCCGCGCACCGACTTGAAATCGGTGTCGCCGGTCAGGACCACCTCGACGTCGGGGTGACCGTCGGCGGCGGCGAGGATCAAGGCGTCGGGCATCCGCAGCCGCGCTTTTTGATCGGCGCGCAGCCGCGATGCCCGTTCCGCGGTGGCGACCTCGACCGGCAGGATCTCGGCGACGAGGTCATTGAAGAACCCGCGCACCAGCGCCTCGTCGTGGCGCCCTAGGCGAACGCCGGTCAGCACCTCAGCGAAGGTGATCACCGAGGCGTAGAACCGGTGCTCGACGATCAGTTTGCGGATCGCGGCATCGGCCGCCTCATGCAGCGCGTCGTCCCGGTCGAGGAATGCGACCACGGCGTCCGAGTCGAGGACTACCGCCACTCTTCACGCAACCCTTCGACGGCTTTGCCGAGGTCCCCGCCGGTGGTGAACTGTCCGCTGTAACGCGCGAGCAACTCGTCGACCCGCGTCAGGACCAACCGACCTGCCCCGTCCGCCTCGACTTTCAGCACGTCCCCGGTTCGAATCCCGGCGTCGCGCAGGGCCCCCACCGGGATCGTCACCTGGTGCTTGCTGGAAAGCTTGCTTTGTCCCTTTACTCTTGGCATCAGAAGTAAAGGATAGCTCCTCCAGTCGGTCGCCATCCCGTCGTCTCGGGTGTCCACGAGAACCATTGCCGGGACGCTAGGACGAAAATGCGCACGGGTGGCGCGCAGAACGTGTCAGGTCTCGAAAACTTGAATCGAGAAAGCCGCGCCGAAGGTCTCGCCGGGCGGGACGAAGGTCAGCTCGGGGCCGCCGGTGAGGAGGGCGTTGGTGGGGGCCGTCATCGGCTCGATCGCGAGCGCGTCCGTATCGGCGGGGGCGAAGATCTGGGTGAAGGGATAGCCGCTGTCCATGCGCAGCTCGAGCCGGCGGTCCGGGCCGATCAGGGAGAAGGCGGTGCCGGGCGAGGGCGCGAGGAAGGCGTCATCGAAGGTGCGCTCGCCGAGCGGGCCGGGCTCGATCGCGATCGGCTCGCGCTCGCCTGTCGGCAGGCCGCGGTCGTCCAGAACGAGCCGATCACGGACCGGTGCCTCCAGGACCCAGTCGGCGCGCGGCACCCCCGGCAGCCGCAGATAGGGATGGAAGCCGAAGGCGATCGGCACCGCGACGTCGGCGGTGGCGGAGACGCTGGTCGCGATCTCCAGCGAGCCCTCGACCAGGGTGGCTTCGATCTCCACGCGATGCGGGAACGGGAAGGCCTCCAGCAGGTGCGGGTAGGCACTGAAGTCGAAGCTCGCCGCCAACATGCCGCCGCCGTCCAGCTCGAGGTGGCGCTCCACCCGCCACCCCGGCGCCGCCGAGAGCAACCCGTGCATCGGCAGCCCGTTCCCGTCGCGCTTCACCGGCAGGTCCGGGAGGGTGAGGTCGATCTGCCGCCCGCCGACCTCGAAGCGGTCGGCGCCGAGGCGGTTTGCCCACGGGTGCAGGAAGGGGATGCCCATCGTCGAGTAGTGGTCGACGTAGGCGCGCAGCCCGTTCCGCTGCCCGAGCAACTCCTCCCCGCGGTGGCGCAGCGAGCAGCAGATCATCCCCGCCTCCGGCACGAACACCGCCTCGAGCCCACCGCGCGCGTCCCCTTCGAGGGTGAGAGCGGCGAACCCCTCCTCGCTTCGTTCGCCGACCATGGCCCGCATCATGGCCTACCCCACGTCATGCACATAATCATCCACATAATCTGCGGCGTCGAATGGAACTCGGCGTATACACCTTCGCGGAGCTGACCCCTGAGGTCGAGGGCGGCCCCGTGGTCGGCGCCGACCGCCGCCTCCGCGACCTGATCGAGGAGATCGAGCTGGCCGATCAGGTGGGCCTCGACGTCTTCGGCGTCGGCGAGCACCACCGGCCCGACTTCGCCGTCTCCGCCCCCGCCGTGGCGCTCGCCGCCGCAGCCGAGCACACCGAGCGCATCCGCCTCACCAGCGCCGTCTCGGTGATCAGCTCCGACGACCCGGTCCGCGTCTTCCAGGACTTCGCCACGCTCGACCTCCTCTCCGGCGGCCGCGCCGAGATCATGGCCGGGCGTGGCTCCTTCATCGAGTCCTTCCCCCTCTTCGGCTACGACCTCGATGACTACGACGAGCTCTTCGCCGAGAAGCTCGAACTGCTGCTCGCGGTGCGCGCCTCGACCGAGGTCAGCTGGGACGGGGGCCTTCGTCCGTCAATCGACCGCCGCGGCGTCTACCCCCGTCCCCTGCAGGACTCCCTACCGGTCTGGGTCGCGGTCGGCGGCTCGCCCGAGTCGGCGATCCGAACCGGTCGCCTCGGCCTGCCGATGGCGCTGGCGATCATCGGCGGCGAACCGGCCCGCTTCAAGCCGTTCGCCGAGCTCCACGCGGCCGCGGCGGCCGAGGCAGGCGCGCCACCGCCCGTGCTCAGCATCAACTCTCATGGCTTCGTCGCGCCGACCTCCCAGGCCGCCGCCGACACCGCCTACCCCGCCTTCGCCCGGATGATGGACCGGATCGGCCGCGAGCGTGGCTGGCCGCCGATGACCCGCGCCGCCTTCGAAGCGAGCCGCCGCCCCGAGGGCGCCAACCTCGTCGGCTCCCCCGCCGAGGTCGCCGAGAAGATTCTCCACCAGCACGCGATCTTCGGCCACGACCGCTTCCTGATCCAGTTCAGCGTCGGCACCCTCCCCCACGCCGACGTGATGCGCTCGATCGAGCTCTTCGGCACCGAGGTCGCCCCGGCGGTCCGCCGCGCGTTGGACGCCTCCCGAGCCTAGGTCGTTCTGAGTCCCAACTCCTCGCTGGCGGCCAGGTGCCCTTCATATGGCAGCACGGCGAAGTACATCAGCGACGGAAGGAGCGCGGGGAGGTCGTCCATCTGGTTCCTGTTGAGGCGTGCGTAGAGAAGGGATTCGACGCCGCCGACGACACCGGAGGCGGTCACGGTCGAGTGGGTGGTGCCAGCGGGGAGGAGCTCACGGACTTTGGTGTCGATGCAGCCGGCGAAGTAGTCGAGCAGGGCGACCCGGCGCAGGGCGGCATCGGGGGTGGCGGCGCGGGCCTCGACGATCACCATGCGTGCCGCCTCCGGCTCGGCGGCGGCGAAGGCGAGGAGGGCGTTGAAGCCGCTGCGGAGCCGATCGCGCCAGATGTCGCCGCCCTCGTCCGCCGCAGTCGCGATCTGATCGCGAAGGCGCGCGGCGCAAGTGTCGAAGGCGGCGAGGAAACAGTCGTCTTTGTTTGAGAAGTGCTCGTAGAAGGTGGGACGCGAGACGCCCGCCCGTTCGATCACGTCCTGCACGTTGGTCGAGCGGTAGCCGAGCTCGGTGACCGCGCGGAGCATCCCGACCAGCAGGCGCTCGCGCTGAATCGCGCGGACCAGATCACCGGGCAGCCGGCGCGGGCCGGAGGGGAAGCGGCTCTCGCTGTCGGCCAGCATCTCGGCCGCCACCTGGATCAGATCCGCGGGCCACTCGTCCCCCAGCGCCGCCATGAGGAGCTCCCGGTTGATCTGATTTCTGTCGGAGGAGACCAAGAAACTGTCGTGTAGAAGTTCGGTGAGTCCGGACCGGGGGTTCCGAACACTTACCGCGTTCCCAATGGGGACGTTGGGTGTTTTTGCACCGTACCAGAAGAAAAGTTGAGCGGAGCATGGATTTCTTGACACTGGGTATCATTGGCCGCATGCTCCCCAACCGACTTCGGGAGCATTCGTGAGCGCAACTCGGCCGCAACTACCTCAAGAGTTCATCGCCGCCCATAAGCGACGGCGGATGATCGACGCCATGGCAGAGCTCTGCGCCGAGCAGGGCTACGAGGCGACCAAGATCGCCGATGTCGTGAGTCGCGCCCACGTCGCGCGCAAAACGCTCTACGACAACTTTTCCGGCAAGGAGGAGCTCTTCCTCGCCGCCTTCGACGTGACCGTGACCGAGGCAGAAGCCCTGGTCGCGGCGGCCTGCGAGCCGATCGACGCCGAGGACTGGGAAGCGCGGACCGAAACCGGCCTGCGCGTGCTGCTCGAGTACCTCGCCGCCCACCCGGCGGAGGCGAAGCTCTGCCTGATCGAGGCGCCCGCCGCCAGTCCGGAGTCCGCGGCCCGCTACGAGGCGGCGCTTGAGGGCTTCATCAAGCAGCTGCGCGAGGCGGCGCCGACCGGCGCCGGCAGGCCCGCCACGCTCGAGGAGGCATTGATCGGTGGCACGGCCTGGATCGTCCAGCGCGAAGTCCGGCGCGATGCGGTCGACAAGGCGGCCGACCTGCTCCCCGAGCTTGCGCAGTTCGTTATTTCTCCGTACCGCAATGTAGAAAAAAGGTGACTGAGAAGCAGGTGCGAATGTGACACCGCAATGTCACACTCTGACGACCGGATGGATCGCCTGCCGCGTGGCCGTCATGGCTTGTCCCCTGAGTTTGTCGCCCGTAATCAGCGCGAGCGACTGATCTCGGCCCTCATCCTTACCCTCGCCGAGGTCGGGTATCAAAAAACCACGGTGTCAATGATCGGGCGCCGAGCAGCGGTGTCGAAGAGTGACTTCTACAAGCACTTCGACAGTAAGGACGACTGCTTCTTCGCCGCCTATGACTACGCCGTCGATCGCATCCGCACCACCGTGGTCGAGGCCTGTATCCCGGAGTCCACGGCCGAGTGGCCCGCCCGCGTCCGGGCCGGCGTCACCGCCCTGCTGACCCTGCTGGCCGCCGAGCCGCCGCTCGCAACGATCGCCCTCGCCGAGGGCCTGCGCGCCGGCCGCGGCATCTACGACCGCTACCAGGCCGCGGTCGAGAGCTTCGTGCCGCTGCTCCGCGAGGGCGCCCCCGACGCACCCGGGTCCCCCCCGGTCCCGACCGCGACCGACGAAGCGGTGGTCGGCGGCATCGCCGCGCTGCTCAGCCGGCGGGTGGTCGGCGGCGAGGCCGAGGACCTCACCAAGCTGATCCCGGACGTGCTGGAGTTCGCGCTCGCCCCCCACCTCGGCACCGAGGGGGCGCGGCGAATAATCTCCGCTGGATGACCGAGGTCCAGAGCGCGAGCGGCGTCTTCCCTTCGCAGGCCTTGGCCAAGGCGATCGAGCGCGAGTGGGTCAGCTCGGGCGAGTACCGCATCCGCCCCGAGGCGATCCAGCCCGCCAGTATCGACCTGCGGTTGGGCGACGAGGCCTGGGCGTTGCGTTGCTCCTTCCTCCCCGACGTCGACTCGACCGTCGAGGAAAAGGTCGAGGGGCTGGCCTTCCAGAAGGTCGACCTGCGCGACGGCGCCGTGCTGGAGCGCGACCGTCCCTACCTGGTGCCGCTGATCGAGCGCCTCTCCCTCCCCCAGGACGTCCGCGCCCGCGCCAACCCGAAGAGCTCGACCGGCCGGCTCGACGTCTTCACCCGCGTGATCACCGATCGCCACAACCGCTTCGACGACATCCGCGCCGGCTACGAGGGCCGCCTCTACCTCGAGGTCGTCCCCCGCTCCTTCGCCGTCCAGGTACGCACCGGCCTCTCGCTGAACCAGCTCCGCCTGGCCCGCGGCGACGTCCGCCTCGACGATGCCCGGATCCGTGAGCTGCAGGGAGAATCGCCGCTGGTCTACCTCGGCTCCGACCCCGTCCCCGAGGCCGAGCTGGCGGTTTCCGACGGCCTCTTCCTCAGTCTCGACGTCTCCGGGCCGGCCGACCGCGTGGTCGGCTACCGGGCGAAGAAGAACAGCCTGCCGGTCGACCTCGGCAAGGTCCGCGCCTACCGCTGGAGCGATTACTGGGATCCGGTCTACCCGGAGACGGGCGGCAAGATCGTGCTCGAGCCGGAGATCTTCTACCTACTGCTCTCCGCCGAGGGGGTCTCGATCCCGCCGCAGATCGCCGCCGAGATGATGGCCTACGACCCGACCGCGGGCGAGCTTCGCACCCACTACGCCGGCTTCTTCGACCCGGGCTTCGGCTTCGACCCCGCGGGCGCCCGACCCGGCAGCCGCGCGGCGCTCGAGGTGCGCGCCCGCGACGTCCCGTTCATGGTCGAGCACCGCCAGCCGGTCTGCAAGCTGGGCCTGGAGTGGATGGAGTCCCCGGCGGAGCGCCTCTACGGCGCCGACCTCGGCTCCAACTACCAGGGCCAGGTGACGATGCTCTCCAAGCACTTCGAGGAGCAGACCGCCGGCGTCTAGTGGTGGTTCTGGGGTTCGCTGCCTGCCGGTTGAAGCTGGCGCGTGGGAAAGGGACGGGCAAGGGACGAGGCCGTCTCGGCCACGGCCCTGGCTGGCTGTGGC
>JBOGYZ010000241.1:0-9038 GCA_050697015.1 Solirubrobacterales bacterium
GCCAGGGCCGTGGACGGGACGGCCCTTCCCTTTCCCGGGCGCCAGCTTGCGAGGCCCCGAAGTTTGCGGGCGCCAGCCGACCGGGCGCCAGCTTGCGTGGCCCCATCCCTCCCCGCCCCCCCGCTCACCGCAGCGGGACACGGAGGCGCAGGACCCGCTGGACGGCCGCCTCGAACGGCGCTCGCGCGAGCCCGCCCTTGGCCAGCTGCTTGACCAGCGCCTCGTGGCCCGCGAGGGCACTCGGGAGGTCGTCGAAGAGCAGCAGGTCGTCGCCCACGGCGGCGCCGTCTACCGCCGCTTCGCGCCGGCCACCGAATTCGGCGACGGCGGTGCTGCCGAGGCTGTCGGTGATCGTCACGCCGTGGAAGCCGAGCCGGCCGCGCAGCTCCCCCGTCGCGATGCGGCGGTTGAAGGCGGCGGGTCGATCACCGAAGGCCGGGTAGATCGCGGTCGAGAGCATCACCAGCTCGCCGCCCGCGTTGATGTAGGCGCGGTAGGGCGCCTCGTCGACGTCGCGCAGCTCCGCCTTCGAGAGGCCGATGCGCTGCGCTTCGAAGTCGGTGTTTTCGCTTGCCGCGCCGAGGCCGGGGAAGTGCTTCGCGGTCGCCGCGACGCCGCCGTCCCGCAGGCCGATCGCGAAGGGCACCGCGGTGGCGGCGACCTGCGCCCGGGTCGAGCCGAAGGCGCGTTCGGTGTCGGCGATCACGCCACCGGGACGGGCGACGTCGAGGACCGGGGCGAGGTCGACGTTGACGCCGAGGCTCCGCAGGTCCTTCGCCGTGGCGCGCCCTTCGCGACGGGAGAAGCCCGCCCCTTCCGCGCCCATCGTCGCCGCCGAGGCTTTTGGCGCGCCGCTCACCCGCTTCACCTGCCCGCCCTCCTGGTCGGTCATCACCAGCAGGGGGAAGTGGCGCAGCTTCGGCGGCCGCGGGATCGCCTGCAGCGCGGCGATCAGTTCCCGCCCCGCCGCCCGGCTCGGGAAGTCGGCTTCGAAGAGGACGACGCCCGCCACCTTCCCGGCATGGATCGCGCCGCGCAGCTCCGGCGTCAGCCCGGTGCCGTCGATGCCGACCACGATCCGCTCCCCTGCCAGTTGGGCGGGGGTCAGTCGTTCGGCGAGGGTGGGACGCGATGCTTCTTCGTCCTTCAGCCCGACCTCCGTGGTCCCGTCTGGCTTGAAGTAGTCGGACCGGACGGCCGGGTCGGAGTCGCCCGAGTCGCCGCTCCCCATCACCGCTCCCGCCGCGAAGCCGAGCGCCGCGAGCGCGAGCAGGGTCGCCAAGGCGAGCCGCCGGCGCCGCGCCTTCGCTCTCTCCATGGGGCGATGCTAGCCGCCGTCGGCCCGTGACTCCCCACAGTCCTGGCCCTCCCCGGAGCGCACGCATCCGCGTTCCGTCATAGCCTTTCCCGGTCGCACCCCTGAAAGGACCGCCATGCCCTCACTGATCACCCACGAAGAAGCCCTCGAGCTCGGCCGCCTCACCGAGCCCGCCGACATCGAAGCCCTGGTCGAGCGCGCCTGGGAGGTGCGCCGGGAGAACTTCGGCGACTCCACCGACATGTGCTCGCTGGTCAACGCCAAGTCCGGCGGCTGCGCCGAGGACTGCGGCTTCTGCGCCCAGTCGCGCTACGCCGACGCCGACACCGTCATGCACGCGATGATGGAGCCGGAGCAGATCCTCGAACACGCGAGGGCCGCCGAGGCGGCCGGCGCCCACCGCTTCTGCATGGTCACCCAGGGCCAGGGGCTCTCCAAACGGGACTTCCAGAAGATCCTCGAAGGCGCCGAACTGGTCGCCGAGAAGACGAACCTGAAGCGCTGCGCCTCGATCGGCCACATGTCGGCGGAGCGCGCCAGGTCGCTGAAGGACGCGGGGATCCAGCGGGTCCACCACAACGTCGAGTCGGCGGAGTCCTACTACCCTGAGGTCTCCACCACGGTCCGCTACGAGGGCCGGCTGCGGACGATCCAGGCGGTCAAGGAGGCGGGGCTCGAGACCTGCGTCGGCGGCATCCTCAACCTCGGCGAGACCGAGGAGCAGCGGGTCGAGATGGCCTTCGAGCTCACCGCGATCAACCCGACCTCGGTGCCGATCAACCTGCTGATCCCCAAGGAGGGGACGAAATTCGGCGACCGCGAGGTGATGGAGCCGATGGAGGTCGTGAAGTGGATCGCGATCTTCCGGCTGATCATCCCCGGGGCGCTCTTCCGCCTCTGCGGCGGCCGGGTCGAGAACCTCGGCGAGCTGCACGGCCTCGCGGTCAAGGCGGGCCTGAACGGAGTGATGATGGGCAACTTTCTGACCACGCTCGGCGCCGAGCCGGCCGAGGACCGGGCGATGTTCGAGGAGCTCGGCCTGAACGTCGCCCGCCAGCCCGACAACGGCTCCAACCCGCGCCCCGACAACCGCTCGGGATGGCTCGAGGGCGAGTCGCCGCATACGCCGATGGAGGAGTTGATCGACCATCAGGACGAGGCGCCGATGTGGGATCCCTCGACCCAGCTGCGGGTCGTGAAGAAGGGCGAGCGGACGCCGAAGTACCCGAGCGCGGCCTAGGATGACCGACGTCGCCGGGGCCCTGGAGGACCTGCGCGAGCGCGGCCTCTACCGGCGGCTGCGGCTGATCGAGGGGCCGCAGGGCCCGCGCGTCACGCTCGACGGGCGCGAGGTGCTGCTGCTCTGCTCCAACGACTACCTCGGCCTGGCATCCGATCCGCGGGTTCGGGAGGCGGCGGCCGAGGCGGCGCTGCGCTACGGCGCCGGGGCGGGCGCCTCGCGGCTGATCAGCGGCAACATGGCGCCGCACCGCGAGCTGGAGGCGGCGCTGGCCGACTTCGAGGGGTACGGGCGGGCGCTCCTCTTCGGCTCGGGCTACCTGGCGAACATCGGCACGATCGCGGCGCTCGCGGGCCCCGGCGAGGTCGTCTTCTCCGACGAGCTGAACCACGCCTCGATCATCGACGGCTGCCGGCTGGCGCGGGCCGAGACGGCCGTCTACCGCCACGCCGACGTCGATCACCTGGAGACGCTCCTGCGCGGCGCCGCGGGGCGCCCGGCGCTGATCGTCACCGACGGGGTGTTCTCGATGGACGGTGACATCGCGCCGCTGGCGGACCTGCTGGAGCTGGCGCGGCGCCACGGCGCGCGGCTGATGGTCGACGAGGCGCACGCGACCGGCGCGGTCGGCCCCGGCGGCCGTGGGACCGTCGCCGCGGCGGGCCTCTCCGGCGAGGTCGACGTGGTGATGGGGACGATGGGCAAGGCGCTCGGTGCCTACGGGGCCTATGTCTGCGCGAGCCCGGAGACCGTCGATTACCTGGTGAACCGGGCGCGCTCCTTCGTCTTCTCGACCGCGCCGCCGCCGCCGGTCGTCGGGGCCGCGCGGGCGGCGCTCGGGATCCTCGAGGCCGAACCGGAGCGGGTCGGGCGGCTGACGGCGAACGCGCGGGCTCTACGCGACGCGCTCGCCGCCGAGGGCCTCGCCACCGGCGGGTCGACCACCCAGATCGTGCCGATCGAGGTCGGCGAGGCCGAGCTGACGATGGAGCTCTGCGAGCGACTGCTGGAGCGCGGTGTCTTCGCCCAGGGCATCCGCCCCCCGACCGTGCCGGAGGGCTCCTCGCGCCTGCGCCTCACGGTGATGGCGACGCACCAGCCGACGGAGCTGCGCCGCGCCGCCCATGAGGTCGGCGAGGCCGCCCGCGCGATCGGCCTGCTCAAGGCCCCGACGATCGCCGCCTGATGGGGATCACCCGCGGGCAGTGGCAACTGGCGCCCCTGAGCGACGAGATCGGCGAGGAGGCGCCACGCTCGGCGCGCGCGAGCGGCGTTTTCGTCAGCGGAACCGGCACCGAGATCGGCAAGACGGTGATCGCCGCGGTGCTGGCGCGGACGCTGGCCGACGAAGGTAAGAGCGTCGCGGTGTTCAAGCCGGCGCTGACCGGAATGGACGAGTTCCCGGAGTACGACGAGGCGGCCGCGGTCGCCGCGGCGACCGGGGACGGTGCCAACGCGGCGATCGTGAACCTGCCCGACCACGCGATCCTCCGCGCCGCCGCGCGCTCGTCCCAGACCGACGACGAGATCGCGCCCTACCGCTTCGACCCGCCGATGTCACCGCACCTGGCGGCGGGGCTGGCGGGCGTGGAGATCGACCCGGAGCGGGTCATGGCCGCGGCGCGAGCGGCGGCGAACGGGGTCGACGCGATCGTCTGCGAGGGAGCCGGCGGCCTCCTCGTCCCCCTCTCCCCCAGCTGGACCATGCGCTCCTGCGCGGTCGAGCTCGGCTACCCCCTGGTGGTCGTCGCCTCCCCCGGCTTGGGGACGATCAACCACACCCTGCTGACGGTCGAATCCGCCCGCTCCGTCGGCCTCAAGGTCGCGGCGATCGTCCTCAACCCGTGGCCCGAGGCCCCGACCCCGATCGAGGCCGACAACCGCGAGACGATCGCCGCGATGAGCGGCATCGAGGTCCTGACCTTGCCGAAGCTCGACCTGACGAGCCCCGCCACCTGGCCCGAGCTGCGGCTTCCAGGTTGACGGGCCGAAAAGTCCACTATGTCTGGACTTTTCGGCCGGTCAACATCGTCAGCTGACGATCACGTCGAGGTAGCCGGGGCTTGGCTCCACGGTGAAGCCCGCGGCCTCGGCGATCGCCGCCGCGGCCTCGGGGCTCTCCGGCGCCTTTTTCGCCTCCAGCAGTGCCCGCGCGACTTCGCCGCGGACCGCCTTCGCCATATGGCTCACCGGTTTGCGCTTGCCCTTCACCTCGCTGAAGGCGCGGACGTGGACCAGCGTCGAGCGCTTCGGCTTCCAGGCCGCCGCGTAGGCGCCGGAGCGCATGTCGACGACCAGGGTGCCCGGTTTGTCGGGGAGCGCCTCGGCGAGCGCCGGGCGCCAGAAGGCGGCGAGGGCGCCGATCCCGTCCAGCCTCGCTTTCGCCGAGAACCGGTAGTAGGGGATGCGGTCGGCGGGCCGCAGGACGCCCCACAGGGCCGAGGCGATCAGCACTCGGCCGTGGGGGCGTTCAGGGAGCTCCGGCAGCCTCAGACGGTCGTAGAGAACGCCGGTGTAGACCTCGGCGGCGAGACCGGCCGGGGCGGAGCCGAGGGCCGCGTCAACGGCGACCTCGCCCGCCTGGCCCTTCGACACCGCGAGCATCGAGACCGCTCGCTCGAGCGGTACCTCCGCGAGCGCGGCGAGCGCCCCAAGCAACTTCCGCCTCGACGGCGTCAAGGCGTCGGCGTAGGCCAGCCTGTCTAGCTCTACGGGTGCGCCCGTCTCCGGCGCGGTCTTCCCCTCGGATGGGGGCAGCAGGATCAGCATCGCTGCAGGACATCAAACCTCCTTCGAAAGATGTTGGTACGTCTTCGCGATGTCCTCGCGATCCATCAGGGACTCAACGGCGGCGTCGAGCTTGCGGCGCTGCGTCGCGGTGAGGGTGGCGGCGAAGGCCTCGAGGCCGTTCCGCTTCACCGTCGTCAGCTCCTCGACGAGGTCTTTGCCCTCCGCGGTAATCCGCACGAGGCGGACGCGGCGGTCGGTCGGGTCCTCGACCCGCGTCGCCAGCCCCTTCTTCACCAGGCCGTCCACGGCCCGGCTCATCGCGGGCAGCGAGCCGCCGAAGACCTCGGCGAGATCGGAGACCTGCCAGGTCGACGGGCAGTTGCCGAGACCGCCGAGCTCGAGCAGCGCCTTGCACTGCGTCGTCGTCAGGCCGGTCTCCTCCAGCACCCGCAGCTGGTTGCCGCGGTCGTAGAGGAAGACATGGCGCATCAGCGCGCAGATCCGTGCGGCCGTGTCACGGGACCCCGCATCGATCTCCACGCTCGTCGCATTGACATCGCTTGCTTGCATCTCGGCAATTGTTGCATGCACGCAACTATTCCGCAAGAGCAATTGTTGCGCGGGTGGGAGGATTCACCAGCGGGCTAGGGTTTCGGGCGATGAGCGACGTCGCCCGCCTGAACCGCCTCGACCAGGAGTTCGTCTGGCACCCCTTCACCCAACAACAGGGCTGGAGCGAGGAAGAGCCGCTGCAGATCGAGCGCGGCGAGGGCGTCTACCTCTTCGACGTCGAGGGCAACCGTTATATCGACGGGACGTCGTCGCTCTGGTGCAACGTCCACGGCCATCACCACCCCGACCTCGACCGGGCGGCGCGCGAGCAGTTCGACAAGGTCGCCCACTCGACCATGCTCGGCCTCTCCCACCCCGGAGCGACGGAGCTGGCGGCGCGGCTGATCGAGATCGCGCCCGACGGCCTGCAGCGGGTCTTCTACTCGGACTCCGGCTCGACCGCCGCCGAGATCGCCCTGAAGATGGCCTTCCAGTACCACCAGCAGCGCGGCGACACCGACCGCACCCGCTTCATCCGGATGCGCGAGGCTTACCACGGCGACACGCTCGGCTCGGTCTCGGTCGGCGGCATCGACCTCTTCCACGCGACCTACAAGCCGCTCCTCTTCGAGACCCTGGCGGCCGAGCCCGGCGACATCGAGGGGATGGAGTGCCTGCTGAGTGCCCACGAGCGCGAGGTCGCGGCGGTGATGATGGAGCCGCTGATCCAGGGCGCGGGCGGCATGTTGGTCCATCCTGACGGCTACCTGCGCGCGGTCAGGGAGTTGTGCGACCGCCACGGCGTGCTGCTGATCTGCGACGAGGTGGCGACCGGCTTCGGGCGCACCGGGACGATGTTCGCGGTCGAACAGGAGGATGTCGTCCCCGACTTCATGTGCCTCGCCAAGGGGATCACCGGCGGTTACCTGCCGCTGGCGGCGACGCTGACGACCGAGGCGGTCTACGAGGCCTTCCTCGGGGCGCCTGCCGAGGCGAAAACCTTCTTCCACGGACACACCTACACGGGCAACCCCGTCGCCTGTGCCGTGGCACTCGCGAACCTCGACGTCTTCGAGCGCGAGCGCACGATCGAGCGCCTGCAGCCGAAAATAGCGCTGATCGAGCGCCGGTTGGGCGAGATCGCCGAGATGCCCGGCGTCGCCGAGGTGCGCTCGCGCGGGGTGATGATCGGCATCGACCTGGGCGTCCACGATCCCGAACTGCGCCTCGGCCACCGGGTGACGCTGGAGGCGCGCGAGCGCGGCGCCCTGGTCCGCCCCCTCGGCGACGTCGTCGTCCTGATGCCGCCGCTGTCGATCAGCGAGGCGGAGCTGACCGAGCTGCTCGACATCACGACGGCGTCGATCACCGCCGCCCTCGCCTCCCTCCCCCAGACAACCGCGAAGTAAGCCAAGATCCCGTCTGTGATGGATCGGTGGCGCCGCCGTAGTAGTGGCGTGAGTCAGACCGCGGTCGCAGAGGCGAGGGAAGCTCCGGCGGAGGCCGAGCTGGCGTTCGATCGGCTCTACCGGACGAGCCGCGACGAGGTCTATGCCTACGTCGCCAGCCTGCTGCACGACGGGCCGGCGGCCGAGGAAGTGACGTCGACCGCGTTCGAGCGCGCCTACCGCAAGCGCAATCGCTTCGACCCCCGGCGCGGCGAACCACGCGCCTGGCTCTTCGGGATCGCCCGCAACGCGGCACTCGACGAGCTGCGGCGGCGCGGTCGCCAGGCCGAGTTGGCCGCCGAGCCGGCCGACCTCGACGCGCCCGCGGTCGACTCGGGCGCCGAGCGCTCAGAGCGGCGACTCGCCCTGCGCGCCGCCCTCGCCCACCTCGACCCGCGCGAGCGCGAGCTGATCGCGCTCAAGTTCTTCGCCGGCCTCGACAACGCCGAGATCGCCTCGGTGCTCTCGGTCAGCGAGTCGAACGCCGGCACCCGCGTCCACCGCGCCGTGACCAAGTTGAGGGAGGCCCTCGATGGATCGATTTGACGACGACACCCTCTTCGCCGAGCTGCGGGCGCTGCGCCCGACGCCGCGGCCGGAGTTCGCGGCCGAGCTCGACGAGCGCGTCGCGGCGGGTTTCCCCCGCCGCTCGACCGCGTCCGGGGCCGCGATGCCTTTCGCCCTGCTGGCCGACCGCTGGCGGGCGCTGACCCCCCGCCGCCGGCTGATCCCGGTGCTCGGCATGGCATTCGCCGTGTTGGCCGTGGCGACGGTGGTGGTCGGGGTGTCGCAGTCGAACTTCGGAAGCCCGAAGGTGTCGGACGAAGCGATGACCAGCGCCACCTCGATGGAAGGCGGAGGCGGAGGAGGCGAAGCGGAATCGGCCGAAGCGCTGATCGCGCCGGCAACGCCTCACCACGCCGACACGCCCAAGCAGGTCAGCCCCGTCGAAAAATCAGCTGAAGAAAGCGAAGCCGTGGAAGCGCCGCCGGCCGTGGAAGGTGGTTTCACCGGGAACTTCTTCGGCGATGGCGCGCCCGCCGTCACCCACCGTGACATCGAACGCTCCGCATACGTCACCCTCGGCACCAAGCCGGGCGAGGTCTCGAGCGCGGCGGCGAAGGTCTACGAAGCGGTGCACGCAGCGAACGGGGTCGTCCTCCACTCCAAGGTGCAGAGCGGCAGCGCCGGGGCGACCGGGGCCTACTTCGAGCTGCTGATCCCGAGTCGCAAGCTCGACGATACGCTCGCGGCCTTCTCCCAGATCGCCGAAGTGCGGGAGCGCCACGACGCGACCAACGACATCACCGCGCCGACCGTCGGCGCCGCCGAAGAGCTGCGCGACTCGAACGCTTCGATCGAAGGCCTGTTGAAGGAGCTTGGCGACACGGAAACCGAAACCGAACGGGAATCGGTCGAAGCGCGGCTACGTGAAGAGCGCCGCCATCACGCGGCCATCCGCGCCCGCCTGGACCAGCTGGACAAGCGCGCCTCGATGTCCGAAGTGACGGTGCGGATCGTCACCGACCACGGAGCCGGGGTGACGCCGCCGAGCAAGGGCGACGGCAGTTGGGGCGTCGGCGACGCGCTTCACGACGCCGGTCACATCCTCACGATCGCCGCGGGGGTCGCCCTGATCGGCCTGGCCGTCCTCGGCCCGATCGCCCTCATCCTCCTCGCCTTCTGGCTGGCGAACCGCTTCCGCGTCCGTCGCCTCCGCGAGCGCACCCTGGGCTGAGCCCGCCGCCGC
>JBOGYZ010000242.1:0-10559 GCA_050697015.1 Solirubrobacterales bacterium
TGCCACCCCAAGGCGGTTTCCCTGTCTGAGTTGAGCCCCGCCTCCCTGCCGGATGATCCGCCGACAGGGTGACATTCATAACAGACGCGGTTCTTCCAATCAAGGCCCCCTGAACATAATGATCGCCTTGCCTTTAGGTACGTTCAGGGCGCCTCGCGAGGCCCGCGATTGTGTCTCGGGAGACGGCTTGAGTCTCCGCCTACCCCGTGCGGCCGAGGTTAAAAAGCAGTGCCCGAAAGGGCGTCGTCGACCGCGACCGGGATCGTCGAGGCATCGGGCCAGACACCGGGCAGATCCTCAGAGGTGAAGCGGCCGGAGTCGATCAGGATCTGCTCCGCCGCGTGCGGGGCGAACGGTTGCAGAGCGCGGGCCAGGAGCAGGATCGCGGCGACCAGCGCCTCGGCGTCGACCAGGTCGAGCTGGCCGCGTTTCTTCAGCTGCTTCTCGAACTGCTGGATGCGCTCGAAGAGCCGGGTGAGGTTGCGGATCGACTTGTGCAGCTGGAGCTCGGCGGTGTCCTCGGCGACCCGGTCCAGCCCGTTCTCGCACCAGCCGCGGAGCTTCTCCCGCTGTTTCTCGGTCTCCGCCGCCTTCTCCGGATCGTGCCTGGCGCCGTCGAGCTCGACGAAGCGATCGTGGGCGTAGGTCCAGAAACTGCGCAGGAATTTGTTCGCGAAGCGGATCGCGGCATCCGACCAGTTGAGCGTCTTCGCCGGCCCCGCCGCCCAGAGCACCGCGACCCGCACGGTGTCGGCGCCGAACTGGCCGACCAGCTCGTCGGGGTCGACGACGTTGCCGAGATGCTTGCTCATCTTGCGCCCGTCGGCGATCACCATCTCGTGGAAGAGGCAGCCCCAGAACGGCTCCCCGTCCTCCATGTAGGCGAACTCGCCGTGGTCGCGCAGCGCCTTGGTGACGATCCGCTGGTCGAAGACGAAGCCGCCCGAGTCGCCCCCCGCGACCAGCCGCTCGGCGGGCAGCCACTTGCGGCTCTCCGGGTGGGTGAACATCTGCGTCGCGCGGTCCTCCGGCGGCACGGTGGCCGGGACCCAGAGGAAGAGCGCGTCGAAGTGGCAGTCGAGCGTGTCGGTCTCGCGCTTCGCCGGCTTGCCACACACCGGGCAATCGACGTCGACGAAGTCGCTGCGCTCCGCCAGCGGATTCCCTTCGCCGGTGGCGACCAGATCGCGCGGGAGCACGACGGGCAGGTCGGCCTCGGGGACCGGCACCGGCCCGTGGTCGGGGCAGTGGACGATCGGGATCGGCGTCCCCCAGGAGCGCTGGCGGGAGATCGAGAAGTCATTGGCGCGGTAGCGCTTGGACTCGCGGGCGCGGGCGACCGGCGCACTGGGCGGCGGCGAATCGTCAGCGGGCGGCGCGGGGGCCTCGACCCGTCCCGGGAACCGCTCCGCGACGTCGCGGTCGGCCTCGTCGACGGCGGGGATGCCGAGTGCCGCGGTCGGCCCGAAGCGGGCGTCGACCAGCGGCGAGATCAGGACGGGCAACTCGGCGCCGTCAGGCCCGGGGATCGAGCGCCCGGTGTCGATCACCGGCACCTCTTTGGCGTCGCGGGCGCTGCGCTCCCAGCCGCCGGAGCGGAGCTGGTCGAGCTCCTCGCGCACGCCCTCGTCGCCGATCCAGCCCTCGATGTCCGGGTGGCGCGGCGAGAGCAGGACGAAGGTCGCGAGCCCGGCGGCGTCGGCGTGCGGGGTGAAGACGGTGAGCGGCCCGCCGGGACCCTCGAGCTCGAACTCGACCCCCTCGGCGCGGCCGAGGATGTAGCGCTGGGTTGCGAGCGCGAGCTCGTCCCAGGGCTGCGCCTCGAGCTTCGCCATGTTGGCGTCGTTCTCCTCGAGGTAGGGCGTGATCTTCAGGAACCAGGTCGGCCGGCGGATCAGTCGCACCTCGTTGTGGCAGCGCCAGCAGGTGCCGTCCTCCTCCACCTGGATCGTCGCCAGCGTCGTCTGGCAGGTGTCGCACCAGTCGACGGTCGTGTCGTCGAGGTAGATCAGGCCCATGTCGTAGAGCGTCAGGAAGAGCCACTGGGACCAGCGGTACTGGGCCTCGTCGGAGCTGTAGAAGACGCGGTCGTAGTCGAAGCTGTAGCCGAGGCGCTGCATCTGCCCTAGCATCCGCTCGCCGGACTGGACGACCCACTCGGCGGCGGGCACCTGTCGCTCGATCGCCGCCAGCTCGGCCGGCAGCCCGAAGGCGTCGAAGCCGAAGCCCATCAGCACGCTGCGCCCGCGGGCGCGCTGAAAGCGGGCGTAGGCGTCGCCGATCGTGTAATCGCGGACGTGGCCCATGTGCAGGTTGCCCGAGGTGAACGGGCTCGAGGACTTGACGTAGACGCCGTGCTCGCCGTCGGGCGGCGGCGCGGGCGCGCTGTAGTCGCCGCGGTCGACCCAGGCAGCCTGGCGCTCGACCTCGATCTCCGCCGCCTCGTAGGGCGGCTTTCTGCGGGCGTTCTCGCTCATACCATCAACGTTAGCTGAGCGCGGAAGCCCCTCCCGCGCACGCTTGTATCGCATAGGAAGGCAAGCGTGCAGAGGTTCAGGTGAAGGTCCAGAGCTTGTTGCCGAGGAAGTTGAACGGCATCGCGACGGCGACCGCGATCGCCTGGGCGCCGATTTCGTTCATCGAGGCGGACTGGACCAGGATCTCGAGCACGATCAGGTTGATCACCAGGGCGCCGACGCTGACCACGGTGAAGCGGATCGCCTGGCGGTGGGCCAGCCCCTCCCCCGGGCCGAAGGTCCAGTGGCGGTTCCAGAAGAAGTTGTTGCCGAGCGCGACGAGGAAGGCGCCGACCGCCGCGGCCGCGTGGTAGACGCCGAGGTTCGAGGCGAGGAAGGCGAAGACGATCAGGTTGATCACGTAGCCGGAGCCGCCGACCACGCCGAATTTGACCAGCTGGATCCAGTTATGCGGCTTGCGCGCCGCATGGTGGAGCCGCACCGCGAAGCTAGGGTGACCGCCGCTCATCGGGCCGCCGCCGCTCATTTCGCCGCTTCCCGTGCGCGCGCCGCCGCAAGCTGGATCGTCGGCGCCGTCTTGGCGTTCTCGCCCAGGCTGAGGCGCGAGGCCGGGGGCCCGTCGAGGACGATGGTGTCTTGGAGGTAGCCGATTCGCAAGGCGTCTAGTTCGTGTTTCCAGAGCAGGACGGGACGAGGAGAGATGTAGCGGGCGATCGTCAGGCGGTCCATCCGTACGACCCCCACGGGACGAAACACCGGCGGAAGGTTAGCGTTGTGCTCGGCGACGACGCGCTTGCCGACCAGGTCGACTTCCCTTACCCGTTCGCCACCGCCGAACCAGCGCAGGGCGCCGTCGCCCAGATACCAGCGCAACGGGTCCCCCGCGAGGCGCCAGCCGACGATCGCGCGCGGCACCCGCGCCGGGCCGAGGGCGCTCGCGACCGCCCGGATGTCGGGTCGCTGGAGGTTCGGCGTCCGGGTGACGTAGACGTCGAAGGCGAGCCAGTAGGAGCAGAGCGCCACCGCCACCAGCACCCCGGCGAAGCGCGCCCGCGCCGCGCCGAGCCCGAGCGCGACCACAGCGGCGAGCGGGACCAGTGCCGGCAGCAGGTTGCGCTCCACCACGTAGTCCTTGCCTACCAGCGCCGCCGCACCCGCGAGGACGAGGACGCCGAACCCGACCACGAGGGCGACGACGCCCCCGCGCCGCTCGCGCCGGGAACCGAGCGCGACCAGCACCAGCGCCGCGAGGCCGACGGCGATCGCCGGCAGCACCGCGTAGTGGACACGAGGGGGCTCGGCGATCACGTGGCCGGTTTCCCCGATCAGGAAGCTGACCCCGGTCTCGAAGAAGCGGTTCGAGAGCGGGCTTTCTTCGATCCAGCCGATGTGGTTCGGGTTCGCCTGCGCGGCGATCAGCGGCAGGAGCGCCGCGCCCGCGGCGCCGACCAGCGCCAGCGCGGGCAAGAACGCCTTCCAGCGGTCGCGCAACGCCACGGCCAGCCAGGCCGCCTCGATCCCGACCGCGAAGAAGGCGAAGTAGTGGCTGCCGAGGGCAAGCGCCGAGGTCACCGCCCAGAGCGCCAGGTCGCGACCCCGGCGGGTATCGAGCGAGCGGGCGAAGAAGAGGAACGAGAGGGCGCCGAAGAGGACCAGCAGCGCATAGGAGCGAGCCTCCTGCGAGTACCAGATCAGCATCGGGTTGAAGGCGAGGAGGCCGGTGAGGATGAGGCCGACGCGGCGGCTCGCCAGCTGCCGACCGATCGCGTAGCCGAGGGGCACGGTCAGCGCGCCGAGCAGCGCCGAAAGTGAGCGGATGCCCCATTCGCTGCGCCCGAACTCCTTCGTCCAGCCCCAGGCGAGGACGTAGTAGAGCGGTGGGTTCGACTCGCTCACCTTCACCTCGTGCAACATGTGGCCGAAGGTGCCGGGGATCACGCGCATGACCGTGATCACCTCGTCGTGATGGAAGCTCTGCACGCCGAGCGGGACGAAGCGGATCGCCGCCCCGGCGATGGTCAGCGCCGCCAGGGCGAGGACCGCGACCCACCGGCGCGCGGGTACCGCTTCCTGCGGGTCGCCGAGGACGGCCGGGAGGGTGACCGCGGAGTCGTACACAGTTCGGGAGCTTGCGCTCGTGGGATAAATCCGCCATTAAGGCGAGCAGGGCCCTTTGGGGGCAGACGTCCCGGGGCCGTAGGAGGGCGGCAACTGGCCGTACTGCGCCCAGCGGGCCGGGTGAGCTTGCGTCTGGAAGGCGAGGGTTCCGCCGTCGGCGATTTCGCAGGCCTTCAGCCAGGGGCGGTCATGCGGAACCCCATCGGCGCTCAATCCCCTGACATACGTCTTCCCGCCGCCGGTGATCACCAGCCGCCTGCGATCGGCGAGCCGCACTTCGGCGCGGTCGAACAGCGGGCTGGAGAGCGCCAGCGTCCCGGTCCCCGGCTGTGCCGGGTACATCCCCAGGGCGCCGAAGACGTACCACGCCGAAAGCGTGCCGAGGTCGTCGTTGCCGGGGTAGCCGGCCGGGGTCGGGCTGTAGAGACGGAGCCCGCGACGCACCGCCGCCTGGGTCTTCCACGGGCGTCGCAGCCAGTCGTAGAGCCAGGGGGTCTCGAGGGTCGGCTCGTCGCCGAGCAGGGCGTGGTCGGTGTGGGTCCCTCCCGCGCCGCCGTTCAGCACCCGCAGAAAGGCATCGAGCCGCGCGGCCGCCTTGCCCGCGCCGCCCATCCGGCGGAACAGTCCGGCTGGATCCTGAGGGACCATCCAGGTGTATTGGGCGGCGTTGCCCTCGACGAAGCCGCCGCCTTCGAGAGCGTCGTAGGGATCCGGGAATTCACCGCCGGAGAAGCGCGGCTCGATCAGGCGGGTGACGGGGTCGAAGAGGTTGCGCCAATTGGCGGCACGTCGAATGAACCGGGCAAAGGTCGCGGCGTCTCCCCCCTCCCGGGCCGCGAACTGGGCGATCGCGAAATCGTCGATCGCGTACTCCAGGGTCGTCGCCGCCGAGCCCCAGACGGCGCTCGGGCTGCCGTAGATCGAGTTCGCGTTGCGCGTGTTGGTGTCTTCGTCGAAGGGGACCCATCCGAGCTCCAAGTAGGAGGCGAGGCCCTGGCGCTCCTGGTAGTCCCCGTTGGCGCTTTCGCAGGGCGCGGTGGCGCCGCGCAGCGTCGCCGCGAGCGCCCCCGCGTGGTCGAAGTGGTCGGCGCCGAAGGCCGCGGCGGCGGCGATGATCGGGTCGGCCGAGTCGCCGACCATCGTCATCGACTGCCCGTTCGCGTAGGGCCAGCGCGGCAGGCAGCCCGACTGTTCGGCGTCGGCGAGCAGCGACTGCACCATGTCGGAGGCACGGCGCGGCTCGATCAACGCGAGCAGCGGGATCTCGGTGCGGTAGACGTCCCAGCCGGAGAAGTCGGCGTACTGGGTGCGGCCGCGTGCCCGGTGGACCGCGCCGTCCATGCCGAGGTAATCGCCGTCGACGTCATTGAAGGTCCGCGGCGCGAGCAGGGCGTGGTAGAGCGCGGTGTAGAAGGTGCGGATGTCGCGGGACGAGCCGCCGCGGACTCGGACTTTGCCCAGAGCCTGGTCCCACCGCCTCCGCGCCGCGGCGCGGATCGCCCCGAAACCGTGGCCGGCGCTTTCGGCGCTCAGGGCGGCGCGGGCACCTGCCACCGAGACGAAGGAGATCCCGACGCGTGCGGTGACGGTGCGGCCCTTCCGGGTGTCGAAGGTCGCGTATGCCCCGGCCCGCGCCGTCACCTTCGGGTTCGCGCGCGGTTCCTGGACGTCGTTCGCGTCCTTGCTCCCCGGTTCGAGTCCCTCCTCGGTCCAGGTTCCCGACGCCACGAAGGCCTGGCCGAAGCGCGCCGCGAAATAGACCTTGTAGCGGGGACGCTGGCCGCAGAAGAGGCCGCTCTCGGCGCTGCCCGAGATTTCGCGCGCGGCCGGATCGAGGTGGACCGTCGCTTCGTCGTCGGGCTGGGCGCTGCCGCCGGCATCGATGAGGACACTCGCGTGCGGGCTGCGAGGGAAGGTGAGACGGGCGAACCCGGTGCGCGTGGTCGCGGTGAGCGCCACCCCGATCGGGCCTCCTCGCTTCGGTCGCAGCTCGACCGAGTAATAGCCCGGCTCGCCGCTCTCGTGCCGGTGGGAGAAGCCCGGCTGAAACTTCCCCGCCAGGCCTTCGTGGCCGCCTGGTGCGGGCGATGCGCTCAGCGGTTCCGTCGTCGGCACGAAGGGGAAGTCTCCGTAGACCGCGCAGCCCGCCCCGCTCAGGTGGGTGAGGCTGAAGCCCGAGATGTGGTGGTCGCGATAGTCGTAGCCACCCGAGTGCGGCGCCGCCGGGGTCGTATCGGGGCTCCACTGGACCATTCCGAAGGGCAGTGCCGCTCCGGGATAGTTGTGGCCGCCACCGAAAGTCCGGGGCCCCGGCCTGGTCCCGGCGAAGACGTCGACGTGCGAGGCCGGATCGGCAGATGCGGCGTACGCAGGCGCTGACCAAACCGCGGCCAGGCCGAAGGCCAGGACGACCGCGCGGAGGATGCTGTCTCTGGTCTTACGCGTAATGTTGGGGTCGCATGCGGCTGAGGAAAGCAACGCTCGCGGCGCTCGCCCTGACCGGCGCGGCGGTCGCCCTGGCGATCGTATTCGGCGGAGGTAAAGACACCGGCAACGCGAACGCGGCGGAACCGACGACGGGCGAACCGACGGTCTCGATCGTCTCGCCGCGCAACGGCGAGGTCCAGGCCGCCCACGCGGTGGTGGTGAAGGTTGGCCTTGAGAACTTCGAACTGGCCCCGCAGCACTTCCTCCAGGAACCGGAACTGGGTCGGGGCGCGATCCGCTTCGGCCTCAACCGCGTCCCCAACTGCGTCGAGCCGGAAAAACTGCAGAAAGCGCTCAACAATCCGCTCGGCAACGAACGCCTCAAGGGCGCCTCGATGGACTTCCCCAAATACGCGGGCCCGAACGGCATCCTCGCCGAAGAACTGGGGACCGACGGCACCTTCTCCCCCGCCACCCGGCCGGAGATCTTCTACCACGAGCTGCCGCCGGGCTTCTACCGCCTGACGGTGACGCTGGCGCAGAACAACCTGGCGACCACGCCCTACCACGCGGTCACGAACTTTCAGATCCTGCAGAAACCGGGACACCACCAGAAAAAGTGCGAACCCGGCAAGGTCTCGAGCGCGAAGGCCGCAGAAGTCACGCATTAGTCTGCATTAGCCCAATACTTCACTTTGTATAGTCGGTAGGGATGCGCACGTACCGCCGACTGATGGGTTTCCTCCGTCCTTACAGGGTCCAGCTGTGGGGATCGTTGTTCTTCGCCTGGGCGGCGATGGGGATGACGGTGCTGATCCCGTGGCTGCTCGGTCGCGCGATCAACGCGATCGAGGACGGCAACAAGCCGGACCTCCTCCCCCTCGCGCTGGCGATCCTCGGTGCCGCCATCCTGCGCATGGGCCTGACGATCGTCCGCCGCCTGGTCGCGGGCAAAGTCTCGCTCGGGGTCGAATTCGACCTGCGCCAGATGTTCTACGCGCACCTGCAGAAGCTCGAGCTCGGCTTCTTCGACTCTCAGCAGACCGGCCAGCTGATGTCGCGGGCGACGGTCGACCTCCAGGCGATCCGCTTCTTCCTCGGCTACGGGCTGATCTTCATCACCCAGACCCTGCTGACGATCGTCCTCGCCGCGACCGTGATGTTCATCATCAACCCGCTGCTGGCGGCGCTGGCGTTGATCCCGGCGCCGTTCGTCGTCTGGGTCGCCTCGCGCTACAACCGGGTCTCGCGCCCCGCCGTCCAGGAGGTCTCCCAGCGGGTCGCCGAACTCACCGCGGAGGCCGAGGAGAACGTCTCCGGGATCCGCATCGTCAAGGCATTCGCCCGCGAGGAATTCCAGCTCCACCGCTTCCAGCGGGTGGTCAAACGGGTCTTCGACCAGTCGATCTACTCGACCCGCCTGCAGGCCTTCTTCAGCCCGCTGATCGGGCTCCTGCCGCAGCTCGGGGTCGCGCTGGTGCTGCTGGTCGGCGGCCGGATGGTGATCGAAGGGAACCTCACCCTCGGCAACTTCACTGCCTTCTACACCTACATGGTGATACTGGCCGGGCCGCTGCGGATGCTCGGCGTGGCGATGGGGATGGCGCAGCGCGCGGTCGCCTCGGGCAACCGGATGTTCGAAATCATCGACCGCGAACCGACGATCCAGAGCCCGGCCGACCCGGTCGAACTGCCCGATGGCGGTGGCCGGGTGGAGCTGCGGGGCGTGACCGAGCAATACGCGGCGGCGCCCAGCTCCGAACACGAGACGGTGCCCGCGCTCCACGACATCTCGCTCGAGGTCGAGGCCGGGAAGACGGTGGCGCTGGTCGGACCGTCGGGCTCCGGCAAGACGAGCCTGGTCGCGCTGATCGCGCGGCTGTACGACCCGACCGAGGGCACCGTGCTGGTCGACGGAGTTGACGTGCGCGACGTCGAGGTCGAGAAGCTCCGCTCCGAGATCGCCTTCGTCGCCGACGACAGCTTCCTCTTCACCGCCTCGGTCGCCGACAACATCGCCTACGCGCGCGGGGCGGCGAGTCGCGAGGAGATCGAAGCGGCGGCGCGCCTCGCCCAGGCCGACCCCTTCATCCGGGAACTGCCGGACGGCTACGACACCCGCGTCGGCGAGCGTGGCCTGACCCTGTCCGGTGGCCAGCGCCAGCGGGTGGCGATCGCCCGCGCCCTGCTCGCCGACCCGCGCATCCTGATCCTCGACGACGCCACCTCCTCGGTCGACGCGACCACCGAGGGGGCGATCAAAGCGGGGCTGCGCGAGGCGATGGCCGGGCGGACGACGTTCATCATCGCCCACCGTCTCTCCACCGTCTCGCTGGCCGACGAAATAATCGTCCTCGACCACGGCGAGGTCGTCGACCGCGGGACGCACGAGGAGCTGATGGAAGGCTGCGGCTTCTACCGCGAGATCGCCGACCACGGGCTCGCCGACTCGGTCTTCCTCCAGCGCGACCTCGAGGAGCGCGAGGAGGTGGCGCGGCTGTGAGGCGAGATCGGAAAGCGGACGCGGAGCGCGAGCGCGAGGAGGCGGCGCGCGTCGAGGAGTCGGCCGAGGCGAGCGTCCAGAGCCCGCTCGCCAACATCGCCCTCCTCTTCGGCGCTCTCTGGCGGCTCGTCCGTGGGCAGGACCAGCGCGGCCGCAAGGTGCGCTGGATGATCGGCCTGCTCCGTCCCTATCGCGGGCGGATGGCGCTGATGTTCATCGCGCTCCTGATCGAGACCGGCGCCGGCCTGGCGCCGCCGTTCCTCGCCGGCCGGGCGATCGACGCCGGTATCAGCACCGGGGACCTCAGCGCGCTCGACTGGATCGTCGGGGCCTTCGTCGCCGTCTCGATCATCTACGCGGTGGCCACCTACGCCGAGACCTACCTGGTCGGCTGGGTCGGCACGCGGGCCCTCCAGGACCTGCGCGAGCGCATCTTCGTCCACCTCCAGGGCATGCCGATCGGCTTCTTCACCCGCAACAGCCCGGGCGTGCTGATCTCGCGGATGACCAACGATGTCGAAGCTCTGCAGCAGCTGGTGACCACCGGCGTGGTGACGATCTTCTCCAGCACCCTGACCCTGGTCGGCGTGGTCGTGATCCTGCTCCTGCTCGACCTGAAGCTGGCGCTGATCACGTTCCTCACCTTCCCGCTGCTGGCGATCGCCTCGGTGATCTTCCGGATCGTCTCGTCGGGCGCCTACCGGGCGACGCGCGAGCGGATCGCCGCCGTCACCGCCTATCTGCAGGAGAGCCTCAGCGGCGTGCGGGTGGTGCGCAGCTTCGGCCAGGAGCCCCGCCACGTCGACGAGATGACCGAGCTGAACGAGGCCAACCGCGCGGTCAACATGAAGACGGTCTACCTCAATGCCGCCTACTTCCCGGCGGTCGAACTGCTCGCCGCGATGGGGACGGCGGTGATCCTCCTCTACGGCGGCTCGCAGGCGATCAACGGGGCGATCGAAGTCGGCGTCGTCGTCTCCTTCGTCGGCTACCTCACGACCTTCTTCGAACCGATCCAGGAACTCTCCCAGCTG
>JBOGYZ010000243.1:0-2949 GCA_050697015.1 Solirubrobacterales bacterium
AGAGGGGCCCCCGCCGCGGGGCCCCTCTCGCGCGTGCTCGCCGCGAACCTCCCAGGAGCGGCTCAGGAAAACCGGAGCTTCGCGACCTAACTTCGTCGTCAGGACGTTTCAGGGATCCACCACCCGAAAGGACGACCCGACATGAGGGACCAAGACCGACCAAGCACCGACGACAGGAGAGGCCTGACGCGGCGCCAGACGCTCGGCGTGGCCGGTGCCGCCGGGGCCGGCCTGTTGCTCTCCGGCGCGGGGGCGGGCCTCACCGGCATCTTCGACCGCGGCGACGACGAGGCGATCGCGAAGCAGGCGAGCTCCTGTCTGCGGTTGATGCCCGAGCAGGAGGAAGGACCGTTCTACGTCGACCTCGAGAAGGTCCGCGCCAACATCGTCGAAGGCCAGGAAGGGGTCCCGTTGGACCTGCGGATCCGGGTGATCGACCACAAGAAGTGCGTCCCCATCGTCGGCGCGGCCTGCGACATCTGGCAGTGCAACGCCTCCGGCATCTACTCCGACGAGGCCTCGGAGGACACGGTCGGCCAGACCTACCTGCGCGGGGTGCAGATCACCGATTCGGCAGGCTGGGCGGAGTTCAAGACGATCTACCCCGGCCACTACGCCGGCCGCGCCACCCACATCCACGTCAAGGTCCACATCGGCGGCAAGCGCACGAAGAAGACCTACAGCGGCGGCCACGTCTGTCACACCGGACAGATGCTCTTCCGCGAAGCGGTGACCGACAAGGTCTACGAACTCTCGCCCTACGACAAGAGCACCGTGGCCCCTGTCACCAACTCCCAGGACCGCATCTTCTCCCAGCAGGGCGGCAGGTATTCGATGCCGAAGCTGAGCGGGAGCGTCACCTCGGGGATCAAGGCGACGATCGCCATGGGCGTCGACCCGAGCTCGACGCCGGCGGCGGTCGGAGGGACCTCGGAAGGTGGTGCGCCGAGAGGCGAAGCACCGTCGGGAGCGCCCCCGGGCGGGTGATCTTCACCGACAGGTTCAAGGGAATCGGGACGACGGCCGAAAGGATGCAGAGCAAACCCCCTGCGCCGCCCGGCGCTCGTCCAAGGAGTGTCCTGATTCCGATGAATCCGTCTGGAAAGCTGCGCCGCCTGACCCTCGTGGTCGCCGGCGCCCTCTTCGCCGTCGCCCTGCTCTCACCGTTTGCCAAGGCAGCCGAGGTCCCGCCGCTGGTCACGACCACCCAGTACAAGGCGCTGGACGGCTTCGTCGAAAAACTCGAGAAGCTCTCGGATACCCCGGCCACCGCCGCCCGCAAGACCGCCTACGAAGACCAGCTGGAGAACAGGCACGGCGCCGCGGTGGACAAATCGACCGCGCTCTTCAATCGCGGCAAGAACGCGGCGCAGCGCGAATCGGCACGGGCGATCAAAGCCGGCGTGCGGACCATCCGACAGACGGAGGCGGGCGAACTCGCCGCCCTGCGCCGGGACTACGACGCGCGCATGGACCGGGCCGCGACCAACTACGAGAACGCGATCGGCCGGGTCGAAGACGTCTTCGACGCAACGCCGCCTTGGCCAAGCAGGTCAAACGTCTGCGCAAGCAGAAGGCCAACGCCGAAGGCGCGATCCGCAAGGCCACGATCCAGCAGACGATCGACCGGCGGACCAAGCGCGCCGGTGAAAACCGCAAGCTCCAGCAGGAAGAAATCGCCGACCTGAAGGCCGGCTACCGTCGCGAAAAAGCCGCGATCCGCAGCGGCAAGCAGTCCGCCACGCAGAGCTTGCAGCAAAACGACGCCCAGGCGATCGTCACCCTGCGCAACCGCGGCAAGCGGATCTACAACAGCACCGTTCGCACCCTGCAGAGCCAGCGCGTCGACCAACTCAACGATCTCGAATCGAAGCTCAACGCGGGTCGCGCCGCGATCAAGCGGATGCCGGTCAAAAGCTAGGCGTCGTGCCACTCGCCGGGCGATCAGCGCCCGGCGAGGGCCTCGACGCGAACGGGCGGACGCGCTGCGCAGGTTGCGGATGTGGTCATGACCGAGCGGGCCGGCTCACACGGCGACGCGTTCTGGAGAGAAGAGCTCCCGCTGACGGTGGCGTGGGCGTTTGGACGCTGAGCAGTCGGCTCCTCGGCGTACGATGTTCAAGTGGACGACGAGCCTCGTGGACTCACAGCGCTTCTTGCTTCAGGCGACCGAGAGGACATCAATCGGATCGCGTCGGAGGGTCGAAGCCTTCTTGATCTGGTGGCGCTCGGAGATGATCTGGAGAAGGCGCTTGGCGTCGCCGTCGATGTCGTCACGGAGAACAGTCTCTCGCCGTACCTTCGGGATCGAATCCTGGCCGAGGCGGTCGCCGTCTGAGGGACGAACGGGTCTACCTGCTCCATATCCGCGACGCCATCGACCGAGCTCGCCTATACCGAGTCGGGCCGGATGAGTTCTTCGTCTTACCGCCTGGAATCGCCCGGTTCTGGAGACGCGGGGAGTAGGGATCAGCCGCCGCTCAGCGCCGCTCAGCGCTTGCGATCAATGCGGCGCAGGCCGCGAGCGCTTCGATGTGTGGCGTTTCCTTCTCGGAGACTCCGGCAAGGATCTCGACCTCGGCGCCCTCAAAGAGGCTGCCGATCAGGGCGGCCAGGGCACGTGGGCGCATCGGCAACTCGACGCCATCGGCTTGCAGGCGCTCGAGGCGCGCCTCGATCAGCTCCCGCCATCTACGTTGGGTGTCACGCCAGCGTTCGGCGATCTCCGGGTCGGCGAGACCGGCAGCCCACAGCTCCCAGAGGATCCGCACGTAGCCGGAGCTGATGTCTTCGCGCAGGTATTCACAGGCGGTGCGCCACTGCTCGGCGAAAGGCCGCTCGTCGCTGAACATCGCCTGTTGGCGGTCCAGCAGACGCGCGGTGAGATCCTCGAGGACGGCGAGAAGCAGGCCGCGCTTGGAACCGAAGTGGTAGTGGACCAGTGAGAGT
>JBOGYZ010000244.1:0-3062 GCA_050697015.1 Solirubrobacterales bacterium
GTGCCGCCCTGGAGGAGGCGCTCGCCCGCCTGACCCAGCCCGGCCCACCGCCATCGCTGGCGGAGTTGGAAGCGCTCCGCCCCGGCGGCACCGCCAAAGCACTGGCGCTCTTCCGCGAAGCCCTGGACGATGCGATCTCCAGCACCGCCGAGGCGGGGGAGGGCGGCGTCGCCTACGGTCACCTCGCCGAGCTGCTGCGCCTCTACTCCACCGCCTTCGAGGCAGCGAAGGAACGCCGCGCCGGGATCGACTTCGAGGACCTCCTGATCCTCGCCGCCCGCCTGCTCGAGCGCGCCGAGATCGGCCAGGCCTACCGCGGCCGCTTCTCCCACCTGCTGGTCGACGAGTTCCAGGACACCAACCGCCTGCAGCTGCGCCTGATCGAGGCGCTCCAGGGTCCGAAGTCCCAACTCGTCGTGGTCGGCGACGAACTGCAGTCGATCTACTCCTTCCGCCATGCCGACCTGGATGTGTTCCGCCGCCGCCGCGAGCAGATCGACGCCGACCCGGGCGCCGAGCTGATGCACCTCAGCGGCAACTTCCGCTCGCGCCCCGAGGTGATCGGCGCGGTCAACCTCTTCGGCGAGGCGCTGCTCGGCGCCGGCTACCGCCCGCTGCGGGTCGGCGCGCCGCCCTCCTCCCCGGCCCCGCGCGGCACCGGCCCGGCGGTGGAGCTCCACCTCACCGCGCGCGACGGCTGGGACGGGGACGGCATCGACCTCGACCCGGCGATCGACGGCCGCACGCCGCTCAACTGCCTGGCCGAGGCGCGCGCCCTCGCGGCCCGCCTGCGCGACCTCCACGACGCGGGGGTCGAGCGCGGCGCGATGGTCGTCCTGCTGCGGGCCTTCACCCATCTCGACGCCTACGAGGACTCGCTGGCGCGCGCCGGCCTGCGCCCCTACGTGGTCGGCGGGCGCGGCTACTGGTCCCAGCAGCAGGTGGCCGACGTCTGCGCGCTGCTGGCGACGATCGCAAACCCGCTCGACGACGAAGCCCTCTTCGGCACCCTCGCCTCCCCCGCCTGCGCGGTCGCCCCGGACACGCTCTGGCTGCTGCGGGCCGCAGCCGGCCGGCGGCGCCACGTCTGGCCCGCGCTGGAGCGACTGGCGCGCGAGGAGGGGGCCGACCTCGGCGGGCGTCCCGACTCGGCACCCGCCGCGCCGGAGCCGGCCGGCGCGGACGGCCGTCCCGGCCAGGAGACCGACATGCTCGCCGCCCCCGAGCGCCTCGCCGACATCCCCGCCAGCGAGCGGGCGCTGCTGGCCGAGTTCACGACCCAGCTCGTGGGACTGCGGGCGCGCGCGCCGCGCCTTGGCCTCGCCGGACTGGTCGAGGCGGCGGTCACCGAGACCGGCTACGACCTGGCGACCCTGCTGCGTCCCGCGGGCGAGGCGCGCCTCGCGAACGTGCGCAAGCTCTCGCGCCTGGCGGCGGCCTACGAGGAGCGCGAGGGGCGGGACCTGCGCGGGCTGCTCGACTTCCTCGCCGCCCGCGCCGAGGTCGACACCGAGGCCCAGGCCGCCACCGCCGCCGAGGGCCACGACGGCGTCCGGATCATGACCGTCCACAACGCCAAGGGCCTCGAGTTCGAGGTCGTCGCCGTCCCCGACCTCTCCCGCGGCCTCCTCTCCGGCGGCCGCCGCCCGGTCCTGGCGCTGGGACGCGAGCAGCCGCCGCGGGTGGGTTTGCAGTGGCGCCGCCTCGGCCGCGCGTCGGTGAACCTCTACGACTACGGCGAGCTGATCGAAGCCGGCGAGGCGCGCGACTCCGAGGAGGGCCTGCGCCTCTTCCACGTCGCCGCGACGCGCGCCCGCGAGCGCCTGATCCTCAGCGGCGTGGTGAAATTCGAGCCGGCGAAGGAGACGAAGCCGGGCACGCCGGTGGTCGAGCGGCTGGTGGATGCCCTTGGCGCGCCGAGGCCGGCCAAGGAGGAGGTCGATTCTGACGACGAGGACGGCGCGTCGACGGATCCGCCCGCCGAGCTCTCGCTGATCGCGGTCCCAGCGCCCGAGGCACGCCCCGGTCTCGACGATTCCTTCCCGGCGTCGGAGATCGCGGTCCACCTCAACCTCCCTTCGCCTGAGCGGGCGGCGGAACTGCGCGACCTTCATCTGGACGCGACCGCCGAGCGGGAGCTCGGTTCAGGGACGCCGCCCCTGGTCGAGCGCAAGCCACCGGTCGTTCCCAGCCGTCCGCTTTCCTACACGGCGATCTCGGCCTTCGAGGAATGCGCGTACCGCTTCTACATGGAGCGGGTGCTGGGACTGCCCTCCAGCGCCGACAGCATCAAAAAAGTCGGCACCGAGGGCGACGAGGGACCGTCCGCGCGGGAGGAAAGGAGTGCTCGCGGCGCCGCGGTGCACGCCCTGCTCGAGTGGTCCCTGGCGAACGGATGGCGCGAGCCGGACGCCGATCTGGCGCGACGGCACGCGCTCGCATCTGGGCTTGACCTCGGCGCCAGTGAGGCCGAGGAGCTGCTCGGGCCGGTCCGCGACTGGCTCGGATCGCCGCTGCGTGAGGAGATCGCTGCGGCGAGCAGGGTCCGCGCCGAGGTACCGATCCTGCTCGGCGCCGGCGGCACCGTGCTGCGCGGCTCGATCGACCTGCTGGTCGAGCGCGACGGCTCCCCGCCGCTGGTCGTCGACTACAAGACCGACCGCCTGCGCGGCGAGGACCCGAGCGCCCGCGCGTCCCACTACGAGGTCCAGCGCTCGATCTACGCGATGGCCGCGTCGGAGAGCCTCGGCGCGAGCGAGGTCGAGGTCGCCTACGTCTTCCTCGAGCGCGCCGACTCCCCGGTCCGCACCATCCTCACCGCCGGAGACATGGAGTCGGCACGGACCCGTATTGCATCGACGGTCACGGCGATCAGCGCCGGCAACTTCTCCCCCGCCCCCGAACCCGACCGCACCTGGGACCTCTGCCGCGGCTGCCCGGCGCTAGGAAGGCTTTGCTCCGGCCCTTCGGGTTGACGGGCCGTCCTTCCGGCCGCCCCGCCCGGCCGAGATCGGTCCTGGGCGTCTCATGGCGGTCCTGGCAGGCTGTGACCGCCATGAGAC
>JBOGYZ010000245.1:0-2873 GCA_050697015.1 Solirubrobacterales bacterium
CGGCCCTTCCCTTTCCCGGGCGCCAGCTTCAAGAGGCCAGGACCGTTGCCCGACCCCCAACCACCCCTAAAGAAGCGCAAGACTTCCGCTTCCGCTACAGTTCTGCGCCGCATGGCAGTGAGAATTCGACTTAGACGAGTGGGTTCCAAGAAGAACCCCGTGTGGCGGATCGTCGTCGCCGACAAACGTTCCCCGCGTGACGGGCGGACGATCGAGACGATCGGTCAGTACAACCCGCAGACCGAGCCCTCGACGATCGTGGTCGACGAGGGGCGCGCGCGTCACTGGATCGAGCACGGCGCCCAGCCGTCGGAGACCGTGGCCCACCTGCTGCGCACCAAGGGCATCGCCGCCCACGGCAGCTAGCCGTCCCTTCGGCGATGACCGAGCTGCTCGAATTCCTCGTCAAGTCCCTCGTCGAGGATCCTGAGGCCGTGGAGGTCGAGGAGCTCGAAGAGGACGGCGACCTCGTCTACGAGATCAGCGTCGCCGACGGCGATCTCGGCCGCGTGATCGGCAAAGGCGGCCGCGTCGCCAACGCGATCCGGACGATCGCCAAGGCTGCCGCGGTGCGGATCGACCGCCGCGTCATCGTCGACATTCTCGACTGAAACAGCTTTCTAGAAAGGCGCCTCGATGCGGCTGGACATCTTCTCCCTCTTCCCGGAGGCGTTCGACTGGCTGCAGACGCAGCGCCCGGTGCAGAACGCGCTGCGCGAAGGCAACGAGCTGCGCCTCTTCAACTACCGCGACTCGACCCCGCTGACGGGCCGCCAGGTCGACGACGCGCCCTACGGCGGCGGCGCCGGGATGGTGCTGCGGGTCGACGTGATCGACGCGGCGCTGCAGGCGGCCTACGGCGACGGGGTGCGGCCGCGGATCGTGCTGCTGACGCCGACCGGGCGGCTGCTGGACGACGAGCTCGCCGACGAGCTGGTCGGCGAACGCCACGTGGCGCTGCTCTGCGGCCGCTACGAGGGGTTCGACGAGCGGATCCACGAGCACTTCGCCGACGACGAGGTGTCGATCGGCCGCTACGTCCTGGCCGGGGGGGAGCTGCCGGCGATGGTCGTCGCCGACGTCCTGATGCGCAAGCTGCCCGGGGCGCTCGGCAACGCCAGCTCGGCCGCCGAGGACTCCTACAGCCAGGTGCTCGAGGGCATGCCGGAGTACCCGCACTACACGCGCCCGCCGGTCCACCGCGGCTGGAAGGTGCCCGAGGTGCTGCTCTCCGGGGATCACGAAAAGATCCGCGAATGGCGCCTGGACAGGTCACGGGAACGTGCCAAGGCCTATGCGGAAGACGAGCGTAAAGCTGCCAGCGGCTCGGAATAGCTAACATTCCGCGACCGCGTGGGTCCCGACCGGGGGTCTGGGCGGTTTTTCTTCGCCAGCAGCCGAAAGCAGAAACTTCCCAATGAGCTCAGTCATCGACAGCATCGAGCGCGATCAGCTCAAGAAGGGCCTCCCTTCCTTCGAGCCTGGCGATCGCGTCAAAGTCCACTTCCAGGTCATCGAGGGTACGCGCAAACGGACCCAGGTCTTCGAGGGCGTGGTGCTGCGTCGCCAGGGCTCCGGCGCCCGCGAGACGTTCACCGTCCGCAAGCAGTCCTTCGGCGTCGGCGTCGAGCGGACGTTCCCGCTGCACTCGCCGAAGATCGAGAAACTTGAGGTCGCGGCGCGCGGTGACGTGCGACGGGCCAAGCTCTACTACCTCCGCGGCCGCATCGGCAAGGCGGCCCGCGTCGCCGAGCGGCGTTGGGGCATCGACGAGGACATGGTGTCGAAGCCCACCGCGGGGGCGGACGAGCTCACGGCGGTCGACGCCGAGGGTGTGAGTCTGGAGGAGGCAGTGCCGGAGGCCGAGCAGGCCGAGGCGGAGGTCACTCCGGAGGCCGCCGATGCGGCGCCGGAGGCCGATGCGGCGCCGGAGGCGGATGCGGGGGCAGAGACTGATGCGGCGGCGGACGCGGACGCGGACACCGAGCCGGCCGCCGCCAGTGAGACCGAGGACAGTCCAGCGTCGGAGGAGCCCAAGGGCGAGAAACCGGATAAATCCGGCGACTCCGACGAGGACTCCGCGGGCTGAAACTCTCGCTGCCCAAGCCGAAGAGCAAAGCGGGCGGCCTGATCGAGTTGGTCGTCATCGTCGCGCTCGCCCTCGGGTTGGCGCTGGCGATCCAGGCTTGGCTGGTCAAGCCCTACCAGATCCCCTCGGGCTCGATGGAACCGACGCTCGACGTCGGCCAACGGGTCCTCGTCAACCGCTTCATCTACCACCTGCACGAACCGAAGGCCGGGGACATCGTCGTCTTCCACCCGCCGGCAGGGGCGGAGACCGCGACGGAATGCGGGGTCGACGTACCTGAAGGCGAGGCCTGTCCGAAGCCGACCCCGACCGAGTCGAGCCAGAACTTCATCAAGCGGATCGTCGCGGTCGGCGGCGACAAGCTGTCGATCAAAGAAGGTCACCCGGTCGTGAACGGGAAAGAGAATCCTGATGAATCCTTCATCCGCCCCTGTGGCAGCGGCTCGATCTGCAATCTGCCGAAGACGATCACGATCCCCAAGGGCTACTTCTTCATGATGGGCGACAACCGGGGTGAAAGCGACGACAGCCGTTACTGGGGTCCCGTTCCCAAGGAATGGATCATCGGCGAGGCCTTCGCCACCTACTGGCCGCCGGACCGAATCGGCACCCTTTAGACAGTCTTCGGACTTCTGGTCAAGAATCTCGCCGCCTTGAATTTCCGGATCCCCAAACCGAAGAGCAAAGCCGGCGGGCTGATCGAGCTGGTGGTGATCGTCGCCCTGGCCCTCGGCCTGGCGCTGGCGATCCAGGCCTGGATCGTGAAGCCCTACCAGATCCCCTC
>JBOGYZ010000246.1:0-5634 GCA_050697015.1 Solirubrobacterales bacterium
GGGTCCCGCCGGGGCTCGACGACAAGCGCCTCTGCTCGTGGAACGCGCTCGCGATCGCGGCGCTCGCCGAGGCCGGCGCGGTCCTCGGACGCGACGACTACGTGGACGCCGCGGGCACCTGCGCCGAGTTCATCCTGGGGACTATGCGCGACGGCAACGGTCATCTCCTGCGCACCTACAAGGACGGCCGGGCCCACCTGAACGCCTACCTCGAGGACCACGCCTACATGGTCGAGGCGCTCCTCGTCCTCTACGAATCGAGCTTCGACCCTCATTGGTTCGCGGCGGCGCGGGAGCTCGCCGAGTCGATGATCGCGCGCTTCGGCGACGACGAGCGCGGCGGCTTCTTCTCCACCTCCGATGACCACGAGAACCTGATCGCCCGGCGCAAGGAGGTCGGCGACCACCCGATCCCGGCGGGCCAGAGCGCCGCCGCCCTCGGCCTCCTGCGCCTCGCCGCGCTGAGCGGCGAACGGGCCTTTGCCGACCGCGCCCTCGGCGTGGTCGCCCTCTTCGGCGAGCCCGCCGTGACCCACCCCGACTCCTTCGCCCACCTCCTACGGGCGCTCGACTTCCACCTCGCCCAGACCCGCGAGGTGGCCCTCGTCGGCGGCGACCTCACCACGCTCGGAGGCATCGTCCGCGCCGCCTTCCGTCCCAACGTCGTCCTCGCCGGCGGCCCGGCGGGAGCGACCGAACCGCCCCTCCTGGACGCCCGCACCGAAATCGGCGGCGAGCCTGCCGCCTACGTCTGCGAGGGCTTCACCTGCAACCTGCCGGTGACCGACCCGGCAGCGCTCGAAAAAGAACTCGCGGACGTCTAGAGCGCGAAGTCGCGGACTTCGTCCAGGACGACGCGGCCGCCGACCTCGGCGAACCCGTCGCCGACCGGCCGGGCGTCGAGGCGGGAGCCGCGGCCCTGGAGGATCTCGATCGGCTGGTCGACCGCCGCGGCCAGGCAGATCGCCGCGGAGCCCGTGGCCTCGTCCTCGCCGATGTTGTCGTCGTGGGAGAAGCAGCGCGAGCGGACCGTGCCCTCGGCCTCGTCGACCCAGGCCCAGATGCAGCCGACCTGCTCGCCGTCCGGCAGGTCCGGCGCCTCCTCGACCGCGGTCGCGTCAGGCAGCTGGAAGAACTTCCAGTCCGGCCCCCACTCCGGCTTCGCGGTGACGAAGGTCTTGCCGCCGTCGACCCGCACCTTGACCTCCCCGGCGGGAGGGCGCAGCACCTCGACCGGCGCGCGCTCCTTACCGAGCAGCCAGGCCGTGCCGACGCTCGGGTGCCCGGCGAAGCCGAGCTCGAAGCCGGGCGTGAAGATCCGGATCCGCCCCTCCGCCGCGTCATCGACGAAGACGGTCTCGGAGAAGCCCAGCTCGGCGGCGATGCCCTGGCGGCGCTCCTCGGGGACCTCGTCCCCGTCGAGGAAGACCCCGAGCGGGTTGCCGAACGACCAGGCGGCGTCACAGAAGACGCGCAGAACGTGAAGCTGTGGCACTACTACCTCTCCCTGGTCACAGGATCGGCAGGAAGTTTTCGATCTCGTACGGCGTGACCTGCACGCGGTAGTCGTCCCATTCCTGGCGCTTGATCTCGACGAAGCGACGGAAGGTGTGCTCGCCCAGCGTGCGCAGGACCAGCTCCGAGTCAGCGGCGAGCTCGATCGCCTCGCCGAGCGTCGAGGGAAGCTGCTCGATCCCCTGGTGCGACAGCTCCTCCTGGGACAGGTGGTAGAGGTTCTGCTCCATCGGCTCGGGCAGCTCGTAACCCTTCTCCACTCCTTCGAGCCCAGCCTGCAGCATCGCGGCGAAGCAGAGGTATGGATTGGCCGCCGGGTCCGGGCAGCGGAGCTCGGCGCGGGTCGCCGCCTCCTTGCCGGGGTGGTAGAGCGGCACCCGGATCAGGGCCGAGCGATTGCGGCGCGACCATGCGAGGTAGACCGGCGCCTCGAAACCGGGCACCAGCCGCTTGTAGGAGTTGACCCACTGGGCGAAGAGCGGCGAGATCTCGCGCGCGTGCTTCAGCTGGCCGGCGATGAACGACTTCGCCACCGGCGAGAGGAAGTAGGGATCGTCGGCGTCGTAGAAGGCGTTCTTGCCGTCTTTGGCGAGACTCTGATGCACGTGCATCCCGGAGCCGTTCTCGCCGAACAGCGGCTTCGGCATGAAGGTCGCGTGGTAGCCGTACTTGAGCGCGTACTCCTTGACCACGATGCGGTAGGTCATGCAGTCGTCGGCCATCTCGAGCGCGTTCTTGTAGCGCATGTCGACCTCGTGCTGGGACGGGCCGACCTCGTGATGGGTGTACTCGACGTGGATGCCGAGCTTCTCCAGGGCGAGGACGGTCTCGCGGCGCAGGTCGGAGCCCGCGTCGAGCGTCGTCAGGTCGAAGTAGCCGCCCTCGTCGAGCGGCTCGGGGACCCCGTTCTCCGGCTTCGCCGTGCGGAAGTAGAAGTACTCGAGCTCGGGGCCGATGTTGTAGGCGGTGAAGCCCATCTCCTCGGCCCGCTTGAGGGCGCGGCGCATGATCCAGCGCGGGTCGCCCTCATAGGGACCGCCGCCCGGCACGCGGATGTCACAGAACATGCGCGCGACCGCGTCGTGCTCCTCCGGGCGCCAGGGCAGCAGGTCGAAGGTCGTCGGGTCCGGCACCGCGAGCATGTCGGACTCCTCGATCGGGTTGAAGCCGGTGATCGAGGATCCGTCGAACCCCATCCCGCCTTCGAAGGCGTCGTCGAGCTCGGAGGCGTTGACGGAGAAGCTCTTCAGCTGTCCCAGGACGTCGGTGAACCAGAGTCGCACGAAGCGCACGTCGTGTTCCTTGACGAGCTGGATGACATCCTCGGCGGTCTGCGGGCGGTCTGCCATGTCTGCGGTTGCCTCCTCGGCTCTGGGCGCGTTAAGGCGGCAACGATAGGCGAATGAACCGCGGAGGTGCAGAACGACGTATTCCGGGTAGTCGATGGCCGTTTCAGCGGGCTTGAAACGGCTCCCAAATCTCGGTATAACTTACGACACGTAAGTAAGAGGCTCAAAGTAAAGTAAAGGCCACGTAAAGGCTCTGTAAAGCGGATTCCCCCACCGATCCGGCCAGCAGGCCAGAGACGAGAAGCAAGTGACGGTTAAAACGGCAGTAAGCAGATTCCAGATTCACGACGAGTTGACGGCGCCCGACGAGAGCGCCCCGCTCATCAAGACCATTCAGGCGGCTGGTGGCGCGGTCACCAAGTTCGTCGGTGTCCTCGCCGGTTCCCCTGCCGTCCTTCGCGCGTACACCCGCATGCGTTCCGAGCTGCGGGGCGGCGTTCTTCCCCAGGCGACGCGCGAGCGGATCGCCCTGGCCGTCGCCGAGCATCGCGAGGACAGCTACAGCATCGCCCAGCACGCGAAGTCGGCGCGCCGGGCCGGGCTCGGCCTCGACGAGGTCTCCCGGGCGCGCTCCTTCACCTCCAGCGACCCGAAGGAGGCGGCGCTCCTCCTCTACCTGAAGGAGGCACTCGACGCCGACGGCCCGCCGCCGCTCCACCTCCACGAGGAGGCGCGGGAGATCGGCTGGACCGACGAGGAGATCCTCGAGGCGGTCGGCCATCTCGCCCTCAACGAGTTCCAGTCCCTGATCGCGAGCGCGGCGGCGCTCCCTCAGGACCAGGCGACGCCGCGGGTCCTCCCCTCGGCCGCCTAAGAGCTACGCATCGCCTGACGGACGGGGCCCGGCGCGAAAGCGTCGGGCCCTTCGTCGTTCAGGGGCGCCTCAGTGGTCGGCGACGAGAGTCGCCGTGTAGAGCAGACGGGCGGTCGAGTATTTGCACCCGTAGGTCGCGCGCTTGCCGAGTTCTTCCTGCGGCTGCCCCTGGCGGATGTCGGTGGAGTTGGTGCAGGCGCCCGCTTCGCGACTTGCCCGCCAGACATTGTCGGCGCTCAGTTCCTGGGAGAACATCGGTGCCCAGGTCGGCACGGTGACGCCGATGACGTCGCCCCTTTCGACCTTCAGCGAGGCGCCGAACTTGACCGTCTGCCCAAGGAAGGGCGAAAGCACCTTGACCGCTCCCTGCCGGCGCAGGTTGTAGCGCGGCGGATTGGTGCCGGGAACAGCGCGGAGGATCGCGAGGCGCGCCTCGGGCGGCGTCCCGAAGAACCCGTTGAAGAAGCTGCGCTGGCTGTTGGTCGGCTGGGCCAGGGTCAGCGTCCAAGACTTGATCGTCCCGTCGGTCTTGACCAGGAAGGGGCTCTGGTTCTGGTCGGTGGAGACCTGGAAGCCGGTGACGCTGCCGACTGCCTGGCAGGGCATGTTCGGGCAGGACGGATCGGGCATCTCGGACGTCGCGCCGAGCGTCACCGTCGTCTTTTCCACCCCGGCGGCGGTCGCCACGGCGGCCAGTGCGATCACGGCGAGAGCGGCGGCGGCGAGCGCGAAGGCGGCCCGGGAAGTCCTCGACATCAGTACAGCTCCTCTCTGAAACGGCTGCTGAGCAGGGAACTTTAGCCCGCACAGCCGCGGGAGGGGGAGCGCTACCGAGTGCCGCTAGCTATTCCTGCGGGCGTATTCGATCGCGACGGCGTACTGGATCCGACCGACGCCTTCGAATTCCAGCGCTTCGGCCGCGGCGGAGGTGAGGTCCCAGGCGCGACCCCTGATGTAGGGACCGCGGTCGATCACCGGGGCGACGATCGAGTGGCCGTGCCAGACGAACTTGACCGGGGTGCCGCAGGGAAGCGACTTGTTGGCGACGCCGATCGTCGACGGTCGCAGGACCTCGCCGCAGGCGGTCGAGCGGCCCCACATCGTCGTGCCGCCGTACCAGCTGGCGCCGGCGTACCGGAGCGGGGTGAACGACAGTTCGGCTTCGTTGAAGGCGGTGGTGGTGCCCGCTTCTTCGGTCGTCGCTTCTTCCGTGGCGACCGGGATCGGGGCGGCGCCGCCGGTGGCGGCCTGGGCGCAAGGCGCGACGGCGAAGGCCAGTACCGAGAGGGCGCCGACCAGCAGCGCGGCGCGCAGCCAGATGGAGGAGTGTCCGGGGACAGGGGCTCCCGAGCAGTTGGATGTCGCCTTTCGGCGCTGGGGGGATTTGTTCATGTCTCTTTCGGGGCGCTTGCGGGGTTAGCTGACGGGCTCGCGCTGAAAGAGCTGCGCTACGCGGCCTCGGCCGCGATTCGCCCCCACTAATTGGGTCCCCCGCTCTTTGCGATATGTGGCAAAGATTCAGCGGAAGTTGGCGCCAGGTTAGCAAACGCTAAGACAGAAAACTTGCACTCACCCGTCGCCACCTCCGCAACGTGCAGCCTTCATCGGCCGTCGACGCCGAGGGCCGGACTCCTGCAACCGCCCATGCGGCGCCCGCCGACAGCCGGTTGATGGGCCGAAAAGTGCGCCATGTCGGCGCTTTTCGGCCCATCAACATAGGAAGGCCCCGCCGAGGCGGGGCCTTCCGACAGCGAGCCTGTAAGCCGGATCCTGTCGCGAGCGGACATCTATCTCGTCGGGCCGAAGCCCTGACGGGGCGCCGAAGCGCACCTGCGACCTACCTGGACCTCGCCGAGCCGGGTCGACGGTCCTGCTTGGCCTTGCACCGGGCGGGGTTTGCCTGGCCGTCGTGTCACCACGACGCCGGTGCGCTCTTACCGCACCTTTTCACCTTTG
>JBOGYZ010000247.1:0-4452 GCA_050697015.1 Solirubrobacterales bacterium
GCTCGACGTCGAGCACTCCTACAGGGAGCAGTTGGCAGGCTCGCCGACCGGCCCGGGGGCCCACGCCGAGGAGGACCGCGAGCTGGCACGCGAATACGAGACGATCCTCTCCTCGGTCGCGCGGCCGCCGATGCTGCGGGCCTCGATCTCGCTGGCCGTCGGCGCCGCCGACGCCGACACCCTGGAGGCGCGGATCACGACGCTCCGCGAGCGCTACGGCGAGGTGGTGCTCCACCGGCCCCGGGGTCTCCAGCACGCGCTCTTCCTCGACCATCTGCCGCGCCCCGACGGCGGCGCGGTCGGCGACTACCGCCGCCAGATGACCACCGAGCAGGTCGCGGCGAGCGTGCCGGTCGCCACCGCCGCGGTCGGCTCGACGGAGGGCGTCTATCTCGGCTACGACCCTGTGGCCGGCCGGCCGGTGCGGTTCGACCCGACCGAGGCGCCGCGCGACTCACGCCCTTCTGCGGTCCTGATCTCGGGCACCCTCGGCTCGGGGAAGACGATCGCCGCCCAGGTGATCGCCCACGCCGGGCTCCTGCGCGGGAGCCTGGTGATCGACTTCGACCCGAAGCCCGACCACCGGCTCGCCGAGCTCTCGGGACTGGAGGTGGGCGAGGTCGAGATCCTCGAGCTCTCGGCCGACCCCGTCCACCGCGGCAAACTCGACCCGCTCCGGATCGGGGTGCCGGAGCTCCGCGAGGAGCTCGCTTCTTCCTATCTGCTGGAGCTGCTTCGCGATCCCCACTCCTCCTGGGAGGTGGCGATCGACCGGGCGGTTCGCGACGCGGTGCGCGAGGACGAGCGCAGCCTCCACCAGGTCGTCGCGCGGATGCGCGAATCGGAGGCGCCGGGCGCCGTGGACGCCGCCGAGGCCCTCGAGGTCGTCGCCGACTTCGGCCTCGCCCGCCTCGGATTCTCCCATCCCGACGACCACGAGGCAAAGCTTCTCGACGACGACGGTCGGGGCGGTCCGAGCCTGATCACGATCCGGATGCCGGGGCTGAACCTGCCCGATCCTGGCATCGACCGCGCCGCCTACACCCGCAGCGAGCGGGTCTCGGTGGCGACGCTGGCGCTGGTCGCGGCATCGACCCTGAAGCTGATCTCCGGGGACCGCGACCGACACAAGATCGTCCTCCTCGACGAGGGATGGGTGTTCTTCGCCTCATCGCAGGGGCAGGCGCTCCTGAACAAACTGATCCGTCTCGGTCGGGCGTTCAACGCCACCGTCCTCCTCGCCACTCAACAGGTCGAGGACCTCGGCGAGCTGGCGCAGCTCGTCGGCACCACCTTCCTCTTCGGACAGGACTCCCCGCGCGCCGCCGCCCGTGGCCTCGAGGAGTTCGGCCTCGACCCCGAGGAGGGAGGACTGGCGACCCGGCTGACCGAATATCGGCGCGGTCGCGGTCTCCAACGCGATCTCGACGGCCGTTGGGGTGAGGTGCAGGTCGACCCCGACCCGGGCCTCCTCGCCGAACTCGACACCACCCCAGGCCGCAGGTCGCCGCGGAGCCACGTCTCCGATGGGTCGGGGAGCAGGGCCCGCGGCGATCACGTCGCAGGACGGCGACCCGACCACGGCCGGCCTCGACGCCGAGGTCACGGTGGTGCAGGCGGCGAAGACCGGGAGCACGCGGAGGCCGAGAGATGAGGGGCCTCGTCGCGATCCTCGCCCGTCGCAGGCGGGCTGTCCTGATCGCCCTCGGCCTCGCCGTGGCGCTCTTGTGCCTGGCCGCGCCGCTGGCCCACGCCGATATCTGGGCGAACGTCGGGCCGGGGCGGTCGCTTGCCGGCCTGAAGGGCGGCTGGACCCTCGGCGCCTACGAACTCGACGAGAACTTCTCGATGATCTCGGCGGGGGTCTTCTCCGGGGTCGACGTCTCGGGGTTCCTGCCGATGATCGCGTTCTTCTTCGCGAACGAGATCTGGCTCGTCACCTCCTGGTTCGCGAACCTGCTGATCGAACTCTTCGGCTTCGCCTTCAGCCTCGATCTGGTGAACGGGTCGGGCGCGACCGGCGCCGCCGGGGCGCTCGGGCCGGTCTCCCGGGCGATCCAGTCCATCTACACGACCGCCTTCGGCAGGCCCTGGATGGTGCTCGCGGTCTCCGGCGCGGCCCTGTGGGCGATGTGGAAGGCGTTGGTGCAACGCCGCTACGCGGAGACCGCCTCCCAACTCTCGCTCTCACTCATATATGTCTGCGTCGCCTTCTTCTTCGTTCTGCAACCGGGGCAGACGATCGGCACCGCCTCGCATTGGACGAACGAGATGTCGGGGGCGTTCCTCTCGATCGCCAAGGACGGTGAGCCGACGAGCCCCGCCGAAGCCAAGGAAGCGGGAGCCGACCAGCTCTTCGGCCTCCTCGTCGCCCAGCCCTGGGCGGTGCTCGAGTTCGGCGGCCTCGAGCACTGCGTCAAGTCCGGGTCCGAAGAAGGCGACGAACCCGAATCGGTCCCGGTGGAGCCCATCGCGCCCTCGGCGGCGCGCGGGCTCGAATCCGGCCAGATCGTCACCTCGGGCGGCAAGACCTGCATCAACAACCTGAAGAAGTACGGGCCGCACCTCCTGCGGATGCCCGCCGGCTCGAAGGAACGAAAGCAGGAGGTGGAAGCGCTCGAAGACGGCGACACCTCCGAGCTGCCCGACTCCGACCCGGGGAAGGGGAACGGGTCCTATGAACTAGGGCCGAGGGACAAGCCCGCCGCCGCGGCGATGGAGAAGGGGGGCCAGTACCAACGCCTGCTGGTCGGCTTCGTGATCCTGCTCGCCGAGCTGGGCGCCTTCCTCCTTCTCGGCGGCCTCTCGCTCGGCGTGATCGTCGCCCAGGTCGAGCTGCTCCTGCTCCTCGCCTTCAGCCCGGTCGCGCTGGTGGCGGCGGTCGTGCCCGGCCGCGGCCACCAGTTCTTCAAAGGGTGGCTCGCGAAGTTGGCGGGACTCCTGCTGCGCAAGGCGGCGTACTCGCTGATCCTCGCGATCCTGCTGGCGGTGTGCGCGGCGATCTCGGCCGCCACCGCCCAGCTCGGCTGGCTCTTCTCCTTCGGGCTGCAGTGCGCCTTCTTCTGGACCGTCTTCCTGCGGCGCCGCGCGCTGACCGACGGCCTGGTCGGCGTGGTGACCGGGCCCGACGCGTCGGGGCGCGACCGTGCCCTTAGCCTGCTGGCGCTCTACGCCGGCGCGCGGGTCGGGAGCAGGACCCTCGTCCAACCCGCGGCGCGGGTGGGGCGCGGTGCCGGCCGGGGCCTCGCCTGGGCGGGGAGCACCTTCCTCGGGCGTGGTCGGGGCCGCGACGGCGGCAGCGAGCCGGTGGCCCCGGTACGGGGGCCCGGGGTGCCGCTGGGAGGAAAACAAGTGCATGCCGAGCTCGGAGGCCGCGGCGACGCCCGTAGGAGAGGCGGGCACGAGCAGGGTGCTCGTCGTCGGCGATCGGAGCGGCGGCCCGGAGACCGGGCCCGGGATGCCGGTCAGGATCGGCGCAGACCGGTCGACCGGCACGAGCCCCGGGAACGAGATTCTGAGGCTCGGCGAACCGAGGAGAAGGCCGAACGCCCGGCGCGCCGGGTTCCACGGGGCCGCAGAACGGGCCGCGCCGGCTGGTGGCGGGGTGCGGGGCGTAGAGGTGGTCGGTCGACGAGCGCCGGATCGAAGGGGGCCGCGACCGTCGGCGCCGCCTCGGCCGAGCGGACTCGCCGAGACCCCGTGTCGAGGTCGCCGCGCCCGACGCCCGCGCCGGGAGCCACGCGGCATGATCGACCCGCTTCCGATGCCAGGCCGCGGGCGACCTCGCGCGAACCGCGCTCGCCGGATCTCGGCGACGCGCTGAGGGACGACCAGCGGAGGCGCCGCGATGTGAGGTCGGCGAAACCCTCGCCGCAGGGCGCCGAGTCGGGCGGGCCGAAGCGGCCGGGCCCTGACGGCGGGAAAGGCGACTGGCGATGAGGCCCGCGTCGAATCGACGGCTATTGCCGCTGACGCTGCTCGCGGTGCCGGCGATGGTGGCCGCGGTGATGGTCGCCGCGGTCGCAGGGCTGGTCGGCGCCACCGCCCCTTGCCTGGTCGGCGGCGGGACCGCATCGGCCTCGGGGCCGAGGGCGACCGGCACCGCGAGGCAGTTCCCGCCCGCCCGGCTCCACATCTTCATGGGGGCCGCCCGGAGATTCGACATCTCCTGGCCGTTCCTCGCCTCGATCGGGGTGCAGGAGTGCGGCTATGACGGCCACTGCGGCGTCGCCTCGTCGGGCTGTGCGGGGGTGATGGAGATCGCCTACGTCCGCGGCTCGGAATGCAGCCCGGACCCCTCGGTGCCGACGATCTGGGAGAAGTACAAGGTCGACGCCGACGGCGGCGGGGCGAGCATCTTCGACCCCGCCGACGCGATCTTCACCGGGGCGCGGATCCTGCGCGAGGAGATGGGGGCGCCTCCCGCGGGAGGCTCCTTCCACGCCTACCACG
>JBOGYZ010000248.1:0-19655 GCA_050697015.1 Solirubrobacterales bacterium
GCCGAAATCCCGCTCCTGGAGCGGGATTTCGGCGTTCTGGGGTTGGGCAGCGTTCGGCTCCGTCGGGCCCTCTTATCGCTCTCACCCTGGGCTACCTGTCCAGCGGACGAGAAGTGGCTGAACACGATGCACGGGCCAGTGAGCTCAACGAGGACTGTGCGACGGTGGGTCCGCGATCGGAACCGCCAGCTCGAGAGGGAACTCCGGACGCTCGTCAACCAAGCTGGTTGGGGAACCGTCAGTCGCTTTCCGGTCCCGCCTGGAGAGCTCCCGCCCCGGCCAGTTCAACGCGGGGTCCTCCAAGCGACGCGCCCGACCGCTACCCGCTGAACACCGACACGGCGATGATCGTCAACGTCCCGCAGGCCGTTGGGCCTACCCGACTCACCGCATGGGTTCACCGCAGGTGTCTGTCGGGACCGTGGGTATGGAAAGCGGGCCCGGGGCGCAGAACGATGTCCATCGTCACAACCACGAACCGGAGGGACGATGGGACGGCAACCCCCCACAGCTTCGCGACAGGCAGTCCGAGAGGCCTGACGAGTCGATCGGCGAGAACGGCCGGCGCCCGGTATCCGAGATGGGAGCGCGCGCCGCCGCGGACGAGGAGCTCGCGGTGCTCGACGACGGCGAACCGGACCAGCGCCGCCTCGGCAGATCAGCCCGCCGAACCCTTCGGTCGGCGCTCGAGCAGCGCCAGGCGAGGGGCACCAAACAGGGTTCGTCTCGACTCGCCCCAAGCCGATAGCCCACACCCGACCAGCACAGCCCAACCTAACCAGGAGAAGACCATGCCTATTTCAATGCCCACCTTGGCTCACGTAGAAATCGTCGTCGCCGACTTCGAGAGGGCCGCCGCCGACTACGAACGCCGCTGGAACGTCGCCACCGAGCCGATCACGGACATGGCGTTCGACGATGCCTTGCTCCACGGCAGGCCGGCAGCCGGCACGTCCGCCCGCTACGGGTTCATCAGCACCGGCGCGTCCCAGATCGAGCTGATCCAGCCGCTCGAGGACCCTTCGCCCTACACCGAGTTCCTCGAGGCGAACGGCGGCGACGGAGTCCATCACCTCGCCTACATGGTCGACGCCATCGACCCCTTCCTGGACCACCTGCGGGAGCATGGCGAACCCCCCGAAGTCGCCTTCACGACCTCGTTCACCTTTCCCGGATTGGGCAGCGGCCGCTTCACCTACGTCGACGGTCTCTTGCACGTCCCCGTCACGGAGCTGATCGAGATCACGTCTGAGGCTGCGTAGGTGGGGATCCGGACCAAGCACGAACGCACCGGGGGCCGAGGTTCCCGGCGCAGGGCGCACGGGAGGGTCACTTCTCTCCTGCCCCGCGGCTCACGTAGGGCTTTCCCGACCGGGGAGTCGGGTCCTCGTCAGCTCGGACTCGGGCGCCGGGGTATGGCCTAACGGGCTCTGCCGGGTGAGGATCGAGGGAACCCATAACCGAGAGCGACAGCGCGACCTGCGACGTCGCCATCAGAACAGGAGCCCCCCAATGTCCCTTCCACGCCTTACCGCCGCGGCCCTCGCGATGGCCGCCGCCCTCATGGTCGCCGGCCTGGGCGCCGTCAGCAGCTTCGCAACCGCCGCCGCCGACACCGGAGGTGTCACGACGTCGGCCGCCGATACCCAGGCCACCGGGTCGGCCGCCACTGCCACCGCGTCGGCCGCGGGAGCGCGGGTCTCGCTCGGCCACGCCGCCGGGGTCGGCAAGGTTCTGGTCGACGGTAAGGGCAAGACCCTCTACCTCTTCGAGAAAGACAGGAAAGGCAGCGGGAAGTCGACCTGCGGCAGCGCCTGCGCGAAGGCCTGGCCGCCCCTCACCACCAACAGCAAGCCGGTGGCCGGGAGTGGAGTCACCTCCTCGAAGCTGGGCACGATCAAGCGCGCCGACGGCACCACCCAGGTCACCTACAACGGCTGGCCGCTCTACGGCTTCATCGAGGACAAGAAGGCCGGCGAAGCCAACGGCACCGGCGTCACCGCCTTCGGCGGCGCCTGGTTCCCGCTGCACTCGAGCGGGACGAAGGCAGGCTGAGCCCGCGTCGTTTCCAGCTCAGGCGCCGCCCTGCAGGCGCCTGAGCTGACGATTGAGCCGGTCCCAACGATGAAGGTGAAGGCCGCAGCGGCGGCGTCGCCTTCAGAACAGGAGTTGTCCCATGTCACTCAAACGCCTTTCCTTCGCGACCTTGGCCTTGGCCGCACTCGCCCTCATCGCGGTCGGCTGCGGCGGCGGCTCATCGTCCTCCTCGACCTCCGCCTCCGCCGGGCCAGGCTCGTCAGGAAAGTCGCAGACCGTCTCCGCGGCCGAAACGCCCGAACTCGGCTCGGTACTGGTCGACTCCAAGGGCTTCGCCGTCTACACCTTCCGCAAGGACCACGGAACGATGTCCTCGTGCTACGGCGCCTGCGCGGAAGCATGGCCCCCGGTGCTCGTCGGTGGGGAACCCACTGTCGGCGAAGGTGCGAATTCGTCCGAAGTCGGTACCACGAAACGCAAAGACGGCACCACGCAGCTGACCTATGCCGGACACCCGCTCTACACCTTTGTCGAAGACAAAAGCCCGGGCGAAGTGAACGGTAACGGCGCCGAAGCCTTCGGTGGGGTATGGAATGCCGTCGACGAAAACGGCACGGCACCGGTCGCGAGCACCGGCGGCGGCGGTGGCTACGGCTACTGAGCTGCTCGGGCATATGGACCTGAAGCCCAAGCGTCAGGTGGTGAGGGGCGCCTGATCGCGAGCTACGGAGTTCAGCGCTTCACCGCCGACTGGGACGTCCAGCACCAGTTCCCGGTCGCGGCGAGCATGGCCGAAGACGAGGCCACCATCGCGGAGGTGGTGCGCATCGCGGACCGCATCATCCCCGGCCACTTTCCCGAGCTGAAGCGGGAGGGGACCGTCTTCACGCCCGTCGGTCCCCAGAGCCTCGATTAGGAACGGCCGAAAACCCCTTGGGCGAATGCGGCAGACGGGTCCTACCATGGATGACATGACCTTCGCCATCGGCGATGAAACGGTGGTCGACCGTCTCGGCTTCGGGGCGATGCGGATCACCGGTGAGGGAGTCTGGGGACCGCCCGCCGATCCCGCGGCAGCGGTGGCTCTCGTGCGGCGGGCGGTGGAGCTCGGCGTCGACCTGATCGACACCGCGGACACCTACGGCCCGCGCGTCTCCGAGGAACTGATCGCCGAGGCGCTCCACCCCTACGACGGGGTGGTGATCGCGACCAAGGGAGGCTTCGCGCGGACCGGGCCGAGCGGCCGCTCGCAGGACGGCGGGCTCGTCGGGTGGTCGCACAGGGCCCGGCCGGAGCAGCTCAAGGAGTCTTGCGAGGGATCGCTGCGGCGGCTGAAGGTCGAGCGGATCGACCTCTACCAACTGCACTGGCCCGATCCCGACGTCCCCTTCGAGGAGTCGATCGGGGCGATGAGGGATCTGCAACTGGAAGGCAAGGTGCTCCACCTCGGCGTCTGCAACGTCACGATGGAGCAACTCGCGATCGCGCGGTCGATCGCCTCGATCGCGACGGTCCAGTGCCCGTTCAACCTCGCCGACACGAGCCGCGCGGACCTGCTCGCCGAGTGCGAGGCGCACGGGATCGGCTTCATGCCCTATCGCCCGCTGGACGGCGGTGCGCTCGCGGGGCCCGGCGGGCCGGTGGCCACGGCGGCGGAGCGGCACGGCGTGAGCCCTGGGCAGGTCGCGCTCGCCTGGCTGCTGGCGCGCTCGCCGGTCCTCCTGCCGATCCCCGGCACGACCTCGGCCGCCCACCTCGAGGAGAACGTCGCGGCCGCTTCCCTGCACCTCGACCCGGAGGAGTTGCGGGCGATCGGCGCGGCGGCGGGTCAGGGCGTCGAGCCGCCGTCGTAACCCGCGTAGGTGTGGCGATACCCGCTGTCGTGGGTTAGCCTCTGAACTGTGACGACATCGAGGCGCGCACGGCGGCTCTCCGTGGGCGTCGAGGCGGCGCTCGCCTTCGCGGCAGGTGCCGCGTCTTTCGCGCTCACGTCCGCGATCCTCGTGGCCGACGGCTCTGATGTTCTGGCCGCCGTGATCGCCGCGCTCGCGGCGATCGTCGTCCTCGCGATCTCGCGCGGCGCGGGAGCGGCATACGCGCTGCCGGTCGCGGTCGCCGTCGTCCTCTCCTTCGACTGGTACCTGGTGCCCCCGACCCACCCGCACGGGTTCCCGGGGGCCGCCGACCTCGGGTATCTCCTCGCCTTCCTTGGCGGTGGGGTGCTGCTCGGCGATCTGATCGCCCGCGCGGGCCGGCGCGCCGAGACCTCCGAGTCCGCCCGCAGCGAGCTGGCCGGGGAACAGGCCGCGCTGCGCCGGGTGGCGACGCTGGTCGCGAGCGGGGAGCAGCCCAGCGCGGTGTTCGCCGTCGTCGCCGAGGAGGTGGGGGTCATGCTGGGCGTGGACGGGGCGCGCGTGGTGCGGTTCCTGGGCGACGACGAGATCCTCCAGCTCGAGGGCTGGACGGCGGCCGGGCTCGAACCTCTCCCGGTAGGGCCGCTGAAGCTCGAGGGCACCTCGCTGTCGACCGAGGTCAAGCGCACCGAAAGGTCGGTCCGGATCGACGACTACGCGAGCGTCAACCGTGTCGTCCCCTGGTTCGCCCGAAAACTCGAAATGCGAGGCGGCGTCGCCGCCCCGATCTTCGTCGGCGGGCACCTCTGGGGCGCGATGCTCGCATGGTCCTTGGAGCCGCGGCGGCTTCCCGCCGACGCCGAGCGGCGTCTGGGCGACTTCACCGAACTCGTCGGGATGGCGATCTCCAACACCGCCGGCCGCGAGGAGATCGCCCTGCTGGCCCGCGAGCAGGAAGCGCTGCGACGGGTCGCCACGCTCGTCGCGCACGGCGTCCCTCCGCCCGAGTTGTTCGAGGCGGTCGCGCGGGAGGTGGGGATGCTGCTCGGCGTCGACACCTCCGACCTGGTGCGTTACGAGCCGGAAGGTGGAGCGATGCTGCTCGGAAGCTGGCGGAGCGACGGGCCTCGCCTCCCGGTGAAACCGTTGCCGACGCTCGTTCCCAGAGGCATCCTGGCCTTGGTGCGCGAGCGCGGTTGCTCGGCGCGGGTCGACGACTACGACGAGCTCCCCGCCAACAGCGCGGCCGAGGCTCGCCGCCTGGGGATGCGGTCCGGGGTGGGCGCTCCGATCATCATCGACGGCGAGCTCTGGGGGGCGATCGCGGCCACCTCGAGCGATAGGGAGCCGCTCGGGCCGTCCGCCGAGTCGAAGATGGTGGCGTTCACCGAGCTCGTGGCGACGGCGATCTCCAATGCCGAAGCCCGTGCGGAGGCCGGACGGCTCGGCGAGGAACAGGCGGCTCTGCGCCGGGTGGCGACGCTCGTGGCGCGGGGATGCTCGCCGAACGAGGTGTTCGCCCAGGTGGCGGAGGAGGTGGGCCTTCTCGTGGGCGTGGAGAGCGCCTGGATGCAGCGCTATACGGCCGAGGGCAACGGGACCCTCGTCGCGATGTGGGGCGAGCTCACCCCGGACTTTCCGATCGGCATGCACCTGGCCCTGGAGGGGGAGAGCGTCACGGCGAGGGTGCGCGACACCTGGCGACCCGCCCGGATCGACGACTTTTCGGAAACGGCGAGCGTGTTGGGGGGGTACGCGCGGGAGGCGGGCGCTCGCTCGGCCGTCGGCTGCCCGATCGTCGTGGACGGGGAGCTGTGGGGGTCGATAACGGCGATCAAGTCGGGAGCGGAGGCGCTCCCGCCGGGCGCCGAGTCCCGGATCGCGGATTTCACCGAGCTCGTCGCGACCGCGATCTCGAACGTCCAGGCGCGGGCGGAGCTGGCCCGCTCGCGAGCGCGGATCGTCGCCGCCTCCGAAGAGGAGCGCCGGCGGGTGGTTCGCGATCTGCACGACGGAGCCCAGCAGCGGCTGGTGCACACGGTTCTCACCCTGAAAATGGCGCGCCGCGCGCTGGAGAAAGACGCCGCCGAAGCTCCGACCCTCCTCTCCGAGGCGCAACAGCATGCCGAGCAGGCGACGGCCGAGCTGCGGGAGCTCGTCCACGGCATCCTTCCCCTGGTGCTGACGAGCGGAGGGCTGCGGGCCGGGGTGGTCGCGCTGGCGTCGCGATGCCCGGTGCCGGTGGAGATCCACGTGGCGGTGGACCGCCTGCCCGGCGCGATCGAGGCGACCGCCTACTTCCTCGCGGCCGAGGCGCTGACCAACGTCGCCAAGCACGCCCGCGCCACCCGCGCGGAGGTCAGGGCGCGGATCGACGACGGCACGCTGGAGGTCGAGGTCTGTGACGACGGCGTCGGCGGCGCACGCCTGGACGGCAGCGGCCTGACCGGGCTGGCCGACCGCCTCGACGTGATCGAGGGGAGCCTCCGGGTCGACAGTCCGCCCGGCGGCGGCACGGTGGTCGCGGCTGTCATCCCGATCCAGCAGCAGTCCGCGGCGGCGAGTGGGTCGTCCCCCGAGCGCGACGTTCGGTAGGGCAATCCCCACCTTCGCCTCCGGTTGCCTCAGGTCAGGTCTCGGGCACACCCATATCGCCATCGGCGGGCGCCGACGGGAAAGTGGTTCACATGAAACCCACCACCGCCACGACCGCACGCATCGTCTCGATCGCGATGGCCACCTTCGTCGCGTTCCTTGCCCTCGTAGCGGTGGCCGGCGCCCGTCCGCATGGACGTGACTCCGGGGCGCCGGCGATGGGAGACACCGCCGCGTTCGCCTGGCTGCATCCCGGCGTCGTTCCTGCCGGCTGGACGACGCGGCGGCTTCCCGGCTCGCCGGCCCGCCTCTCGGCGCCGCCCGGCTGGCGGGCCGCCGCCGGGGACCCCGGTACCAAGACGATGGTTTCGCGCGCCCCCTCCGGCCACATCATCGGCTACCTGAACGCCACCCCCCGCCAAGGCGACGAGCGCGCCGCCAACTGGCCGCGCTTTCGCCTCGATCACAACCGCGACGAGGGCGTCCGCAACGACACCTTGCTGGCCGCCGCCGACGAACTCCAGTTTCGCTCGGCAACCGGCTCCTGCGTGCTCGACTCCTACACGACCAGCACCGGCAACCGTTATCGCGAGATCGCCTGCCTCGTCTTCGGCCGCAGGGCGACGACCGTGATCGTCGCCGCCGCCCCACCTTCCCGGTGGGCCGCCGAGGCGCCACTGCTGGACCGTGCCGTCAGTGACTTCATCACCTGACCACAAAAACAAACAGGAGAACCACATGCTCGTTGTGCAAGTAAGAAAGGTCGCGGCGGCGCTTGCCATCACCGCCCTGATCGGCGGGGGTGCGACCTCGGCCGCATTCGCACAGACCCACCGCCACCATCACCACCACCATCATGGGATTCCGCAGCACAACGGAGGCGATCATGACTCCGACAACAACGGCGGTCCCAGCGACGGTGACGGCAACATCTGAGGGCCCCTCCGCTCCGCCGGCATCTCGCCCCACCGGGGCTCGATGTCGGCGAGCGGTTCAGGGGTTTTCGAGCAGGCGCCTGAGGGGAGCGTCCGCGAGCTCGTTCTTCCACACGAACGCGACGACGCCGCTCGCCTCGATCTCCTCCTGGGCGACCGCATCCGGGGAGCTTGAGGTGAGAAGCACGCGAGGTCGCCAGGGAAGCGCGGCGAAGGCGCGGGCGGGCGTGACCCCGCTTCCGTCCGGGAGCATGACGTCCAGCAGGATCGCGTCCGGCTCGAGCTCCCTGGCGGCGGACATCCCCGCCCCGACGCTGTCCGCCTGGCTGGCGACGTTCAGTCCGGCAGCGACAAGGAGACGTTCGGCCAGCCCCCGGAAGACGGGGTCGTCATCGATGATCAACACGGATGCTGCCATGCGTGGATTTTCCCACCCGCCGCTGTCACTCCCGGTAGGGAGAACCCCCCTGACGGCGTGGGACATCTCACCGGGCCGGCGGGTTTAACCTAGTCCTGTGTCCGGGCCAGAGACGGTCGTTGTCGGCGAGGACGATGTGCTCCTCCGCGAGGGCATCGTCCGCCTGCTCACCGAGGCCGGCTTCGAGGTCGTCGCGCAGACCGGGAACGCGGAGGACCTTCTACGCAGGGCCCTGGGTCACCGGCCGAGCGTCGCGGTGGTCGACGTCAGGATGCCGCCGGACAACGTCGACGACGGCCTGCGTGCCGCGATCGAGCTCCGACGCCAACGTCCGGAGACCGGGATCCTGATCCTCTCCCAGTTCTACGAGGACCACTTCGCGCAGGAGCTGATCGCCGGCCATGCCGAAGGTGTCGGCTACCTGCTGAAGGAGCGGGTGGGCGACGTCGAGGCATTTGTCGACGCGGTCCGCCGGGTCGCCGCGGGCGGCACCGCCCTGGATCCGGAGGTCGTCTTGCGGATGCTCGGCCGTCCCCGTCCGAACCGGCCTCTCGACCGCCTCAGCCCGAGGCAACGGGAGGTCTTGGCCGCGATGGCCGAAGGGAAGTCGAACCAAGGCATCGCGGAGTCCCTGTTCGTCACCCAGGCGGCGGTGGAGAAACACATCACGCACATCTTCGAAACGCTCGAACTGAAGCCCGCGGAAAGTGGGCATCGTCGCGTGAACGCCGTCCTCGCCTACCTGCGCGACACCGACTGAACCGCCCCGGCCGGCTCGGGTCTCCTTGACTCATGGTGGGGATGCCGACTTCGGTCCCTCCGGGTCTAGAGGATCCCGGCGCGCGCGGCCGCGTAGATCGTCGGCACGGTCGGCTGAAAGCCGAGACCATGGGCGAGGGTCGGGTCCATACGTCCCGACCAAGGATTGACCAGCGGCTCGGCGGAGGCCTCGAGCGGATCGCCGGCCAGCTCCGCCATCTCGTAGACGGTGACCGGCCGGTCGTCGGCGATGTTGACGATCCGCCTGTCCGTCGCTCCGGACAGCGCGATGCCGACCGCCGTCATCACGTCCCGATGATGGAGCACGGAGAAGGTGTGCGCGGGATGGAACCCGAACCGTGGGGCCATTTTCGGGATCATCGCCAGGTGTCCGTCGTCGTCGCCGTAGACGAACGGAAAGCGCAAGATCGACCAGTTCAGGCCGCTTTCGCGTAGCGACGCCTCGGCGGCGAGCTTGCTGGCCGGGTACGCGGCGCGCGGCGCGCAACGATCGCCCTCCTTGCCCGGCCGCGCCTGGTCGTCGTCATAGACGTTGCCGGTGCTCGCCATGACGAAGCGGGCTCCGGCCGCGTGGGCCTCGGCGGCGGCGATCAGGTTGCGCGTCCCGTCGCGGTTGGCCCGCCAGATCGCGTCCTCATCTTCGGTGCGGAAGAGAGCGGCCAGGTGGACGATCGCCTCGACACCTTCGAGCGCCTCGGCGAGAGAGTCGGGATCGTCGAGGTCGCCGCGGGCCGCGGTGACCTCTGGCGGCAGGTCGATATCGCGACGGACGAGCGCGTGGCAGTCGAAGCCCGCCTCGACGAGCCGCGGTAGGAGGCGCGAGCCGACGAGGCCCGAGGCGCCGGTGAGCAAGAGCTTGGTCATCTGATCCCCTTTACTGATCGTCAGTATTACTGATGATCAGCGTAGCAGTAGACTGCAGCCATGGTCAGCGACGAGGAACTCGGGTCGGCGGTGAACTCCCGACTCACCTATCTGTTCAAGCGGTTGCACCTCGAACTCGGCGCCCTCCACGACGAGCTGCTCGCCTCGTCCGGCATCAGCGCCGGGGACCTGGCGATCCTGCTGCTGATCGACGCGGGCGAGCCCGAGTCACAGCAACAGATGGCCCGACGCCTCGACGTCGACCGAACGACCATGGTGGCGCTGATCGACGCGCTGGAAGGCGAGGGCCTGGTGGCGCGGCGCCCGGACCCGGCGGACCGGCGCCGCAACGTGGTCGATCTGACGAAGGCCGGGCGAACGACGCTCCGCCGGGCGAAGCGCGCCAGCGACCAGGCCGAGCAGCAACTGCTGCTCGGGCTCGACGAAGCGGAGGCGGCGCAACTGCGGAGCTTGCTGCGCCGCGTCGCGGCCGGTTCCGATCGAGATCGATAGCGCTCCATTATTGACTGACTGATCACTCTTTTATAGTCTCGCCTCATGGCGAGACCTCGGAGCGACCAGCGCCGTGACGCGATCCTCTCGGCAGCGGCCCGCGTCGTCGCCTCGCGGGGCCTCGGCGCCTCGACGGCCGCCATAGCCAAGGAGGCGGGCGTTTCCAACGGATCCCTCTTCGTCTATTTCGAGACCAAGTCGACGCTCTTCAACGAGCTCTACGCACTGTTGAAGTCGGAGACGCGGGCGGCCGCGATGGACGGGCTGCCTGCGGATGCCGAGCCGCGCGAGCAACTCCTCCATATGTGGACCGGATGGCTCCGATGGGCGACGCGCGACCCCGACAGGCGGCGTGCCCTCGCCCAGCTCGATGTGGCCGACGAGGTCACCGAGGAGAGCCGGCGCTCGGTGCATGAGGCGCAAGGCGACATGGCCCGGGTGCTGGAGCGCTGCCGTGCTCAGGGACCGATGGCCGACGAGCCCCTCGACTTCGTCCTGCTTCTGGCGGGAGCGATCTCCGACGCGACCATCGACGCCTTGATCCGCGATCCCGAGGCTGCCGCAGCCCGGAGCGATGCCGCCTTCGAGGCGGTGTGTCGACTCCTGCTCGGCTAGCGCCGACCCACCCGACAACGAGAGAAGGAAAGAACATGCCCGACATCACCCGTTCCCGACAGACCGAGAAGGCTTGGGTCATAACCGGCCCCACCTCGGGCATCGGCCGTCACACGGCCCTCGACCTCGCAGATCACGGGACGGTCGTCCTGGTCGGGCGCAGTGCCGACAGGCTCGCTGGGGTGAAGACGGAGATCGAGGCGAAGGGGGGCAGGGCGGCGACCGTGGTCTGCGACCTGTCCGACATCCACAGCGTGCGGAGGGCGGCCGGCGAGATCGTCGCCCTCGGTCTCCCGATCGCGGGTGTCGCGAACAACGCGGGGATCATGCCCACGGGGGGCGGCCGCAGCGCTCAGGGGTGGGACCTGGCCTTCGCCACCGACCATCTCGGTCCGTTCGCCTTCACCGAGGCCCTGATCCCCCACCTGGCGGACGGGACGAACATCGTCTTCACCTGCTCGGGCGTCGAGGATCCCGAGCGCAAGCCTGCAGTCAAAGCCGGCTTCCGTGGCGGGCGCTATATCTCCGCCGAGGCGAGCGCCCGAGGCGAATGGGAGGCGGGAGGGTCCTCGAAAGCCGGTTTCGACGCCTACGCGACCTCCAAGCAGTGTGAGCTGGCGGCAGTCTTCGCGTTCGCGCGCGAGACCCCGCGCCTGCGGTTCAACGCGGTCGAGCCAGGCTTCAACCCGGGAACCGGCCTCGGCCGCGACGCGCACCCCGCACTGCAGTTCGTCGCCAGGCACGTGCTGGCACCGCTCGCGCCGATGATCAAGTACTGGAGCACGCCGAAGCGCGCCGCGCAGGTCATCGCCGGCGTGCTGACCGATCCTGCCGCCCCGACCGGGACGTACTTCGATGAGAACGGCGATCCGATGTCGCCCTCGGCGACGGTGCGCGACCCGGAGTTCGACGAGCGGGTCGTGGCCGAGACCCGCGCCCTGCTCGCGACCGTGCCCGACGCTTGATCTCGACTCGACCTGTCGACCGCGACGGAGACCTCGATGGCAGACTGCAACAGGACCTTCGGCGAGTTGGTGGCGGAAGAGCAGCTCGCCGACCCGAGCTTCCGCGCCGAATGGCAGCGGCTCGCGCCTGCGCGCGAGTTCGCGGCGAGCTCCTGCGCTACCGCGCCGAGCGGAAACTGAGCCAGCGCGCCCTGGCCGAGAAGCTCGGCATATCCCAACCCCGTGTCGCAAAGCTCGAGTCGGCCGAACACAACCCGAGATCGACACGATCATCCGGGCGGTGAGGCGCCTCGGCATCGAGTTCGCCCTCGACGTCGCCCCGGCGGACCGCAAACCGGCGCTGGTCACCGCGCGTGCCCGCAGGGCCGGGACGATCGAGCACGACGACGTCGCGCTCGTCGTGGCCTCGACGAGCTGAAGGGAGGGCATCAGGGGCGAGTCGGCGCTCAGCCGGCAGATCCGCAAGCTCGAGGAGGAGCTCGGCGTGCGACTCTTCGAACGCACCACTCGGATGGTCCGGCTGACCGACGAGGGGGCCCGGCTGCTCGAGTACGCCGATCGCGTCCTCGCCGACGTCGATCTCGTCGTCGCCGAGGCCGATGCGCTGAGGGGAGTCGTCCGCGGCACGATCGCGGTGGGGATGATGGAGTGCCCGCCGGCAAGCCTCGACATGGCGGATCCCACCGGGCACGGCGAAAGGTCTACTACCGCCTGAGGGAGACTGCGGCGTGGATCGAGAATACGAAAAACCGGCAAAAAAGGCCTGTTTTCTGTATGCTCAAGCAATGGCAGATCTCACGCGGGCTCAGCGGATCGAGTTCTTCCACCTCGCCTTCCTCGAGGTGCTCTCGAAACGCCTCGATCCTTCGCGCTACGTCTTGAAGGGCGGGGCGAACCTGTGCTATTTCTTCGGCAGCGTTCGCTACTCCGAGGACGTAGACATAGACCTCGCCCGACCGCTACCCGCTGACTTGGAGACGAAGGTCGGCGGCATCCTCGGCTCACGGCCGCTGGCCCTCCTGCTCCGCGCCGGCGGTCTCGAGGTCTCGGGGTTCACCGCGCCCAAGCAGACCGAGACGACCAGGCGTTGGAAGGTCTCGGTCGCCGGCTCTGGGGAGGAGGCGCGGACCAAGATCGAGTTCTCCGGACGCGAGAACGATGGCGGCTATCGCCTCGATCGACTCCCGATGGAGGTCGCCGGCCGCTACGGGCTGCCCGCGCCGAGCGTCCAGCACTACGGGGTCGAGACCGCCACCGCCCAGAAGGTGCGGGCGCTCGCCGCGCGTTCCGAGACGCAGGCGCGGGACGTCTTCGACCTCGATCTGCTGCTGCGGCGCCGGGCGATCCCGGCGGGGGAGTTGGACGCCGAGCTCCTCACCCAGGCCGCCGAGCGGGCCTTTGAGCTCCCGTTCGACGCCTACCGCGACCAGGTCCTCGCTTTCATCGAACCTGACGTGCTCGAGCTCTACGACGGCGCCGAGGCGTGGGAGCGGATGCAGACCGCGGTCGCCGGCCACCTGGAGGCGGCGCGATGAGGCAGGCCGAGGCATATGCGCAACTGCGTGATCTCGGCGGCCCGGTCGTGGGGACGCGCGAGGCGGCGGCGCTTTGGCGCTCCGAGGAAGGGACGGCACGGCGTCGCCTGCAGTCGCTCGCGGAGGCGGGCCTGGTCATCCCGATAAGGCGGGGCCTCTGGTCCGTCGAACTCGATCCCGATCCGTTCGCGGTGGCGCCCTATCTGACCGCACCGTTCCCTGCCTACATCTCCATCTTCTCCGCCTTCGCCGCGCACGGGATGATCGAGCAGATCCCCGGGCGGGTCTCGGTGGTCTCACTCGATCGTGCCCGTCGCATCCAGACCGCGATCGGCACCTTCGACGTCCATCACATCGCACCCGAGTTGTTCGGAGGGTTTGTCCCGTGGCAGCGCGGAGGGTCGATCGCCGGTCCGGAGAAGGCTCTCTTCGACCTCGTCTACCTACGGACCGCCGCGGGAGGTCGCGCATATCTACCCGAGCTCACGCTGCCCGACGAGTTCGACCACGATGCGCTGACGGTCTGGAGTGACCGCATCGGAAGTCTCCGGTTGCGCACCCTCGTCAGCCGACGCCTGAAGGAGCTCGCGGACGGGGCGGTTACGACGAGCTAGGGGTGGCGCACGGACACGGTCCTGCCGCTGACCCCGGTCAGCGTGCGATTGTCCATTACGCTTCGTGGATGAGTCCTCCCACGACTCTTCTCATGTGGTTTCAGCTGCGCTCGCCTGAGTTGGCCGAGGATTTCGAGAAGCTGATGGCGGGGGATCGGGACATCGTCCGCGGGTCGCTGGACACGGTCTCGGATTGGCGCCTTATGCGGCCGGCGGATGTGCCCGGACAAGCAATCGGCCAAGCCGATTACGTGCTGCTCGTGGAGTTCGTCGGAGTTGATCGCTTCGAGCAACAGGCGAGCGAAGAGGTCGAACGCCTCGCGGATGACCTGGAGCATCTGGTCTCGAGTCGGGGGATGCTCGTCTTGCTTTCCGTCTTTTGACGCACTAGCTCTTCTCTGCGACCAGGGCGATCTTGCGCACGCGTCCGGATCGCAGCCAGTCGATCCATAGCCGGTGGGCGCTCAGCAGCTCCTCCAGCGCCTTGTCGCCGATCTGGGCGGCGATGGCGACGGAATCGGCGGCGAAGGCTTCGGTCAGGGATTCGGCCGTGGCGGCGTGGGACTGCGTGTGGTCTTCCTGCCGGCGCACGACCAGGCCGACTCGGTCCAAGATGGCGAGCATCTCGTCGATCGGGACGAGATGCACGGTGTCGGCGTCGGGCATCCGCTCTCGCTCCGCCCGGGTGAGCGGCGAGCCCGCTTCGAAGGTGCAGGTGAAGCGGCCGCCGGCCGGGAGCGCGCGGGAGATCTCCCGAAGCAGTGGCTCCTTCTCGGGGAATGCCAGCAGCGTCTCGAGCAGGATCACCACATCGAACGGGCCCGGGGGGATCGGGGGGATCCGGGCCGCCTCGAAGCGGCATGGAAGGTCGCCGGCACGCCGACCTGCGATGTCGATGGCGTCGCCGCTGTAGTCGACCCCGAGGTAGTCGCAGCCCAGCTCCTCCGTGATGAAGCGCCCCGGCCCCCCGATGCCGCAGCACAGGTCGAGCACCGAGACGCCAGGGCCGATGTTCGCTTGGTGCGCCAGCGCCCGGATCTCGCCGGCCCGCATGAAGCTCTCCTGTTCGATGAACTCGCCGGGTTCAAACGCGGCGACCCGGGCTCGTTGAAGGGCACTCACGAAGGGAGCGCGCTCGTCCTGCTTCACGAGGACGATGCTAGCCTGACCGGGAAGGATTTTCGCGGGCGGCGTCGTGGGAATGGCAGGGAAAACGGACCCACGCCAACCCGACGCTCGGAGGAGCGGATGATCCACTCGAAGTCCCCGAAGGTCGCGAGGAGCACTTTCCGGTGGGTTCGTCCAGTGGTTGCGGCCGGCGTGCTCGCAGCGGTGATCTGGCATCTTGGCAGCGGCCCGTTCCTCGACGGCGTAGGCGCGCTCGACGGCCGGGCGCTGGTGGCCGCGGGGGCGATCTTTCTCGTCACCACCGTCTGCTTCGCATGGCGGTGGAAGACCGTGGCCGACGGCCTCGGCGTGCGGCTGTCCCTGGCGGCCGCCGTCGCGGCCTACTACCGATGTCTCTTTCTGAACCTCACGCTTCCCGGCGGCGTCGCCGGAGACGTTCATCGCGGCGTGCGCCACGGGCGCGATGCGGGTGACCTCGGCCATGCCCTGCGGGCCGTCGTCTGGGAGCGCGCCGCCGGGCAGGTCGTCCAGGTGTTGCTGACGATCGCGGTCCTCTTCATGATGCCGTCGCCGCTGCGCTCGTCGATGCCGTTCATCGGACTCGCGCTGGCCGCGGCGGCCTTGGTCGTCGTCCTTGTCGTCGGTGCGCACAAGGGACGTGGGCATTCCCGCTGGGAGCGGGCGCGGGACACGGCGGTGGCGGACATCCGCGGATGCCTTCTGAACAAGCGCGCGCTGGCGACGATCGTGCCGGCGACGACGATCGCCGTCCTTGGCCATGTGCTCACGTTCCTGATCGCCGCCCGCGCGGTGGGGGTCACCGCCCCCGTCACCCGACTCCTGCCGCTGGCATTGATCTCGATCATGGGCATGGTGCTGCCGAACATCGGCGGCTGGGGACCGCGTGAGGGCCTGACGGCCTGGGCGTTCTCCGCGGCGGGGCTCGGCGCCGGCCTCGGCGCCGCGACCGCCGTCGCCTACGGAATCATGGTGCTCGTCGCCAGCCTTCCCGGCGGATTGGGGCTGCTCCTGGAGGGGCTGCACGGTCGCCGCGGGCCGAGACCCGAGGCGCTCCTCGGCGGGTGGCCTCGCCAACGTCCTCATGCGGGCAGAACGCCATGAGGACGAACGCGATGACGATCAGATCCGAGAGCCGGCTGGCAATCGCCCGCGGCGTCCCCGAGGTGTGGGACTACATCTGCGACGTGGGACTCTGGCCGCAATGGGCGCCGACCGTCCAGGAATGCTGGGTTGACGGAGCGGCTCCCCTGACGCCGGGCACGCGGGTGGAGCAGCGGGCGAAGTTGATGTTCGGGTTCACTCGCCACCGGGCCCAGCACGTGACCGCGGTCGAGCCGCCCAGCAGCTTGGCGTTCGCCGGGACGATGGGCACCTCGACGGCGCGCTGGGGAATGGAGTTCGCACCGATCGACGGTGGGCAGACCGAGGCCGAGATGTGGGTCGAGGTCGACCTCAGGAACGTCATGCGCGCGCTTCCCGGCGGCGCTCTCAAGGACCGGATCCAGCGGGTGATGGATATCGAGATGGCCGCGATCAAGGATGCGGTCGAGTCCACGTCATGAGCCGGCTCGACGCCACGCAAGAGCGCCTGATCGAGACCTATCGCAAGAAGGCCAAGCACTACGACATCCTCTCCCGGCTGTACCCAGTGCCCGGCTACCCGCAAAGGGCCCAGCGCCTCCGGGCCGTGGGAGCGCTCCGGCTTCGCACCGCCGCCACCGTCGTCGACCTCGCCTGCGGCACCGGCCAGAACTTCCCGCTGATCGAGGGGGCGATCGGCCACGGCGGCCGGATCATCGGCGTCGATCTCACCGACGCGATGCTCGCCCAAGCCCAGCGCCGGATCGAGCGCGACGGCTGGAAAAACATCAGCCTCGTGCAGGCGGACGCGGCCGACTACGCCTTCCCGGCCGAGGTCGACGCGATCCTCTCGACCTACGCCCTATCGCACGTGCCTGAGTGCGGGGATGTCATCGCCCACGGCGCCGAAGCGCTCGCTCGCGGTGGGCGCTGGGTGGTGCTCGATCTCAAGGCTCCCGACAACGCGCCGCGGTTGCCGGCGCAGCTCGGGACCGCGGTTGGACGGCAGTTCGGCTCGATCGACGAGTGGCTCGCGCGCCGCCCGTGGGAGGCGATTCGCGCAGCCATGCAGGACGTGTTGGGCGATCTCTCCTGGAGCGAGCTGTGTTTCGGGACCGCATTCCTGGCGGCCGGGTCCCCGCTTGCCGGCCCGGGAAGGATTTAGCGCGGGTGGCGTCTTAGTGAATATGGCAGCCAATTCCTCGGGTGCAGACGCACGGTCGATGCGGGCGGCCCTCACCGTCCCGCTGACGATGCTGGCCGCGCAGGTGCTGCTGATCGCGGGGCTCGCGGTCACCGCCGGCCTCGACGGCAGCGGGCTCGGGCCGGCCGGCTGGGCGGTCGGCCTCGCCAGCGCCGGGGGCATGAGCCTCGCGCTGGCGCGCGGTCGCATCTACTGGAGCACCTACCGGCTCGGCCCGGCCAACTGGGTGACGCTGACCCGGGCCGCGCTGACGGTCGGGGTCGCGGCTCTGGTCGCCGACTCCTTCACCGACTCGGTGCCGGTCGCCCTGCTGGTATCGCTCGCCTCGCTCGCGCTGGCCCTCGACCTGATCGACGGGCAGGTCGCGCGGCGCACCCACACGGCATCGGCGCTGGGCGCTCAGATGGACGGTGAGGTCGACGCGTTCCTGATCTTGGTCCTGAGCGTCTACGTCGCCCGCTCGGCGGGCGCCTGGGTGCTCGCGATCGGGCTCATGCGCTACGCGTTCCTCGCCGGCGGTTACGCGATGCCGTGGCTCCGCACGCCGCTGCCGGCGCGCTCCTGGCGCAAGGCAGTCTGCGCGACGCAAGGAGTCGTCCTGACCGTCGCGGGCGCCGGGGTGTTGCCTTCGGCCCTCGCCGATGCCGCGCTCGCCGTCGCGCTCGCGCTCCTCGCCGAGTCGTTCGGCCGGGACGTGTGGTGGGCACGGAGCCACCGCGAGGGAGAGGACGCCCTGGCCGAGACCGGCGCGGCGCCGGCGCTCCTCGATGGGGAGTCCGCGGATCCTCTGACCCCGCCCACCGACCCGGCACCCGAGGATGGCCCGCCCGCGGAACCGGGTCCCGGACGCCGGCGGATCCGAGCGGCCATCGCCGCCGTGCTGACGACCCTGTCCTTCCTGCTCGTCTGGGCGGTCCTCGTCGCCCCGGACCAGCCCAACTTCATCGAGGCGGGCGCCTTCCTGCGGGTCCCGCTCGAGGGCCTCGTCGTCGTCCTGATCGCGATCTACCTGCCGGTCACCGGCCGGAGGATCTTGGCGGTGCTCACCGGACTGGCGCTCGCGCTGGTCGTCGTCCTCAAGGTCATCAACTACGAGATCTTCTCCCTGTTCAGCCGGCCGTTCGAACCCCTCGGCGACATCGGCCAGTTCGGCAACGCGCTCGAAACGCTGCGCCTCGAGCAGGGCGCCTCCCAGGCACAGCTGATCGAGATCGGTGCCGTGGCGGCCGTCGTCGCGGCGATCGTCCTCCTGCCCCTGGCGATGCTGCGGGTGACCCGGGTCGCGGCCGACCACCGCCAAAAGGCGTTGCGAGTCCTCGGCGGCCTCGCCGGCGTCTGGCTGGTCCTCGGGGTGCTCGGCACGACGCTCGTCTCCCGCACCCCGATCGCCTCCACCATCTCCGCCGGTGTCATCTTCGACACGGCCAAGATCGTGCGGGCCGAAGTGCACGACGAAGGGGTCTTCGCCAAGGAGATCAAGCACGACACGTTCCGCGACACGCCGACCAACCAGCTGCTCACCGCGCTGCGCGGCAAGGACGTCCTGCTGGTCTTTGACGAGTCCTTCGGCCGGGTAGCGATCGAAGAATCCTCTGTCGCGCCCGCTGTCAACAAGGCGCTCGCCGCGGGGGACAAACGACTGGCGAGCGCCGGTTTCCACTCCCGCAGCGGTTTCCTGATCTCATCGACCTTCGGCGGCGGCAGCTGGCTCGCGCACTCGACCCTGAACGCCGGCCTCTGGGTCCACAACCTACGCCGCTACGCGCAGCTGATCCCGGAACGGCGGTTCACCCTCGCCTCCGCTTTCAACCGCGCCGGGTGGCGGACCGTCGACGAGGACGTCTCGAACAACCGCCCCTGGCCGGAAGGGAAGCACTTCTACCACTGGGACCAGATCTACAACCGCAATCAGGTCGGCTACAAAGGCCCCACCTTCTCCTACGCGGCGATGCCCGATCAGTACATCTACTCGGCGCTGCAGCGTCTCGAGCTCAGCAAAACGCACCGCCGGCCGCTGTTCGCGGAGATCGACACGGTCTCCAGCCACCAGCCCTGGAACCGCATCCCGGAAGAAATTCCCTGGGACAAAGTCGGCAACGGATCGATCTACAACCACCTGTCGAACCACTACGAACGTGAGTCGTTCCTGTCCTTCTGGGACAACCCGGAAAAAGTCCAGGCGGGATACGGCAAAACGATCGTCTACACGCTGAACAGCCTGACCAAGTTCATCCAGCACTACGGCAAGAAGAACCTCGTGGTGATCGAGCTCGGCGACCATCAGCCGCGTAACCCCGTCACCGGTGAACAGGCTGGCCACCAGGTGCCGATCTTGATCATCGCCCACGACCCGAAGGTGTTGAAGGCGATCGAAGGATGGGGCTGGAATCCCGGCCTGAAGCCCCGCAAAGACGCGCCGGTCTGGCCGATGAGCGGCTTCCGCAATCGGTTCTTCCGCGCCTACGACTCGAACCCGGCGGCCCGGTAGCGCGTAGAGC
>JBOGYZ010000249.1:0-10510 GCA_050697015.1 Solirubrobacterales bacterium
CGCCAGCAGTGCCGCCGCGTCGGCGACCGTGCGGCGCTCGAGCGGCGACTCGCCGCCGCGCGCCTCGATCTCCAGCGCCGTCGCCAGCCGGTCGTTCAGCCCGAGCTTGTCGTCGAGCAGCCGCGCCAGGCCGAAGGGCGAGGGCCCCCGGAGGGCGAGGGCGGTGACCGAGACGAGGAACAGGGCCAGCGGGACCGCGACCACCACCCACTGCGGGAAGGCGCCGAGCTGGGCCGCGATCTCCAGCAGCACCGCGAGCCCCAGCGCCACCGCGGCGTGGCGGCGCGCCAGCACGACCAGGCGCCGGCGGGCGACGATCCGCCGCCAGCGCCGCAGCTCCTCGCCGAGGCTCGATCCACCCGCAGGTTCGCTGAGTTCCCTGGCACCGGCCAGATCGACTACATCGCGGGGATCAGCGGCCAGCCATCGCCACACCAATCGACGGTACCAAGCCGGCGCGATTGGCCCAAGGTGCGGAATTACTAGGGTTGAGTGCCCATGCGACGCCCAACCGTCCTTCTCCTCCTCCTTGCCTTGCTGGTCTCGATGTCCTGTGCGTCGCTCGCTCTCGCCGGCGGCAAGGCGAAGACGGGCTGGGGACCCCAGCGCAGCTACATCGGCCGGTACCACGTCAAGGTCCTCAAGGGCGGCGAGAGCGGCGTCCGCGGCGGCGAACTGACGATGTTCATCCAGGAAGAATTTCCGGGTTCCGAAGAACCGGCCGGGATCCTGAAACTGCGCACCAAGACGAACAACGATGTCGTCTATCTGAAGGAACTGAAGCACCGCGGCGCCGCCCGCACCGCGGTCGTCAAGGGCGGCTCCTTCCTCGGTCCGACGATCGGCCGGTTTGTCGGCAACCTCCGCGCACCGGGCAAGCTCGTCGCCGGCGTCTCGACCCGCAGCCTGGGCTCGATGAAGCTGGCGTTCACCCGCTACTCGAGAAAGCCCACCCCTTGAAACCGAAAGCCCTTCTCCTCGCCCTCGCCGTGCTCGCGGCCGCGGTCGTGCTCGCCGCCTGCGGCGGTGGCGGCTCGTCCTCCGGTGGCTCCTCGGGCGAGGGCTCGACCGCGTCGACCGGCAACGGACCGAACGGCGCCTCGGCGCCGGAAATCGAAGACTGGCCCGTCTTCGGCCGCGATCGCGACAACACGCGCTTCGCGACCCAGGACGAAATCGACACCGACAACGTCGACGAACTGGGCGAAGCGTGGAGCACCGGTCTCGGTCCCGACCAGTACCTGATGGAGAGCTTCCCGCTGGTGATCGGCGAAAACGTCTACGTCACCACCTCGACCGACGAGGTGATGCAGATCAACGGCAAAACCGGCCACATCAACTGGACCTACACGCCGGAAGTCGACTTCTCCCAGTCGACCGGTGTCGGCGGCTACGGGATCACCGTCAATCGCGGCGTCGCCGCGGAAGACGGCAAGCTCTTCGTCCTCACCTTCGACAACAAACTGCAGGCGATCAGCCAGAAGACCGGCGAGCGACTCTGGTCCTCGCAGGTCGAAGACCCGGCCACCGGGGCTTATGAGTCGATGGCGCCGACCGCCTACGACGGCAAGGTCTACGTCGGCGTCTCCGGGTCCGAGGACGGGGTGCGCGGCAAGCTCTCCGCCTACGACGCGAAGACCGGCAAAGAACTCTGGACCTTCTACACCGTCCCCAAGGCGGGCACCAAGTGGGTGCCGAAGGGCGGCGGTGGCGGCACCATCTACATGCCGCCGACGGTCGACCCGGCGACCAACACCGTCTACGTCGGCACCGGCAACCCGGCGCCGGTCCTGGTCGGCGCGAAACGGCCGGGCAAGAACCTCTACACCGACTCGATCCTCGCCCTCGACGCCGACACCGGCAAGCTCAAGTGGTTCCACCAGGAGCAGGCCCACGACCTCTGGGACTACGACGCCGAGAGCCCCGTCGTCCTCTTCGACGTCGAAATCAACGGCGAAAAGAAGCGCGGCCTCGCCGAGGCGGGCAAGAACGGCCTGCTCTTCCTCCTCGACGCGGAAACCGGCGAAGACCTCTTCCCGCCGGTCGGCTTCGTCAAGCGCGACCACAAGCCGCCCACCACCAAAGCAACGCTCGAGTGCCCCGGCGCGGTCGGCGGCTCCCAGTATTCGCCGCTCGCCTACAGCCCGGAAACGCAGGCGGTCTACGTTTCCGGGATCAACCTCTGCATGTACCTCCGGGTCACCTACGAAAGCCACAATGGCGAGAAAGCCTTCGCCGGCGACCGCGTCGTCCCCAAAGACACGGAGAAGACCGGCACCTTCACCGCCGTCGGCGTCAACACCGGCAAGGTCCTCTGGAAGCACGACATGCCGACCCCGATGGACGGCGGCGCCACCGCCAGCGCCGGCGGCCTCGTCTTCACCGGCGACCAGCAGGGCATCCTCTACGCCTTCGACGCCGAGAACGGCGACGACCTCTGGCAAGCCAACCTCAAACTCGCCTTCGGCACCGCCCCCGTCATCTACTCGATCGACGGCACCCAGTACGTCCTCGCCACCGTTGGCGGCGCTGCCCTCACCGCCTCCGAAGAACTAGGTGAAATCGGCGCCCGCGTGATCGCGTTCAAGCTCGGCGGCAAGAAGCTGCCGACCGGGCCCGAACTCAAGAGCCCGTAGGGGTCAGATCAGCCTTCCGGCGTGCAAGCGCGGGTGACCGTTGTTTCGCCGCTGGTCCCGTCTTCGAACCCGACTTGAAAGTGGGCCTGGAGCTTGCCGTCGGCGCACTTGGCGGAGAGGACACTCGCCTTCTTGCCCTCGTAGGAGTACTGCCTGCCGATCTTCAGGTCGAGGTCGACGACGGATCCGCTGCCACCGGTTATCTGTGGCATTTGCGCGTCGGCGAGCCAGCCGAAGCGGCCGTCGTGGATGCGGGTGAAGACGACCTTGGTGATCAGTGACCCGCTGATCGGCGCCGAGAAATAGCCGTAGACGTACATCGTGATCGCGCCGTCGCGTTCGCCGCCGTTGAAGATCTGCAACTTCGCCGGAACGTCGATCGGGTTCTGTTCGGCAAAGGCGACCTGCATGGTCTCTTCGCCGTGGCCGACGATCGTCCCCTTGCACGTTTCGTCGACGGTGCGCCCGGTCTGTAACCCGACGCGGCAGACCGGCAGGCCTTGCGTCTGGATCATCACGTTCCGGTCGAGTTCGAGTAGTAATTCGCGCTCCGCCGGAGGGTGGGGGAACGCGCGCAATTCCTGGCTGACGAAACCCCGGATCGGGGTGTAGGTCGTCTTCGACAAGGCCTTGGGGCTGAACCCGACATCGGGCGTCCAATCGGTTTCTTCCACCCGGACCGTGACCGGTTCTTCGCCCCCCGAGGCGGTCGCCGCCCCGGCGACCATGACGGCGACAAGAACGCCCATGCCAAGCACCCACAGCGCCCACCTAAGCATCTATCCCTCCTCATCCGAGCGCCCTCCCGAGGCGCGATGGCGCGAGTCTAGAGGCTGACCAGCCGGGCGTCCCGGGCGGCGCCGAAGAGGAAGTCGATCGGGGCGATGTGGGTGGGTGCGCGGAGGTAGGTGACGCCGCGGTCGCCGCAGCGGTCCTTCAGGACGGTGGAGGCGGACTCGATCCGCTCTTCATAGGTGGCACGGACGCGCGGGGTCACCTCGACCACGAGCCGCTCGCCGGTCTCGCGGTCCTCCAGCTCGTAGGCGCCCTCCAGGGCGGCGACAGCGGCCTCGCTCTCGACCAGGTGGACGAAGGCGGCGGCGGCGCGGCCGGAGCCGGCCACCTCGTCGACCGCTTCGGCGAGCGCGGCGGGCTCGGCGAGGCCGTCCGAGAGGAGCACCACGAGGTCCGCGGGCTCGGCGCCGCGGCGATAGTCGCGCACGCTGGCGGCGAGGTCCGTCTTCGTCCCGCGCGGCAGCCCCCCCACCTCCTCGATCAGCTCGCCGACCAGGTGGGCCGCGGCGAGGCGGGCGCCGGTGAAGGAGGTGCCGTCGGCGAGCATGTGGACGGTGACCACGTCGGAGCCGAGCAGGGCGACGGTACCGAGCATCGCGCCGAGCTCCTGCGCGTAGCGGAAGCGCGAGGGCGCCCCGTCGTCCATCGAGCGGCTGCCGTCGAGCAGCAGAGCCAGGTCGACGTGACCCTCGGCGGGCGCCGCTTTGACGACGACCTCGCGCAGGCGCGCGTAGACATTCCAGTCGATCGAGCGCAGGTCGTCGCCGGGCGTGTAGCGGCGGTAGTCGACGAATTCGAGGCCGCGGGTGCGCTGGGCACCCGCGCGCTGGCCGCCGAAGCCGGCGACGACCGCTTCGACCCCAGCGAGCGAAAGCGTTTCGAGCTGGCGCAGCTCGGCGGCGTCGATCAGCGACGCGCCCGGTGCGCTGGGCTCCGGCGCCGCGGCTACGGCGTCTCCCGCGGCAGCGCCTCGATCGCGCCGCTGACGATCTCGTCCGGCGAGACGTTCTGGCGCTCAGCGTCGATCGAGAGCACGAGGCGGTGGCGCAGGGCCGGCAGCGCGATCGCCTGGACGTCGTCTATCGAGAGGTTGTGGCGGCCCTCCATCAGCGCCGCGACGCGCCCGGCGAGGGCGAGCGCCTGGGCGCCGCGCGGGCTCGGGCCGAGGCGGACGAAGCGCTTCACCTGATCGGTCGCGGTCTCGTTCTCCGGGTGCAGCGAGACGACCAGCCGACTGGCGTAGTCGATGACGTGCGCGGCAGCGGGGACGGAGCGGACCAGCGCGTTCATCCGCAGCACGGTGGTCGCGTCGGCGACCGGCGCCGCCGACTGCTGGGCCCGGTCGTGCTCGGAGGTGGTCGTCAGCCCGACCATCTCGTTCAGCTCGGCCACCGGCGGGAACTCGAAGCGCAGTTTGAGGAAGAAGCGGTCGAGCTCGGCCTCGGGCAGCGGGTAGGTCCCGTACATCTCCACGGGGTTCTGGGTGGCGAGGACGAAGAACGGCGCGGGCAGCTCGCGGGTCATGTTGGCGGTGGTGACGGTGTGCTCCTGCATCGCCTCGAGCAGGGCGCTCTGGGTGCGCGGCGCGGCGCGGTTGATCTCGTCGGCGATCACCACGTTGGCGAAGACCGGCCCCGGTTCGAAGCGCAGCTGCGTCTCCTGCGTGTCGGCGCCCTGGATCAGCACGGTGGTGCCGGTGATGTCGGCGGGCATCAGGTCGGGGGTGAACTGGATCCGTTTCGGGTCCAGTTCGAGCGCCCCGGCGAGGGCGCGGGCCAGGGTCGTCTTGCCGAGGCCCGGGACACCCTCGAGCAGCGCGTGGCCACCCGCGATCAGGCAGATCAGGGCGCCCCTGACCGCCTCGTGCTGACCGACCACGATCTTGCCGACCGCCCCCTCGATCGCCGCGGCGACACGCTGGAACTCCTCGGGCTCCAGCGGGGCGAGGTCAGCGGTGCCGGTGAGAGAGGCGGTATCCGCGGTCATCAAACGGTGACTTTAGCCAAGCGAGTTGGGGGGCTTCGGCCGGCTACCCGCCCAGGCGGAAGACGAAGAGCCGGGCGGGCGCGTCGGGGACGGTCCCCTTCGCTTCCACCAGCGAACCGCCCGCGGCGATCACGATGTATTGGACGTCGTCGACCAAGTAGGCGATCGGGGCGGACCCGACCCGCCGGTGCAGGTCGTAGCGCCAGAGGACCTTGCCGGTCCGCCCGTCGAAGGCCCGCAGGTAGCCGTCGTCGTCGCCGACGAAGACGAGGCCGCCGCTGGTGGCGAGGGCGCCGCCGTTGGAGGTGCTCGGCAGCTTCACCTTCCAGCGGAGCTTGCCGGTCGCCGGGTCGAGCGCGGCGAGTACCCCGGTCGCGGGGCCGACCTGTTCTACCGTGCCGCCGAGGTCGTCCTCGCCGGGGGCGCGGGTTTGGACCGCCTCGCGGGAGGCAAGCTTGTAGCGCTGGCACATCTGGTTGCCGGCGATGAAGATCGATTCACGTTCAGGGGTCGGGTCGAGCGCCGCGGGGCCGTACTCGATGCCACCGAAGATCCCCGGGCAGACGACGGTTCCCTTCCGCGTCGGGCGCAGGTGCGGGCGGGAGAACCTGGTGATGAAAGGGGAACGGGAGATCGGCTTGCCGGTCTTCGCGTCGAGCACCGCGTAGTAGCCGGCCTTATTGCCGCTGCCGACCGCGCGGGTCGTCTCGCCTCCCCTCTTCACGTCGAGGACCATCGGTGCCTGCACCGTGTCGTAGTCCCAGCTGTCGTCGCAGAAGAGGGTGTGGCTCCACTCGATCTCACCACTCTTCGCGTCAAGCGCGACCACCGCGTCGGCCATCGGGTTGCAGCCGTGACGGTCGGCGTTGGTGAAGCCGGGGGTCGGGTTGCCGGTGGCGACGTAGGCGGTGCCGCTCCGCGGGTCGACCGTCGGCGGCATCCAGACGTCACCGCCGCCGTGGGTCCCGCGCGCCCGGTTCCAGCCCTTGCCGGGCGGCGGGACCATGTGGGTGCGCCAGAGCTGCCTGCCGGTGGCGGCGTCGTAGGCGGCGACGAAGCCGCGCAGGCCTGCGTCCCCTGCCGGGCCGCCGACCAGGATCTCCCCCTTCCAAAAGGTTCCGGGCGAGTTCATCGTGTTGCCCTGTTCGGGGTCGACGACCTGCGTCTTCCACTTCACCCTGCCGGTGCCGGCGTCGAGCGCGATCAGCTGGTCGTCGGCGGTGGTGACGAAGATCTTTCCGGCGCCGTAGGTGACGCCGCGGCTGACCGGCTCCGAGAGCTCCAGGCCTGGGCCGGCGAGAAAGTTGACCGGCGGCGAGTAGGTCCAGCGGACCTTGCCGGTGGCCGCGTCGACGGCGAAGACCTGGTCGAGGCCGGTGTCGTAGTACATGGTACGACCGACCACGATCGGGAAGGTCTCCCAGGCGCTCTGCCCCTGGCCGCCCGGGCGGGTCCAGGCGACGCGGAGCCCCTTGACGTTCTCCCGGTCCACCTGGTGGAGGAGCGCGAAGTGGGTGTTCTCGGCAACGTTGCCCCAGCTCGGCCAGCCGATGTCCTCCAAGGTTTGATCATTCCCACCCCCGCAGCCGGCGAGGACGAGTACGGTCAGGGCGAGGGCAAGCAGAGCACGCAAGGCTCGACGGAGCATAGATCCAGCACCACGACTGCTCGGAGGACCCGATGACCGTCTCGAAGACCCCGAAGCTTCTGATTCTGTTCGTGATCCTCGCGCTGGCCGGCGCCGTCGTGCTGGCGGGATGCGGTGGCGGCGGATCGAGCTCGTCGGAATCGACCGCCGAAGAAGCGCCGCCACCGGCCGAAGAAGAAGGCGCGGAAGAAGAACCGGCCGAAGAAGAAGAAGCCGAAGAACCGGCCGAAGAAGAAGAAGAAGAAGCCGGCGGCGAATCGGCGGCGAGCGGTGAAGGCAAGACCATCTTCAGCACCAACTGCGCCTCCTGTCACACCCTCAAAGCAGCCGGAGCGAGCGGCCAAGTCGGGCCGAACCTCGACGAACTGAAACCCGACGAGGAAAGGGTGGAAAAGCAGGTGATCACGGGCGGCGGGCCGATGCCTGCCTTCGGCACCAAGGAAATCCTGACGCCGGAAGAAATCACCACCGTCTCCGAATACGTCGCCGCCGAAGCGGGGAAGTAGGTCAGCCCTCGATGACGCGCACCGGCGCGCCGTCGAGGTAGGCGAGCACGTTCTCGACCGCGTCGCCGAAGAAGGTCGCGTAGGTGTCCTCGGTGACGTAGCCGAGGTGCGGGGTCAGCACCGTGCGCGGGGCGCTCCGCAGCGGGTGGTCGGCGGGCAGTGGCTCGGTGTCGTAGACGTCGATGCCCGCGCCCGCGATCGTGCCGCTCTCGAGCGCCGCGAGCAGCGCGTCGGTGTCGACGATCGGCGCGCGCGAGGTGTTGATCAGGTAGGCGCTCGGCTTCATCGCGCCGATCTCGGCGGCCCCGACGAGACCGCGGCTGCGCTCGCTCAGTTTGTAGTGGACGGAGACGATGTCGGCGCGTTCGAAGAGTGCGAGCTTCTCGACCGGCTCGGCGCCGACCTCGCGCGCCGCCTCCGCGTTCAGGTTCTCGCTCCAGGCGAGCACCTCCATGCCGAAGGCCGCGCCGATCGTCGTCATCTTCCGACCCAACCGGCCGAGCCCGACCAGCCCGAGCGTCGCCCCGTCGAGGTCCCCGCCGATCGTCGTCTGCCAGCCGCCCTCGCGCATCGCGGCGTTCTCGGCCGGGATCGAGCGCAGCAGCGAGAGGATCAGGCCCCAGCTGAGCTCGGCGGTCGGCGGTCCCTTGGAGGCGGTCCCGCACACCGTGATGCCGTTGGCCTGCGCCGCGGCGACGTCGATCGAGGCGTTCGCCATCCCGGTGGTGATCAGCAGCCTCAAGTCCGGGAGGCGGTCGAGGATCGCGGCTCCGAACAGCGTGCGCTCGCGCATCGCGACGACGATCTCGGCGCCGGAGAGCGCTTCGACCAGCGCGTCGGCATCGTCGATGTGCTGCTCGAGGGCGACCACCTGCCACTCGTCCGGGACGCGGTCCCAGCCGCCGTAGTCGAGGGCGACGCCCTGGTAGTCGTCGAGCAAGACGATCCGTTTCACCCCCCGAGCCTTGCACACGGGCTAGATTCCCCGCCGTGACTTTCCTCGCCTCGCTCCTCGCCGTCCTCAGCATGGCCGGCGCGCACCATCCGCTGGCGGGCGCGGTCGTCGGCATCGACCCCGGCCACAACGGAGGCAACTCCTCGGACCCCAGCTTCATCAACCAGCCGGTCTGGAATGGCCGCGAAAGCGAGGCGTGCGACACCACCGGGACGGAGACGAACGCCGGCTACACCGAGGCGCGCTTCAACTTCAACGTCGCGATGTATCTGCGCGCCTACCTCCTCCGCGAGGGCGCCAAGGTCGTGATGACCCGCAAGACCAACCACGGCGTCGGCCCCTGCATCGACCGCCGCGCCCAGATCCTCAACCGGGCGCACGCCGACGTCGCGATCGACATCCACGCCGACGGCGGCCCCGCATCCGGCCGCGGCGTCGCCATCCTCACCCCGGTCCCCGACGGCCCCAATGACAAGGTGATCGCCTCCTCCCACCGCTTCGGCCGCATCCTCCTCCACCGCTACACGCTGCTCACCGGCATCCCGGTCTCCAACTACGACGGCTCGAACGGCTTCGCCCCCAGGAACAACCTGGCGGGCCTGAACCTCACCACCGTCCCCAAGGTCTTGATCGAGTGCGTGAACATGCGCAACGCCGCCGACGCCGGTCGCCTGGTGAAGCCGAGCTTCCAGAAACTCGCCGCCAAGTCGATGGCCGAGGCGATCACCGGCTTCCTCCGCTCAAGATGATGTGTGTGGAGTTGTGGTCCTCCAGCGACCGAAACTCCACACACACATTTCTGAGTTAACGCCGATCAGACAGGGGGAAGCATGGGTCATCAGGAAATGAGCGAGAGCGCCCGCGAAGTACTACTCGTACTCGCTGGGCTGGCCGGCACGGTGATGATCGCTGCTCTGGTCACGCCGTTCTTCGCGGCGCGGTCCAGGCCGCGGAACTCGCGATCACCGGTCGCGCTTTTCGAGGGAATGGTCTCGGCCGTAGTCATCATCTCCGCGATGGTCACCGCGGAGACCGCGCTCGTCGCCGTCTACGACAACGAACCAGTGAGCGCCGATGTCGTGTCGCATATCGCGCTGCCGCTGGCTTTCGGAGTCATCCTCCTCATTGTCCTCGCCCTCGCCTCGAGGCTGGTGGATTCCCCCCGTGACATTTTGGGGATGGCGCCCTGGACCTTCCTGGTTCTATTTGTGGCGATCGCGGGCGGGTTCGCGGTCGACGTCAATCTCTCCGACCGACACCTCCTGAACTACGTCTTCGGAGTGCTGGTCGCAGGCGCATTCGTCGGCTGGGGATCCTGGCGATACGAACTTCGCTTGGCGGCCCGTGCGGCGCGAAAGAGGCGCGAGGAGACGATCAAGCGCTGGAGAGGGGACCTCAGGAGGGACGAACGCGAGCTTGCCGTTGCTCTGCCGGGATCGGTCGGCTCCGGCTTCACGCTTCGATGCTGGGCCAAAAAGGAGCTGCTGCTACTTGACGAAGCCTGCGGTCGCCAGCTAAGCCAGACGGTGGAAAGGCGTTGGCAGGCGCTCGAGGAGGGACTGTCGATCCTCCCGCCGGATGGTCCGGTCCTCACCGAGGTCAGGGTGATCCGACCGATGAGGAAGCCGTGGCTCAGTCGGTTGGAGATACGTGTCAGCGCCGGAGAGGGTGTCCGTGGTCCGATCAAGCATTCGATCGACGGCCGCGGCGGCCTCTTCGATGTCACCGAGGTGGGACTCGTCTAGGCCGCGGCGGCGGAGGTGAGGGGTTCCACTCGGCGACCTGGCGGAGCGGACGGCAGGCCGGCGCTCATTCAGCGGTTCGTTGATCGGCGGCATCGCCGAGACCCAGGAGATGCTCGACTTCTGCGCCGATCAGGGCGTCGTCTCAGACTTAGAGATGTTCCGCATGGACCAGATAGACGCGGACTACGTACGGATGGTCTCGGGCGACGTCAAGTTTCGGTTCGTGTTAGACATGGAGT